>JBDKGG010000036.1:0-15388 GCA_039798325.1 Bacteroidota bacterium
GCGTGGGCTGCGGCCTTTTTCAAAATACCAAAAGCATAAATGATTTCTTTGGGCATACTCGCTGCTGGTCCAATCTTGAAATTGTTGCGGCTGCGTTCAGTTTGGGCTCCCCAATAAACATGGGCTGGAACCTTAACTTCCCCCATGGTGTCTTTTTCGATACGATATTCCATGTTGTTTTTTATTGCAATTAGTTTTTTATTCTACTCCTTTGCCTTGCTGCATCAGGAAGGACTTTAAAAATTCACCGATGTCTCCATCCATCACACCATCCACGTCACTGGTTTCATGTCCCGTGCGCACGTCTTTGACCAATTTGTATGGCTGCATGACGTAGTTGCGGATTTGTGATCCCCATTCGATTTTCTTTTTCTCCGCTTCAATCTCATCACGGGCAGACATGCGCTTGGCCAATTCCATTTCATACAATTGTGATTTCAACAATTGCATGGCCTTCTCTTTGTTCTGAAGCTGCGAGCGGGTTTCGGTGTTGTCGATGATGATGCCGGTGGGTTTGTGTCTCAAACGAACCCCTGTCTCTACCTTGTTTACGTTTTGTCCCCCAGCACCGCCTGAACGGAAAGTGTCCCAGGTGATATCCGCAGGATTGATGTCGATTTCGATCGAATCATCCACCAATGGATAGACATAAACAGAAACAAATGAGGTGTGTCTCTTGGCGTTGGAGTCAAACGGAGAAATGCGCACCAAGCGGTGAACACCATTCTCGCCTTTCAACATACCAAAAGCAAACTCACCATTGAATTCCAGCGTGCATTGTTTAACACCTGCCACATCGCCTTCTTGCATATCGAGCTCTTTGACGGTGTATCCACTTTTTTGGCCCCACATCAAGTACATGCGCATGAGCATTCCTGCCCAATCGCAACTTTCTGTTCCTCCAGCACCCGCGGTGATTTGCATGACTGCGCTCAAACCGTCTTCCTCAGCGGAAAGCATGTTTTTGAATTCTAAATCATCGATGGTTTTTTCGGCGGTGGCATAAGCAGCATTTAGCTCCTCTTCGGTTGCGGCGCCTTCTTTGAAAAAATCAAGCAATACTTCGAGGTCGTCTGCCCCAGCCGCGCATTGGCGATGGGCCTCTACCCACATTTTGCGGGTTCTGATTTGACGCATGATGGACTCGGCTTTTTTTGGATCATTCCAAAAACCAGGGTCCTGCGTTAGTTTTTCGTCTTCTTGAATTTGGAGTTTCTTAGTCTCCACGTCAAAGGTACCTCCCGAGCGCAAACGCGCGCTCCTTCAGCCCATTGATTGCATCTACTGTTACAGTCATATTTGGGTGAAAAAAAATTCGAGGCAAAGATAGGCAATTGCGCATAGTTCGTGGATTTTCCTTAATTTTATTCTATGAAAAAATTGGCCCTATGGGTGATGCTTTATTTGTTTGCGCAATTTGGGTCATCTCAAGAATTGGGTTATTGTGATTTTTCTTCCGGAGGAAATTGGACCAGTTATGGCGCTATTCATATTTCCGATTTTCATGGAACATCTTCATCCGACGTATACAGCAATGGAGAATGGTTGGCTTATTCCATTTTAGCAGGTCCTGAAATCAGTGCCGCCCGGTATCTTTCATTTCGCATTTCATCAGAGCATTGCACGCAATTTAGTTTGGATTCTATTCATTGGCGTTCAAAGTATCTGGATCTTTCCATCGTCGATCCTCCTTTAATCCTTCACCTTCGTTCAAGTCAAGATAACTTCAATAGTGATCTTTGGTCAGATACCGTGTCAGGCAATTGGGAAGCTCAAAAATTTGCTTCTATGACGAATAATTGGGATAGTCTTCGGGTCGTGGAGTTTCGGTTATATTTTACAGATCAGTTGATACTATTCAATGATTTGGATCCAACAAGCAATATGGTGTTTGATGATTTTCATGTTTATGGATCATCAGTAGGTGCGGATACCATGATTTATTATTTGGATGTAGACGAGGATGGTTATGGAGATCCTGTCTTTCCTTTTTTTGATTGTGAAAATGTCTATCCCTACGCGACAAACGGTGACGATTGTGATCCCATGCAGGTCCTCATCAATCCAGCAACTTTTTGGTTCGCTGATCATGATCAAGATGGTTATTTTGATTGTTATGATCGGATTCAATCTTGCACCAACCCTGGAGTACCGTATATATTATCTGAAGAGTTCAATGGTGATTGTGATGATACCAATGCCAATGTGAATCGCTTTGCTTATGAAAGCCCTTGCCCAGATGGCCTAGACGCCAATTGTGATGGGCAAGATCAAGGTACTGGGATTATGCCCCATTGTAACTTTCACATGGACGAGGATTCTGATGGATACGGAAACGGGATTGTAAACAATTTACCTTGCTGTCCAAGCTATGCGCAAAGTTATATCGACCAAGGTTACGTTTATTTTAATGGTTATGTTGATTGCAATGATCAGGATTCCACCATTCATCCGTTTGCACTTGAAATATTGGGTAATGATGTCGATGAAGATTGTGATGGTAGTTTGGTGGGAATTGCGGAAAAAAAAGATCAGCATGAGTTATTTGCGTTATTTCAACCGTCACCATCGGTTTTGAAGATTAGCAAGAATGATGAAATAGAATGGCAGGAAATTAGAATTTTTGATATCCATGGTCGACTTTGTTATTTTAATGGGATTTCTCAGGTCAGCCTTCAGCTGGATATTTCAGATTGGGCCAGTGGTCTTTACCATGTGGTCATGAAGTACAATGAGGGTTATGCTGTATTGAAATGGATAAATGAATAATCGCAAAAGGATGATCAATAGGAAGACATGTAAGACGGACAGTAGGATGTACATTTTTCTTTTTCTTTTGGCTATTGTTCAATCGTGTACCTATGAGACGTTGACGCTAAAAGAGCCAGACCAAAGAGATGCATATGTCGGTAAGTATGCCGTGCACCAAACCAACAATTGTTATGGACCTTGTGATACCTGTCACAGTGAGCAAGATTTAATTTTGGTGGTGGATTATGGCAACTCAGATTCAACGGTCATCTTTGAAAACCGTGAAATTCCCATCTCAGCCATTGAGTCCTACTACGCCTATCATTACACCTTAAGCATCATGGATGACAGTCTGCACAGCTGGAACATGTCCGGTGGTTTGGGTTGTGGTATCAATATCGTGCAGAAAGGAGTGCGAATTGATAAAAACCCGAATTAGTATTATACCGCAACAGGTTCTACCCAGTCGCCGTGCTCACGAATCAAAGCAATCAACTCATCAACGGCTTCTTCCTCGGGAACATTTTTCTTGACCACTGTTTTTTCCTTGTACAAAGTGATTTTTCCGGGCCCTGTTCCCACATACCCATAATCCGCATCGGCCATTTCGCCTGGTCCATTCACGATGCATCCCATGATGCCAATTTTAACACCTTTCAAATGGGAAGTGCGTGAACGAATCTTGGCTGTGGTTTCTTGAAGATCAAATAGTGTGCGTCCACAGGAAGGACATGAAATATATTCCGTTTTGGAAATGCGGGTTCTGGTGGCTTGCAAGATTCCAAAGGCACTGGAATTGACACGCTGCAATGCAATGTTTTGGGCTGTCATCATCAAGCCATCTCCCAGTCCATCAATGAACAATGCTCCCTGATCTACGGCACTGTTCAGCATAAACGCGTCCTCAGAATCGGTGGTGTATTGGGTATGAACAATCACAGGTGTCTTGCAATTGGTATTCATCAGTTGCAAATACGTTGATCTTAAATCCATCACCTGTAAAGGATGAATAGAGGATAGCAAAATGACCGCAGTCGGGTCTTTCTTGATGTCTTCCACTATACCATCCGTCAATTCCTGGGTTTGAACTTGGATGAAATTGATTTCTTCATGCTTTTTCGCACTCGACAAATATTGCTCTATAGACCAACAAGGGTAGGTGCGAATGGCGGTTGTATTTTTTAACCAAGCGGCTCCATTTTGGATGATGCCCAAGGTTCCTGGAATGTCAAATTGAATGTGTTGATCGCCAATGAAAATATAGTCGCAAGCCAAGTCGCTTAGGTTCCATTTGTCCATTGGGACACTGTACTGATAACCTGCGCCAAAAAAGCTGGAAGGATTGATTTCACTGCGGTGACTGAGGTCCATGATGACGACAGGAGTGTGTTTTCCTCCGATGTTGTTGACCTCAAATGTCTCTCTTCTTTGGTAAGAAAATGGATTGATGCTGTATTCTCTTCGTGTTGTCTCAGGATACAACGATCTGTTGTGGTATCGGTCTGCTAAAATCTTGGCAACGGGTATTTCAAATTCAGGTGCTTCTGTCAAAGAAACACGAATGGTATCCCCAATGCCATCTTCCAATAAAGTACCAATTCCTACGGCTGATTTGATGCGACCATCTTCCCCATCACCGGCTTCGGTTACCCCCAAATGAAGAGGGTAATTCATGCCTTCATCGATCATGGTTTTCATCAGCAAACGATAAGCTTGAACCATGACCAAGGTGTTGGAGGCTTTCATGGAGATGACAATCTCATGAAAATCATTTTTTCTACAAATGCGCAAGAATTCCATGGCGCTTTCTACCATGCCTTCAGGGGTGTCACCATATCTGCTGAGAATGCGATCGCTTAACGAACCATGGTTGGTTCCGATGCGCATGGCGGTACCGTGTTCCTTGCAAATGAGAACAAGCGGAGTAAAACGCTCTTCGATGCGCTTTAGCTCCGCTTGATAGGTTTCGTCTGTATAGTCGATTTCTTCAAACTTCTTCTTGTCCGCGTAGTTTCCAGGATTGACCCGCACTTTTTCGATCAACTTGGCTGCTATTTCAGCTGCATTGGGCGTAAAGTGAATGTCCGCTACCAAAGGGGTGGGATAGCCTTTCTCAACCAACATTTTTTTGATGTTGGCCAGGTTTTCAGCCTCATTCTTGCTGGGTGCGGTGATGCGAACCAATTCGCAGCCCGCCTCAATCATGCGAATGCTCTCGGCCACGGTACCTTCGGTGTCCATCGTGTCCACAGTGGTCATGCTCTGCAATCGAATGGGATGATCCCCGCCGATGCCAATAGAGCCTACCTTGACGGCGCGAGAAGGGAAGCGTTTGTATTGAAAAAGATCGACGCAGTACATTATTTGTTCGCGTTGTATTTTTCGCCAACAATGCTCCAATTGATTACATTGAAAAAGGCGTTGATGTAATCAGGACGGCGGTTTTGATAATGCAAATAGTAGGCGTGTTCCCACACATCAATACCAAGGATGGGGAAACCACCGCAAGATCCTGGCATCAATGGATTGTCTTGGTTAGGAGTAGAGCATACTTCAACTTTTCCTCCTTTGTGCACGCACAACCAAGCCCATCCTGATCCGAAACGTGTTGTAGCTGCTTTGGCAAAAGCATCTTTGAAAGCCTCCATTGAGCCAAAAGCTTCATGGATGGCATTGGCCAAATCTCCTTCTGGCGCATTGGCACCTCCTGGAGTCATGATTTCCCAGAACAAGTTGTGGTTGTAAAAACCACCGCCGTTGTTGCGAATGGCTGGAGTTTCAAAGCCAGACGTCATCAAAGCTTCGATGGATTGACCCGCCAAAGGAGAGTTTTCCAAGGCTGCGTTCAAGTTATTGGTGTAGGCAGCATGATGCTTGCTGTGGTGGATTTCCATGGTGCGCGCATCAATGTGCGGTTCCAACGCGTCATAAGCGTATGGAAGAGGGGCTAATTCAAACTTCATATGGTTATTTTTTTGCGAAAATAGTTTACTACTGATTAGGAAGACCAAAACCATGAAAACATTCTGATTGCGGTCAAAAAAATCGATTTCATATCGACAAAAAAAATTAGTCAAGAAATTGTTCACACCATGCACAAAAATGGCGGTTCCTTTATGATATTTGCATACGGGCAAATTGCCCCCAACCTAACAAGAAATATTATTACACCAAATGGGATTGTTTAGCTTCCTGACTCAGGAAATCGCCATTGACTTGGGCACGGCCAACACCATCATTATCATGAATGATAAAGTTGTGGTAGATGAGCCATCGATCATAGCCAGAGACCGCACTACAGGAAAGACTGTGGCGGTTGGACGTCAGGCGCAACAGATGCACGGTAAAACCCATGAAAATATTAAGACCATTCGTCCCTTGAAGGATGGGGTTATTGCAGATTTCCACGCTGCGGAAGACATGATCAAGGGAATGATCAAGATGATCAACCGCGGTCGCAGTTTGTTTCAGCCCTCATTGCGCATGGTGATTTGTATCCCTTCCGGTATCACTGAGGTTGAAAAGCGTGCGGTAAAAGACAGTGCTGAACATGCAGGTGCCAAGGAAGTGTATTTGATCCATGAGCCCATGGCTGCGGCCATTGGTATTGGCATCGATGTAGAAGAGCCCATGGGAAACATGGTCATTGACATCGGTGGGGGAACCTCAGAAATTGCCGTGATTGCCTTGGGGGGTATTGTTACCGATAAGAATATTCGCGTTGCTGGTGATGAATTGACTCAAGACATCGAGGACTACATGCGCCGCCAACATAACCTTCAAGTGGGTGAGCGTACAGCTGAACAAATCAAAATTGAAGTGGGTGCGGCTTTGCCTGAGTTGGAAAATCCACCAGCAGACTACAGCGTTCGTGGTCGCGATATGTTGTCTGGTATTCCCAAAGAGATCAAAGTGAGCTATTCAGAAATTGCTGGTGCTTTGGACAACAGCATTTGCAAAATTGAAGAGGCCATCATGTCCTGTTTGGACAATACACCTCCCGAATTGTCCGCTGACATTTACAAGACAGGAATTTATTTGGCTGGTGGCGGTGGTTTATTGAGAGGGTTGGACAAGCGCATTCAAAACAAAACGAAACTTCCGGTGCATGTGGCCGATGATCCATTGCGCGCAGTGGCCAGAGGTACGGGTATTGCCCTCAAGAACATCAACCGTTTCCAATTCTTGATGAGAGAGTAATCGCTTGTTTTTAGAGAATGAAGAATATCATTGAATTATTAAAGAGACATTTTGTCTTTGTTCTCTTTCTCTTCTTGTTTGTTTTTTCTTTAGCGGTTTTGTTTTCGAGCAACCGCTATCACAATGCTTCATTTGTTTCTCAAAGTTCTGATTGGGTAGGAAAGATTTATGATTGGCGAGATCAACTGCAGCGTTATTTGAGATTGAAGGAGATCAATGATCAATTGGCTTTGGAGAATGCCAACTTGCGTTCACAATTGCCCGATAACTATTTTTTCATTGATACCACCAAGCATTCTGTGCAGGATAGCATTCGCAAGCAGCGTTATTTCTACCGCTCAGCAAAGGTGAGCAACGCATCTGTTAATCGTGAAAGTAACTACTTAACCTTAGACCGCGGTAGGTTGGGGGGAATATTGCCCAATATGGGGGTCATCACCAATGGAAGTGTGGTGGGTGTGGTGAGCAGTGTCAGTGATCATTTTTCGGTGGTCTTGCCCATCTTGAATCCCAAGTTTCAAGAAAGTGTAAAGATGAAAGGAAGTGGTGATTTTGGATTAATTGCATGGCCTCCCGGCTCTGATCCGGCCTATGCCGATGTCAAGGATATTCCAAAACACGTGCAAGTGAGCATCGGGGACACCGTTTTAACAACAGGTTATGGATCGCATTTTCCCGCGGATTTGTTCATCGGTTTTGTGAGCGAATTGAACGATCAACCTGAAGAGAATTTTCATCGGATCAAAATACAATTGGCCACAGACTTTAGGAAGTTAAGCTATGTCCAGGTCGTGGGAGATATCCTCAAGCAAGAGCAAGATTCATTATTAATTCAACAACAACAACGCGATGGGGTCGAAGACGATAACTAGTTTCTTTCGGATTGTATTCCTGCTCTTCTTGCAAGCCTTGGTGGTTTCTCGATTGCAGTTGTTGGATGGGTTTGTTTTGCCATGGGTATACATCTTTGGTATTTTGATGTTGCCTTTTGACACCCCAAAATGGTTGGTATTGATATTGTCTTTTGTGACAGGGTATTTTATGGATTTGTTTACTGGCCCCATGGGTATGCACATGACCGCATGTGTTGTTCTGGGTTGGTTGCAGCCCATGATTCAAAGGTTGTTGTCTCCGCGCGAAGGATATGATGCCATACAAGAGCCCACCATTCAAAAAATGGGGTTAAGTTGGTATTTGACTTATGCCGGAATACTGACTTTCTGCCACCATTTTGTCTTGTTCTATGCAGAAACCTTGCGCATTACACCTTTTTGGTATCAATTGGGACACATCATTTTTAGTGCAATGGGTACATTGATGCTGATGGTGGTTGGCCAGTATTTGATATTTAATAAGAAGGTCAAAAACTGATGGAGGGAAGGAGATATACGCTTATTGTCATTGTAATGACCATTGCAGTGATTTATCTGTTGCGGATTTTTGGATTACAAGTCGTTTCTCAATATTGGAAGGACCGAGGAACAGCCCTTACTGAAAAAGAAGTGGTTGTTTACCCATCAAGAGGGGTGATCTATGACCGCAATCTAAGGGTTTTGGTGACAAGTCAAACGGTCTATGATCTGATGGTATTGCCAAAAGATGTGTTGCCTTTTGATACAATGGCTTTTTGTAAAATCACTTCTCTGGATTTGGATGAGTTGCGCAGCATCTTGAAAAAAGCAGTGACCTACCCCAATGTGCGTTACAAGCCTTCTGCGGTGATCAAGCAAATGAAACCAGAAGAGTATGCCCCTATCGCGGGTGAGTTATACCGGTTCAAGGGATTTTATGCGCAAGCCAGAACGTTGCGGGTATATCCCGAAAAAGCGGGTGCTTTGCTGCTTGGGGATGTAGGAGAGGTGACCAAAAAATTGATGGAAAAATTCCCCGAGTACAAGAAGGGAGACTACATTGGATTGAGTGGAATTGAGAAATCATACGAGAACGAATTGCGCGGACAGCGTGGAATTAAATATGTCTTTCGAGACAACCTCGGTGTAGAAAGACAAGTAGCCAATGGGAATTTGGATGTCAAAGCCATCGAAGGAACGCACGTGGTTTCTTCGATCGACATTGATTTGCAGAAGTATGGCGAGAAATTGATGCAAAACAAGCGGGGCTGTATTGTGGCCATTGAGCCCAAGACCGGGGAGATATTGGCTTTGGTTTCCTCCCCGACCTTCGACCCCAATTTGTTGTTGGGCCGTGCAAGAGGAGCCAACTTCTTGGCCTTGAGCAGGGACAAACAAAAGCCGTTGTTCAATAGAGCAACGCAGGCCCAATACCGTCCAGGTTCCATTTTTAAGATTGCGCAATCGCTAACGGCTTTGCAATTGGGTGCCATCAACAAGGATACGCGTATTCCTTGCAACAGGGCCTTGATTGGTTGTCATGGTAGCCATAGCATGGATGATTTGGAAATGGCCATTGTGCATTCTTGCAATCCCTACTTCAGAGGCGTCATGCAACGTGTAGTCGAAGGAGGTCGCAATCCCAAGAATCGTTTCAAAGATGCGCAGATTGGTTTGGGATTGTGGCGCGAACAAATCATGAAATTTGGTTTTGGTACCAACTTGAGTACCGACATTCCAGGTGTAAAAAAAGGATTGGTGCCCAGTCCAGAGTATTATGATCGCGCATATGGAAAAGAGTCTTGGAATTTTAGCACCATTTATTCCATCAGTATCGGCGAAGGTGAGATGCTGGTGACGCCCATTCAGATGTGCAACTTGGCTTGTATTGTAGCCAACAGAGGGTATTATTACAGTCCTCATACCGTCAAGAAGGTGGGATTGAACGGCGCACCACGACCAGAGTTTTCTCAAAAAAATGATGTAGGCATTCGCCCAGAATATTTTGACGTAGTGATTTCAGCGATGGAGAAGGTGGTGGGACCGGGAGGAACGGCCAACGGTGCCAAGTTGCAAGACATTGTCATTTGTGGCAAAACAGGAACCGTTCAAAATGAGCCACGCAAAGACCACAGCGTCTTTGTCTGCTTTGCTCCCAAAGATGATCCCAAAATCGCATTGGCGGTTTATGTTGAGAATTGTGGCTTTGGAGGAACATGGGCTGCTCCCATTGCTTCTTTGATGATTGAGCAGTACTTGAATGACGCCATAAAAAACATCGAGCGCGAGAAGCATATTCTTGAACAAAACTTCTTGAACCAATGAGCAGAAATAGAAACAATAGCGCTGTGGGTCCCATTGATTGGACCATCATTGGAGTCTGGATTTTCTTTGTTGTTTTCGGTTGGATGACCATTTACTCCGCAGCTTATGATGCTTCCCACCCCATGCCTTTTGATTTTGCCAAAGAGTATGGCAAGCAAATGATGTGGATTGGGATTTCTGTTCTTTTGGCCATCTTAACCTTGTACATAGAGGGAGATTTCTTCGCCAAGTTTGCTTGGGTCATTTATGGCTTTTTCCTGATGTTGTTGGTATTGGTGCTGATTATTGGTAAAGAAGTCAATGGAGCAAAGGCTTGGTTCGGAGTAGGTTCATTTGGTATTCAGCCCTCAGAGTTTTCCAAAATTGGCGTCGGTTTGGTGTTGGCCAAATACATTGCCTCCATAGGAGGAGGACAATTGAAAAATATGCAAAGCAGGTTGGTGTCGGCTGCGATCATCGGGATGCCAGCAGGACTGATTTTATTGCAGCCCGACGTGGGGTCTTTGCTCACCTTTGTCGCTTTTGTTTTTGTAATGTACCGTGAGGGGCTTTCAGGTAATGTGTTGATCGTTGGATTTGCGGCCATTCTTTTTGGCGTTCTTTCTATAGTAACGGGAGCCGGTACCGCCAATATACCTTTTTATGGAGAGCAAAGCGGGGTGTGGATGCTCATCATCGTACTCACCATTTTAGCGATACTGGTTTTGCTGTACACCCGAAACTTTATTCCTCCACGAAACCGTCGAAAGATGTACCTCATTGTCACAGTGGGTACCATTGCAGCAGCCTCCTTCAGTTATTCGGTTTCCTATATCGTGGACAATATTTTAGAGAAGCACCACAAGGAGAGAATTTATGTGATGTTGTCTTTGCCCGTGGAAAGAAAGGATGCCGATTACAATTCGGAAATGGCCAAGATTACAGTGGGCATGGGAGGCGTGTTCGGAAAAGGATGGTTGGATGGTCCCATGACCCAGAACAACTATGTACCAGAACAATGGACCGACTTTATTTTTAGCGCAGTTGCTGAGGAATGGGGGTTCTTGGGCAGTTTAATTCTGATTGGGGCCTATGTCTTTTTGATTATCCGTTTGATGTTCATCGCCGATCGGCAGCGATCCGTTTTTTCAAGGGTTTATGGATATTGTGTGGCCTGTATCTTCTTTATGCACTTTCTCATCAATATCGGAATGGTGATTGGTTTGGCGCCCATCATTGGTATTCCGTTGCCATTCTTTAGCTACGGGGGCTCATCGCTAATGGCCTTTACATTGCTCCTCTTCATCATGGTCCGATTGGACTCTGAGCGTTGGAGCGTGTTGAAATAAAAGTCAACGAAATTTTTCTTTGATCTCGCGCATAAATTGTGACGCAAAGACAAACTCATTCAACAGCGGATGATTGGATTGTAAGATGCTGTGGCGGTCGCCGGACCAAACAAACTCACCCTTGCTCATGAATTGGATGGTGTCTGCTATTTCAATAACTGAATTCATGTCATGACTGATGACAATGGTGGTCATATTGTAACGATCTGTAATTTCTCTGACCAATCCATCTATTTTGATACTGGTCAATGGATCCAAACCAGAATTGGGTTCGTCCACATACAAATACTTTGGATTTAAGGCAATCGCCCGAGCCAATCCAGTTCTTTTTTTCATCCCTCCGGATAATTCACTGGGGAAAAGAGCACTCTTTCCCGTGAGCCCAACCTGCTCCAAGATTTCGTCTGTTCTCTTTTCTCTTTCCTTGGCTGTCATGGCCGTGAACATCTTCATGGGAAACTGAATGTTTTCTCCTACAGTCATGGAATCAAACAACGCCGCTCCTTGAAACAGCATACCAATGTTGTTCAAGATTTTTTTTCTTTCAAATCGGCTGATGTTGATGAAGTTTTCACCGTCATAAGTGATGTTTCCCGCGTTCACTGGCATCAAACCCACCATGCATTTGGTCAATACACTTTTCCCTTCTCCACTTTTTCCAATGATGAAATTTACTTTTCCCGTTTCGAAAACACAATTCAAATTCTTGAGAACTTGTTGTTGCCCAAAAGATTTTTCTATTCCTTTCAATTCGATCATAGCAAGAGCAATTGGGTCAATAGAAAATTGGCAATCATGATCATGACGATGGAATAGACAACAGCCCGAGTGCTGCTTTGTCCCACTTCCAATGCACCTCCATGGGTGTAGTAACCGTGGAAAGCAGAAATGCTGCTCATGATAAAAGCAAAGAATACGGTTTTGATGACTGAATAAAAAATGTCATAGGCGCGAAAGGCATATTGGGCGCCAAATTCAAAATCATTGTATGAAACGGCTCCACTGAAAATGGCAATGGCTCCGCCACCTACCACGCCCACAAACATCGCGAGCACAACAAGAAATGGTAGAATGATGACAGCTGCAATAATTTTAGGAAGGATCAGGTAACTGGCTGAATTGATCCCCATGATGTCCAGTGCATCAATTTGATCTGAGATGCGCATGGTTCCTATTTCTGAGGCAATGTTACTGCCTACTTTTCCGCTAATGATCAAACAGACAACGGTAGATGAAAATTCTAATATGATGGATTGCCGGGTAGTGAAGCCAATCGTCCATCGTGGAATCCAACCGCTGTCAATGTTTGATGCGGTTTGAATGGCAACAACACCTCCCATGAAAAGTACCAAAAGGGAAACGATACCAACAGACTGCAAACCAATTTTATCCATCTCCTTCAAGATCAATGGGAAGTAAACACGTGATTTCTCAGGCTTAGAAAAAACACGTCCCATCAAAGCGGAGTAGGCACCGACACTTTTAAAAATTGGCATGTTTCAAAAATAAGTCTAAATGAATTAGTTTGACCATTTTATGATCTTGCTGACTGCAGAAAACAAAAATTCATGACCACTGGCTTCTTCTCGGCAGAGGATGCGGGTTCTGTTTTTTCTAATCCTTAGGAAAATTCTCTTTTCTTTTCCGTAGTAAAAACGTTCACCATCGGGCAGATGTTCCAACAACATTTCACCCGATTCATTTTTATCATATAAGGAAAGCACGGCGGATAGATGCAAGTCAGTGCATGTGGAGGCGTCTGGATTTTGCAGGTATTGATAAATGGCCTTTTGAACCAATTCAGGAAACACTTGAATCTCTAAAAATGGTCCCAGTGTTCGCTTGAAATTGTCTTTCCATTCTGGTCCATGCGGTTTTACCCTGTTTTTGTATTGATTGTAGGTGATGAGATGGGCCAATTCATGCATCAGGGTGATGAGAAAGGCGTATTTGTTGAGATCCCCATTGACGGTGATTTCATGTTTTTCCCGATTGGGTTTAACCGTGAAATCCCCAAGTTTGGTGGCACGGGGTGGGGTGATGGTGATGTGATGTGGATGCTTTCGCAACATTTCGCAAGCCAACGCTACGGCTGATTTAGGAATAAACCTAACCAGCACATTCTCCAATTGATTGGTTGGCTTAGAATACAAAATAAAAACTACTGGGTAATTTCAATGCGGTCATCCCATTTGGGACAGGTATTGCATTTGGGTTTTTTCTTGTGCGTGCTGCACGCCAGCAAAGACAAGGCTGCAAAGAGGACAAAAATCTTTTTCATGGAGCTTACTTTTGTCCCGTTAGTTTTTCCAATTGGTGTTCCAATTCCGCCTCGTCACCTTCTGCATAATTGTTGTGTGACCAAACGATTTTTCCATCTTTGTCTACCAAGAAAGTATGCGGAACATTGTTGACACCCAAAGCTTGAGCAAATTGTTTGTTGCTGTCTAAGATGATTTTATAGTCCCATGAAACACTATTAATGTAAGGCGCAACGCGACTAACTGATCTTGAATCGTCGATGCTGATGGCATAAATGGTTACGCCATATTTGGTTTGCCAATCGGCATAATATTCTGTGTAATTGTTCAATTCTTTCTTGCAAGGTGCGCACCAGGTGGCCCAGAAACAAAGAATTGCCGGCTTTCCATTTTTAGAAATTTGCGACATGTTGATGTCATTGCCTTGTAAATCTTTCAAAGTAATGGAAGGGATTCCTTGTGAAAAACCCAAACTGATGATGCAGCTGAGCAATAGGGTGAGGATGTTTTTTTTCATAATGCGTTCTGAAAAGCAAGTATAATACCAAAGCGGGCAAGGACAAAAAAAAAGAGGTCCGAAGACCTCTTTTCTTGAGTTGTTGTATCTCAATTATTTGCTAACTGTCAAACGCAAAGTAGAAACTTTACCATTAACATTCAAATTCACCAAGTACAAACCAGCTGGCATGTTGCTGAAGTTAACTACTTCGTTGTAGTTACCAGCAGCCAAAGTACCAAAGTCGTTGTTCATTACAACATCACCCAACATGTTGATTACGCTCATTTTCACTTCAGAAGCTGTAGCGATCATGAAGTTAACGTTGGTTTGGTTGTTGGTTGGGTTAGGATAAGCAGTCAAAGACTCTTGAGTCAATTCAGCTTCAGTAACACCAACTTCCAAAGTTGTAGCGTTGATAGCAGCCTCTTGCATAGAATAGTCAGTTGATCCATCATAAGTCCATACAGTTGAGAACACGTTTCCTTGACCATTCAAAGTAGTAACAGAGATAGTACCATCTGTACCACCCCATTGTGAAGAATGTAAACCGTCACCGTATGCATCTACTGCAACGAAAGTGTAGCAACCAGTTGCTGGAAGAGCAACAAACTCATTCACCACAGCCAAATCAGCTGGAGTACTTACAGAATAGTCAACACTGGTAACCAAAGTACCTGCATCGTCAAAGATTCCCCAAGCACACTCTTCTGGGTACTCGTCAAAGTTGATCAATACGTGAACTTGAGTGGTAGAAGGTGTAGTCACTTTCGTCAAAGCTTGAGTGATTGTAGAGTTGGCTGGATAAGCATCAGAAGTTACCGTGATGGTAATCGTTCCAGACTGAGCCAAATTTGCAGAACCCAAATCAATTTCAGCTACATCAAGACTAACCAAATCACCAGTCCATGGAATGTTGATTGGAGCAGTCAATGCGTTTCCAGAGATATTGATGGTGCAAGAAGTCAAATTGTCTACACCATAGTTCTTGATGGTCAAAGTTCCCAAAGCAACTGAACCACAAGATGTAGTACCACCGTTGTATTGGGTGGTGAAAGCTACATCAGTTGGAAGGCTAGGCATGGTACAGTTGATACCAGCATAAGCTTCAGCAGCTGTGATTTGACCGATTTCTGTTACTGAACGATCAGGACAGATTTGATAAATGGTTGGGAA
>JBDKGG010000037.1:0-23802 GCA_039798325.1 Bacteroidota bacterium
AAAAACACGCGATAACGCTGATCTGCCGTTGCATCCCAAAAGGACTTGGAAGCAGTAGTGAAATAATTATCACCATTTATTTGATTGTAATATACAACAAATGCCCACCACCCGAGAACCAAGGTGAGCATCCCAAGGACCATCCAAAAGAACTGCCGAAAAGTCCAATGAAAATGCAATACTGAAAAAGTGAGCAAAAGGGCCGCTGGGTGAATGAGAAAAGTGATTTTAAACAAACCAGAAAGAGAGAAGGCCAAAGTTCCAAGAAACAACATCCAACGATCTCGCCTATGAAAAAAATGCAACCAAGCATAATAGCCCAATAGGGTCATCCCGCATGCGGCGATATCGGGAAGAAAATTAAAAGCGTAAAAATTGAACACCGTGCAGGTCATTGTGGTCATGATCAGCAACAATCTCAAAAACAAGGACGAAATAAAAAAACCGCTCAGCCCGAACAAAGACCACAAACCAAGGATGGCAAAGCAGCCATGCAACAAACGAAGTATAGCGGTGTCCTGCCCTAACCAATCGACGCACTTGGCTGAAATCCAATATAAGAGCGGGAACTCACAAGCCGCTTTTCCCCCTGAAGATTGAAGATTCAAAGTTCCTGGAGATAAAAAACCGTCATCGGATTTTAGGTAATGGTGGATAAAAGCAATGCCATCGGTCTGACGAATGAAATGAATCCCATGCGGAGGATCATTGGCCAGGTCTGAAATCCCCATGCCGTAAAACCAAATCACCACCAACAGCAAAAAGTAGCGCATGGGGCTAAAGTACTTCATTTCAGTACAAATCAAAGTTTGAAAAAGTCATAGGTTGAAATCGTGTTCATATCCCTCAAAAAAAAAATCAATTTGTGACTTTTGTTACTTGTGCATTGGTTAAATTTGACGCGCTAAACGCAAGGAAAATGACAGCTACATCGCACTTATGGGACTACTTTCCAATCGTAATCATGGCTTTGATTGCATTGGGATTCGTCATAACAACAATGGTCCTCACCCACATGCTTGGTCCAAAACGCCACGTAAAAATCAAGGAAGAGGCCTTTGAGTGCGGCATTGAGTCCAAGGGCAATGCGCGAACTCCCTTCTCCATCAAGTATTTTTTGGTCGCGATTCTTTTCGTCCTGTTTGACGTTGAGGTCATCTTCATGTATCCTTGGGCCGTGAACTTTACTGAATTGGGTGTGTTTGGCTTGTGGGAGATGTTCACCTTCATGGGATTGATGATTGTCGGTTTGGCCTACATCATTCGCAAAGGAGCCTTGAATTGGGATTGATTTTTAATACAATATTGACAAATGCAAACCAGTGTAGACATTCATCCAGACCACAAGCCTGAAGGGCATGAAGGTTCTGGTTTTTTCGCCACCTCTTTGGACAAAGCGGTTGGATTGGCTCGCGCCAATTCACTATGGCCCTTGCCTTTCGCTACTTCTTGTTGTGGCATTGAGTTCATGGCTACCATGGCCTCTACCTATGATTTGGCCCGTTTTGGATCAGAGCGTTTGAGCTTCTCTCCAAGACAAGCCGATTTGTTGATGGTGATGGGAACCATTTCGAAAAAAATGGCCCCTGTTCTTAGACAAGTGTACGAGCAAATGGCCGAGCCCAAATGGGTTTTGAGTATGGGCGCTTGTGCATCATCCGGTGGGATTTTTGACACCTACAGTGTATTGCAAGGCATCGACCGTGTAATCCCTGTGGATGTTTATATACCTGGTTGCCCTCCCCGACCAGAACAAGTTTTGGATGGCATTTTGAAAATACAAGAGTTGGCCAAGAGTGAAGGATTGAAAAGAAGACAAACCCCTGAATACAAAGCCAAATTGGCTGCGTACGGATTGGAATAAAAATCATGAGTGAATTACACGACCAATTATTGCAAGCTTTGGAAGAACACTTCCCTGGCGCAGTAATCTCCTCAGGCGATGAAAGGGACTTTCCCGTTTTTCATTTGCAAAAAAATCAATTGATTGCTGTATTAACCTACTTGAAAAAAGAAAAGGGATTCAATTTCTTGACCACCATGTGCGGGATTCATTTCCCTGAACAAGGAGAACAAGAATTTGCCTTGATGTACCAATTGCACAACATGATGCAAAATCAACGCGTTCGCTTTAAAGTGTTCATGTCCAAAAGTCAAATGGATGTACCTACGGTTACCCAAATTTGGCCAGCAGCCAATTGGATGGAACGCGAAGCGTTTGACTTTTATGGCTTCAAATTCACAGGGCATCCTGATTTGAGAAGAATACTCAACATGGATGAGATGAATTACCATCCCTTGAGAAAGGAATATGCACTGGAAGATGCAGGAAGAGACGATAAAGAAGACAAATACTTTGGAAGATAATCATGAGCAACAACGTTGACGTTCAAAACAACATTGAGAAGGATTACACCACGCTCAATTTAGGTCCTACGCATCCTGCGACGCACGGTATCTTTCAAAATGTATTGACCATGGATGGAGAAATCATTGTGAAGGCGGTGCCTACCATTGGGTACATCCACCGTGCGTTTGAAAAATTGGCTGAGCACAGACCTTACAACCAAATCACGCCCATCACAGATCGTTTGAACTATTGTTCCTCCCCCATCAACAATATGGGATGGCACATGACTGTTGAGAAACTCATCAATTGTGAAGTTCCCAAACGTGCAGCCTACATGCGTGTGATCATCATGGAACTGGCTCGCATTGCCGACCACATTGTTTGCGACACAGTCATTGCGGTAGATACAGGAGCCATGACCGGCTTCTTGTATTTGTTCCAAGCCAGAGAAAAAATTTACGAGATTTACGAAGCCATTTGCGGAGCACGTCTCACCACGAACATTGGACGCATCGGCGGAATGGAAAGAGATTTCCCTGAAATTGCTTGGAAGAAAATTCAAGCTTTCATCGATGAGTTTCCCAAAATGTTGACCGAGTTTGACAAGTTGGTCACCCGCAACAGAATCTTCATGGACCGCACCGTAAACTGCGGGCCCATCAGTGCCGAAAGAGCTTTGGAGTATGGATTTACAGGACCCAATTTGAGAGCTGCTGGAGTGGATTATGATGTACGTGTCATGAACCCCTACTCTTCCTACCAAGACTTTGATTTTAAGATTCCTGTTGGAACACAAGGTGACACTTTTGACCGTTACATGGTGCGCATGCAGGAAATGTGGGAAAGCTTAAGCATCATCCAACAGGCCATGGAAAAAATGCCAAAAGGCGAATTTCATGCGGATGTACCTGAGTTTTATCTTCCAGAAAAACAAGATGTGTATTCCAAAATGGAAGCATTGATTTATCACTTCAAAATTGTGATGGGAGAAACCGATGTTCCCAAAGGTGAAGTGTATCACGCAGTAGAGGGAGGCAATGGCGAATTGGGATATTACCTGATCAGTGATGGAGGAAGAACCCCATTCCGATTGCATTTCAGAAGACCTTGCTACATCTATTATCAAGCCTATCCAGAAATGATCGAGGGAGGAATGTTGTCCGACGCCATCCTCACCATGAGTAGCATGAACGTTATCGCCGGAGAATTAGACGCATAAACATGGAAAAGAAATACGAATTTTCACCCGAGACAATGGCCGTTGTTCAAAAGATGATGGGTCGTTATCCAGAAGGAAAACAAAAATCAGCCTTGCTGCCCGTCTTGCATTTGGCGCAAGCTGAATTTGACGGATGGTTGAGTGCCGAAGCCATGGACTATGTGGCGCAAGTGTTGAACATTACACCCATTGAGGTATATGAAGTGGCCAGCTTCTACTCCATGTACAATTTGAAGCCGGTGGGCAAATGCCTTTTGGAGGTCTGCCGCACCAGCTCATGTTGGTTGATGGGATCAGAAGACATCGTCAACCACATTGAGAAAAAATTGGGCATCAAGGATGGCGAGACCACCAAAGATGGTCAATTCACTTTAAAAACTGTCGAATGTTTGGGATCATGCGGTACAGCACCGATGTTGCAATGTGGCGCTGATTTCTATGAAAACCTGACCTTGGAGAAAGTGGACAATCTTTTGGACAACTTGAGAAAAGATGGCGAAAGAAGAACCTACATCAAGGATCAAAAAGTAAACATGGATTGATATGGGAAAGAAATTGTTACTTGAACACATTGACGTTCCTGGAATACAATCCTTGAATGTTTATCGCCAAAAAGGAGGATACGAGACCTTGAAAAAGGCGTTGACTTCTATGACACCCGAGCAAATTGTTGAAGAAGTGAAAACTTCTGGTTTGCGTGGTCGTGGTGGAGCCGGTTTCCCAACGGGTATGAAATGGAGCTTTTTGGCCAAGCCAGAAGGCGTTCCACGTTACTTGGTTTGCAATGCCGACGAATCAGAACCTGGTACTTTCAAGGACAGATACCTCATGGAAAAGATTCCTCACATCTTGATTGAAGGAATGATTGTTTCCAGTTTTGCTTTGGGTGCCAATACTTCATACATCTATATCCGCGGAGAATATTTTTATGTTGCGCGTATTTTGGAAAATGCGATTGCAGAAGCATACGAAGCGGGATTGTTAGGAAAGAACATCATGGGCAGCGGATATGATTTGGACTTGTATGTTCAAATTGGTGCCGGTGCTTATATCTGTGGTGAAGAAACCGCTTTGTTGGAATCTTTGGAAGGTAAGCGAGGCAATCCCCGCATCAAGCCTCCTTTCCCTGCTATCGCAGGATTGTATGGATGTCCCACTGTTGTGAATAACGTAGAAACCATTGCAGCTGTCGTTCCCATCGTCAAAGACGGCGGAGCGGCTTATGCGCAAATTGGTATTGGCAAATCAACCGGAACCAAATTGATCTCTGCTTCAGGGCATTTGAATAAGCCAGGGGTTTATGAAATTGAATTGGGATTACCTGTTGAAGAATTTATTTATTCTGAAGAATATTGCGGCGGAATTAAAAACGGTAAGCAATTGAAAGCTGTTGTGGCTGGAGGTTCATCCGTTCCTATTCTCCCAGCTCATTTGATCTTGAAAACAGCTGCAGGCGAACCCCGATTGATGTCCTATGAAGGTCTTGCAGATGGTGGATTTGCTACCGGCACCATGTTGGGTTCAGGCGGATTCATTGCGATGGACGAAGACAGCAGCATCGTGAAGAACCTTTGGACATTTTCTCGCTTTTATCACCATGAAAGTTGTGGACAATGTTCGCCTTGCCGTGAAGGTACCGGATGGATGGAGAAAATCTTGCACAAGATTTTGCATGGACACGGTACGTTGGCCGATGTGGATTTGTTGTGGGATATCCAAAGCAAGATCGAAGGAAAAACCATATGTCCACTCGGAGATGCCGCAGCTTGGCCTGTTGCCAGCGCCATCAGACATTTTAGAAACGAGTTTGAGGAGTACGTAAAACAAGGACATTCCATCAAGGATGTCAAACATTACTACCGATTGAATCACTTACCAGAACCTGTGAACTAGAATTTATGCCAAAAGTAACGATAGACGGAGTAACCATTGAGGTGCCCAACGGCACAACCATTCTGGAAGCAGCCAGAATGATTGGTCCTGAAGTAGCACCACCAACCATGTGTTATTATTCCAAATTAAAAACCAGTGGTGGTTATTGCAGAACCTGCTTGGTAAAAGTTTCCCAAGGTTCTGAAAAAGATCCTCGCCCTATGCCCAAGCCCGTGGCTTCTTGCCGAACCCAAGTAATGGACGGCATGGTGGTGGAAAACAATACCTCTCCTGAAATTCACGAAGCCCGTGCAGGTGTGGTGGAGTTCTTGTTGGCCAATCACCCATTGGATTGTCCGGTATGTGACCAAGCCGGCGAATGTCATTTGCAAGATTTGGGCTACGAGCACGGAAAGAGCGAAACCCGTTTTGAGTTCCCTCGCCGCGAGTTTGAGCGCAAAGACATTGGTGATAAAATACAACTTCACATGAACCGCTGTATTTTATGCTACCGTTGTGTAAAGACCGCCGATCAGGTGACCGATTGCCGCGTGCACGGAGTCATGAATCGCGGTGAAGTAGCTGAGATCTCAACTTACATTGAAAAATCAATAGACAACGACTTCTCTGGAAACGTCATTGATGTTTGTCCTGTAGGAGCATTAACCGATAAGACTTTCCGCTTTCAAAGCCGTGTTTGGTTTACCAAGCCAGTGGATGCGCACCGCGATTGCGACAAGTGCTGCGGAAAAGTAAGATTGTGGTACAAAGGCAACGAAGTGTTGCGTGTTACCGCTCG
This sequence comes from Bacteroidota bacterium, assembly GCA_039798325.1. Taxonomy (GTDB): domain Bacteria; phylum Bacteroidota; class Bacteroidia; order Flavobacteriales_D; family Sanyastnellaceae; genus CAMCTV01. The sequence continues at coordinate 6,241 of JBDKGG010000037.1, forward strand.
GAAAGACCAGTGGGGAGAAGTAGAAAGCTACGATGGCAAAACCGGATGGATTTGCAATACCTGTCGTTTTGACAAAAAGACCACTGCCGATTGGACCATTGAAGGACCATCAAAAATCAGCAGACAATCCGTCATCTCCGCCAATCACTACAATAGTCTAAAAGCATTAAAAGCCAGCATCGATCGTCAGAAAGATGCTTTGCCACATGGCGAAAAGGTTACCCTTGGGCATGGTGCTTTGGATCCCAATAACGAAAGCAAATAAGCCATGACAGATAGCATGTTGATTTATAAGATAATTTTATGCGTCATCGTATTTGCGGTCTCATTGGGTGCGGCTGCTTATATGACTTGGGGCGAAAGAAAATTGGCTGCCTGGTTGCAAGACCGTGTAGGTCCTAACCGTGCAGGTCCTTTGGGATTGCTCCAACCCATAGCGGATGGTATCAAAATGATTTTCAAAGAGGAAATGATTCCCACGCACTCCAACCGTTGGTTGTTTATTCTTGGCCCGTGTTTCTTTATGTTGTGCGCTTGCATGACTGGAGTCGTGATTCCATGGGGTGCCGGATGGGAAGCGGGAGGAACGATATTCCCCATGCAGGTGACAGACATCAACATTGGACTGCTCTACCTTTTGGGTGTGGTATCTATTGGCGTCTATGGCGTGATGATCGGAGGTTGGGCTTCCAATAACAAGTATTCCTTGTTGGGTGCATTGCGCGCCTCTTCTCAAATGATCTCATACGAAGTAGCTATGGGCTTGGCTTTGATTGCCTTAGTAATGATGACGGGAACCTTGAGTTTAAAGGAAATCGTTGCGCAGCAAGATCAAGGTTTGGCCTTTGTGGTTTACCAACCCTTGGGCTTTATCATCTTTATCATTTGCGCTTTTGCTGAAACCAATCGTGCTCCTTTCGACTTGCCAGAGTGTGAGTCCGAGTTGGTGGGTGGTTATCATACGGAGTATTCATCCATGAAATTGGGATTCTTCCTTTTCGCGGAATACATCAATATGTTCATCAGCTCTGCCATCATGGCTTCACTTTACTTTGGCGGATACAACTTCCCATTCCAACATGAGTTGGGATTGGATGGCAATGTACTGACCATTGTTCAGACAGCCTTTTTCTTTGGAAAAATCTTCATCTTCATTTTTGTATTCATGTGGGTTCGTTGGACACTTCCTCGATTCCGTTACGACCAATTGATGAATTTGGGCTGGAAAGTGTTGTTGCCGTTGGCCATTGCCAACATCATCATCACTGGTTTTGTTATGTTGTTTATGGGTAAATTAGGATAATCATGATGCAGTTAACCAACCGATCAATGCAGGTCGCCAAGAAGGAACTTACCTTCATGGAGCGATTATATTTCCCTGCGATCATCAAAGGGATGATCATCACCCTTTCACATTTGTTCAAAAGAAAAGCCACCATTAAATATCCTGATCAAGTGCGTGAATTGTCTGCTGTTTATCGCGGACAACATGTATTGAAAAGAGATGAGGCCGGTGCTGAACGATGCACTGCTTGCGGTCTTTGCGCTGTTGCCTGCCCTGCTGAAGCCATTACCATGGAATCTGCAGAGCGCAAGAAAGGAGAAGAGTCTTTGTACCGCGAAGAGAAATACGCCAAGATCTATGAAATCAATATGCTTCGTTGCATCTTCTGTGGATTGTGCGAAGAAGCTTGTCCAAAAGAGGCCATCTTCTTGACGGACCGAATTGTGCCTTCTAGCTTTACCAGAGGCGAAGAAGTATTTGGAAAAGACAAATTGGTGGAAGGCATTGATTTGCGTGTGGATGTCACCAAGCGCCAAACACAAGAGGTATTGTCATTCAAAACCGATAAAAAACACTACCACAATCAAACTTTTTTAGACAAGAAAAAATAATCATGCTCACGGAATACGCCTTTTGGTTTTTGTCCTTTGTCGCTGTGTTCAGCGGCATAGCCGTCATCCTTAGTAAGAACCCTGTATACAGTGTTCTTAATCTTATCATGACTTTCTTTTCCATCGCAGGTCATTATTTTTTGATGAATGCTCAATTCTTGGCTGCGGTGCACATCATCGTTTACGCGGGTGCCATCATGGTATTGTTCCTGTATGTCATCATGATGTTGAACTTGAACAATTTGGAAACAGAGAAAAGAAGCAATGTTTTGAAATTGTCTGCAGTGGTCGCCGCTGGTCTGTTGATGACCGTTTTAAGCGGAGCTGTTCAAACAGCGGATCAAATTACTTTGGTTGAAAAGACAACGGGCGCCGCTGGTATGGTCGAGAACCTCGGAATCGCTTTGTACCGCAATTACCTCCTTCCTTTTGAATTGGCTTCTGTGCTTTTCTTAGCCGCGATGGTGGGTGCAGTATACTTGTCCAAGAAAAATCTAAACGAAACACAAGCGTAATATGGAAATCTTACACAACGTCACCATCAACCATTACTTGGGATTGAGCACGGTGCTTTTTGCGCTCGGTGTTTTTGGAATGCTTTTTAGAAAAAATGCCATCATCATTTTCATGTGTGTGGAGTTGATGCTCAATGCCGTGAATTTGGCCTTGGTTTCTTTTTCTAAAATGCACGGAGATACAGACGGTCAAATTTTTGTCTTCTTTATCATGGTCGTTGCAGCTGCTGAGGTTGCTGTTGGTTTGGCCATCTTGATGATGCTTTACCGCAATAGACATACAACAGACACAGATACATTAAACGATTTGAAAGGATAGTCATGGAGAAATTAGTCGCACTCATCCCCCTCTTCCCATTGTTGGGATTTTTATACATTACTTTTTTCGGTAAAAATCAAAGCAAGGGAACGGCAGGAGCCATCGCTACGGCCATGGTTGCCCTATCGTTTGTTCTAGCCATACTCGTATTTACCACCCAAATGCATGGAGCCCATGCCACTTTCGTCAAGGTCTTGGACTGGATTCATGTGGGTAGCTTTCATGTCGATTTGAGTTTTGTGGTTGATCCCTTGAGCTCTTTGTACATCTTGTTCATCACGGGTGTGGGTTCGTTGATTCACCTATACTCCATTGGCTATATGCATGATGATGAAGGTTTCCACCGATTCATGTCTTACTTGAATCTTTTCGTCTTCTTCATGTTGCTTTTGGTACTGGGAGACAATCTGTTATTGTTGTTTGTTGGATGGGAAGGTGTAGGGGTTTGCTCCTTCATGCTCATTGGCTTTTGGTACAAAGACCACGCAAACAATGACGCAGCTAAGAAAGCTTTTGTCATGAATCGTGTGGGTGATTTGGGATTGATCTTGGGAATGTCCTTGATCTTTGTTCAATGCGGTAGCTTAAATTACAACGACCTCATGATCGGCGGTTCTGCCATCGGCCACTTGGGCAAATGGGCTACTTTGGGCGCTGTCCTTTTGTTCATCGGCGCGATGGGTAAGTCGGCTCAATTTCCTTTGCACACTTGGTTGCCCGATGCCATGGCCGGTCCTACGCCGGTTTCTGCATTGATCCACGCAGCAACCATGGTGACTGCTGGTATTTATTTGGTGGCTCGTTTCAGTGATTTGTTTGCGATTTCCGAAGGAGCCAGTCAGTTGGTTACTTGGGCGGGTGTCATCACCGCAGTCATGGGTGCTAGTATCGCATTGACCCAAAACGACATCAAAAAAGTATTGGCCTACTCTACCGTGAGCCAATTGGGTTTCATGTTTGCCGCTTTGGGCATGGGTGCTTATACCATCGCTGTCTTTCACGTTGTGACGCACGCTTTCTTCAAGGCCTTGTTGTTCTTGGGTTCGGGTTCTGTGATTCACGCCATGGGCGGTGAGCAAGACATCCGCAGAATGGGTGGATTGAAAAGCCACATGCCAACCACCTATTGGACATTCTTGGTCGGTACCATTGCGATTGCTGGTATTTTTCCTTTCGCTGGTTTCTTCTCCAAAGATCAAATCTTGGCGCATGCCATGGAAAACAACACCGTTGTCTTTGCTTTGTTGATGTTGGCTGCAGCAGGAACAGCTTTCTACATGTTCCGCATGTTTTATTTGACCTTCCATGGTGAATTCAGAGGAACACACGAGCAAGAGCATCATTTGCACGAATCACCAAAGACCATGACCATTCCTTTGGTTGTTTTGGCGATAGCCTCTACTGTTGGCGGTTTCATGGGCTTCCCTCACGCCATTGGTCACGCCATGCACATTGAACACGCCTTGGATCATTTCCTATCCGGTAGCATTGAATTGAGCCATTCACACATGAGCGTGGCAACGGAAATTGCCTTGGCATTGATATCCATGGCCATTGCCGGAATGATGATTCTTTTTGCATACAACATGTACATCAAAAAAGCCACTCCAGTTTTGGAGGATGCTGAAATCAACAGCCCATTGCACCGTTTGCTTTGGAAAAAATATGGCATGGATGAATTGTATGACAATTTATTCCGCAAGCCCATTGACGCTTTGAGCGCTGGTTTGCACCACTGGGTGGAACAAAAGATGTTGTTGGGCATGGTCGATGGATCAGGTAACGCAGCCAAAGGCATTGGTCGAATTTTACAACCCTTGCACAACGGTCAAATCGTCACCTACTTGTTGGCCATCATTGTTGGGTTAATCGCTTTAATTTTTGCTCTGTAAGTTATGATCGCACTTTCTATATTTCTCATTCCGCTATTGACCAGTTTTCTGTTGTTCAATAGCAAAACTGGAAACGCTGCAAAAACAGCATTGACCAGTTTGATTCTCATGCTTTTGGTCGCCATTGGTGGTCGCGTTGCCACCGCTTATGGATTGACTGGCACATTGAGCTTTCCATTGATTTCTAGCATAGGCTTTTCTTTCTCATTGCTTTGGGATGGTCCTGCCTTCTTGATGGTTTTGTTGACCATCATCGCAGGATTGGGCATCGTTTATTTCAGTCAAGACAAAGAAATTCATTCCTCCAACCGTTTCTATGGTTGGATTATGATGATGTTGTCTGCCATGATCGTTGCATTCTTGGCCGGTGATGCATTGTTGTTCTACTTGTGCTACGAATGGGCTTTGATTCCCATTTTCTTCTTGATTTTGAAATGGGGTCACGGCGAACATTTGTCCAAGGTTACCATGCGTTTCTTCTTGTACACTTTGTTCGGTTCTTTATTCATGATGTTGTCATTGTTGTATGTGCACCAAAGCATGGCTGCTCCTTCTTTTGACATGAACGCCATGTGGGCAGCTGGCAAAGCTTTGACTGCGGGTGAACAAGGATGGGTTTTTGCTGGATTGTTCATTGCGTTTGCAGTGAAAATGCCTGTATTTCCTTTTCACTCTTGGCAACCCTCTACTTACGATCACGCACCGATTCAAGGCACCATGTTATTGGCGGCCATTATGTTGAAAATGGCCACCTTTGGTTTGGTTCGTTGGGCCATTCCCATGACAGCTGTGGGCATTGCAGAAAATGGTCATTGGGCAATTTTGTTGTCCGTCATCAGTGTGGTGTATGCCTCATTCATGGCCTTGACCCAAAAGCGTTTGAAGATGATGATTGCCTATTCCTCTGTTGCCCACGTAGGAATGATCTCAGCAGGTATTTTGTCCAACACCGATCAAGGAACAGTAGGTGGATTGTTTGAAATGTTCTCGCACGGCATTTTGGCTGTCGCGATGTTTGTCGTTTATGCCATCATCGAAAAGCGTTATGGCCATGACCGCATGCAAGAAATGGGCGGTATTCGCACTGCTGCTCCCGCCTTTGCCTTTTTGACTTTCATTCTTGTCATGTGTAACGTGGCCCTTCCTTTCACTTCAGGATTCGTAGGTGAGTTCTTGTTGTTACAAAGCTTGGCCCATTACAGTTTGGTGTATACCGCTATTGCTGGTTTATCCGTGATATTGGGAGCCGCTTACATGTTGCGTGGATTCCAAGCGATGTTCTTGGGAGGAAATACCCACGCCTTTAAAGCGTTGAGCAAGAACGAAAAAAACATTTTGGCCATCGCCGTGCTATTGGTGATTGTCTTGGGTGTATATCCGCATTCTTTATTACAATTGATCCAAAACGTATATTAAAATATTAACGATGGTTATTTTACTGATTTCAGCTTTATTGGGTGTTTCCTTATTGGCCTTAGAAATATTCAAGCTTCGCCGTTGGATGATGCCTTTGATGGTCATGGCGTTCTTGGCCATTATTGGCGGAACATTTGCCTTGTGGGGAATGAATGAAAATGTGATGATGCAGGGCATGATTGTCATGGACGCCTATGCCTTGCGCACAACAGCTGTATTGGCCATCTTGGCTTTGTTCTGGTTGTTGACCCAACACCAAAATATCGAGAAAACAGGCAACAGCTCGGACCTATATGCCCTTTTGGCTTTCAGTTTTTGCGGCGCTTTATTGATGACCAATTTCACCAACTTGGTGATGCTTTTTTTGGCCATCGAAATCTTGAGTATTCCTGTTTATGTATTGGCAGCCAGCAATCGTTCCAGCCTTTTGTCCAACGAAAGTGGATTCAAGTATTTCATTTTGGGATCAGCGGCATCTGCGATATTGTTATTCGGAATTGCATTGTTGTATGGTGCAACAGGAAGTTTTGATTTGTACACCATTCACGATGCCTTGATGAGCGGCACCATTGCTCCCCTCTCATGGGTTGGATTGGCCATGATCTTAACAGGATTCGGATTCAAAATATCCGTCGCACCATTTCACTTCTGGGCACCTGATGTTTACCAAGGCGCACCAACACCCATCACTGGATGGATGGCAACCGTTGTCAAAGGCGCAGCCATCTTTGGGATGTACCGATTGTTCAAAGGAGCATTTGATGGCGCGATGCCGCATTTGGAAGGCATCTTGGTCATCATCATTGCCATCACATTGGTTATCGCCAACGGTATGGCATCGATTCAAAGCAACGTGAAGCGCATGTTGGCCTATTCTGGTGTGAGCCATGCGGCCTTCATGTTGGCCACGATGATCATCCCCGGCTTTGATCCACAAAGCATCGTATTGTATGTCATTTCTTATGGAATATCTTCTTTGATTGTTTTCTCGATCATGAACCAAGTCGGACAAACAACTGGAGAGGAATTGAACAACTTCAGAGCCTTGTCACAAGAGAATCCGTTCTCAGCAGCGGCCATGACCATCGGATTGTTGTCCATGGCGGGAATCCCACCTTTGGCAGGATTCTTTGGAAAATACTATGTCATCTCTGGACTCATTTCCACTCACCCAGGACTCACCATCATCATGATCTTGACTTCTGTAGTGGGCATGTATTACTATTTGAAAGTCATCTTCGCGATGTATCAAAAAACTTCAACCCCCGTTGTTGTTGAAGAGAACAACAAGGTCGTTTTATCCTTGGGCATCATTGCCTTGGTAGCGATGATGGTTGCGGTGCAGTGGATGTAGGAAAGGGATGAAGGATTGAAGGGATGAAGGGATGAAGGGATGAGGGGATGAGGATAATCCATAGAAGCCTTGTCCTTTTGAAATAATTCATCTATTTTTGAATGGTGAATATCATAGAATCCAATTTGGAAAAGATTAAATTGCTTTGTGCTCGGCATAAGGTAAAGAGTCTTTTTGTATTTGGATCCGTTCTCACCCATTCATTTCAAGAAAAAAGTGACATTGATTTTATTGTCGATTTCGATTCCATTGCGCTTGAAGATTACGCGGACAATTATTTCGATTTGAAGGAGCAGTTCGAAAAACTATTCCATCGTCCGGTAGATTTACTGGAAGAAAAAGGAATTCGCAATCCTTATTTTAAAAGTTCAGTTGATAGCCAAAAGCAATTGATTTATGGATAGATCAATCAAAACTTGGCTTTTTGACATACTCAACTCTATAGAAGAAATTGAATCGTATTTCGAAGGTAAACCAAAGAACTTTCTGGAATATTGCAAGGACATCAAAACAAAAAGGGCGGTTGAACGCAATATTGAAATCATTGGTGAGGCAATGAATCGCATACTGAAAGAGAATCCTGAATTTGAGATAGAGAACGCCAGAAACATAGTTGGAACAAGAAATAGGATCATTCACAGTTACGATAATCTTTCAGATGATATGATTTGGTCCATCGTCATCAATAGCTTGCCCAAATTGAAAATGGAAATTCTTGATTTGTTAGAAACGAGAGATTGAATTCAGGCCAAATCTCCCCTATTACTTTTTCTCAGAAAAAGAAAGGAGAGTGTTAGGACGAGCGACAGCGCTGTCTGCTCAGTCCCGATAGCTATCGGGAGGATGGTCCTTTCCTACCAAATCATAATAACTCAAATTATTGTCAGCAATAATAACCATTCCAAACTTAGGGGCGTATTGAATACGCCCCTGCAGCGCGATACAAATCTCCAATGCAATCAAACATAATTTATGGTCTGTAAAAAACAATTCCAAACGTAGGGACGTATTGCAATACGCCCCTGCAGCGCGAGACAAATCCCCAATGCAATCAAACGTAATTTATGGCCTGTAAAAAAACAATTCCAAACGTAGGGGCGTATTGAATACGCCCCTGCAGCGCGAGACAAATTCCCAATGCAATCAGACGTATTTTATGGCCTGTAAAAAAAAATTGCAAGCATAAGGGCGTATTGCAAAACACCCCCATCCTCTCCACAAGCCGCTAAACCTCCGCCCCAGACCGCGTTAAATAGATAAATAATTAAAAAGACCTTACAGCCCTAACATAGCCGTTGTAGCTCTTATCGCTGCTGTTCACGTAGCCGCCACCGAAGAGAAATAACCATGCATTGTTGGAGTAGTGCTGCGACGAGGACCAATAATAGGAAGAACCGGTCAAATCAAATGGGTATGCTGCAATTTGGGACAAACTTCAGTTCAAATTGTATTTGGCATTGTACATCAAATTCAACTCGTCAATGGCGGGCAAATACCAATCGGTAAAACCATCATTCTCATAAGCATCACACAATTGCGCTGCGCTCCCAACTTCAACGCCAGCTGCCATTATCGATGATGTATTGGCGGCTCCATTCCAAGAACTCTCGCAATTGGGCACGTCTATACCATACAAGCCCCAAGTCCCTCCGATGAATCCCACATCCGTCAATGAGCAAATCAAACCATGCTCCTCGCCCAACGCATCTTTGAACACATGAAACACCACACCACCGCCAAACGCTTCACCTACCCAATGGTAAAACCCGCTCCACTTCCGGCAGGGCCTTGGGGGCCCATCGGACCAGCCGGCCCCTGAGGGCCAGGCGTTCCACTTTGCGCGGCATACAACGCATACGGCACACTCAACATCTGCTGCGTTCCCAAATCCGTTGTGCCCATCATCACATGTAAAAACTTGGCACCACTGCCCCAATTTACATTGGCAAAGTTGCCTTGTGACACAACCCCATTTCCCACTACACAAGACACCAATCCTTGGGCATTGCTGGTTAAGGAATGGCTCTCTTGATAAACCACAGTTCCTGTTGCGGAAACATCGTGGATCATGAATGTCAACTCAACGGTATTGCTCGCCATAACGCTTCCATCTGCGTTGCGTATGACGGCTTGGTATGGGATTCCCTGAGGAGCTTGGGCAAAAAGGAATGTGCTGATGAGGAAAAAAGGAATGAGGAGTTGAAGGGATGAAGGGACGTGGAAGGTAGCCTTTTTCATGTTCTATAATTTTAGGCGAATATAGGAAAACAGAGCGAGAAACGGAAAGAGAAAGAGAAAGAGAAAGAGAAAGAGAAAGAGGATGAATTTCCCCTCCTACTTTTTCGAAGAAAAAGAAAGGAGGGGTGGCCAGACGAGCGATAGCGATGTATGGCCGGGGTGGTCTGTTTTGAAAATCAAAAATAAAATCCTGAAATGGGTTTACACTTCGAAGACATCAAACCACCCCGGCACTTCGTGCCACCCCTCCTATCCACTTCGTGGCAGAAGGGGAAATAACAACTCCGGAGCTGATAAAATTTCAGAATGAAAATGAAAATGAATTTTCACTTAACAATTCATCACATCATTTCTTCATTTCTTACTATTTATTATGGGCGAATATCAATTCGCCCCTACCGATCATCCTTTCACGGCCTCATCCCTTTTTTAACACAAAAAAAAGGGAGACCATCAAGCCTCCCTTTTCAATATTCATTGGATAATGTATTATCCTTCGTTTACTACTTCAAAGTTTACCGTAGCAGTAACTTCTTTGTGCAATTTCACTTTGGCTTCGTAAGCACCCAACATCTTGATGTGCTCTTCTACCAAACTGATGCTCTTGCGATCGATGTTGTGTCCTTCTTTCGCAAACGCCTCTGACAACTGAATGGTGTTGATGCTACCAAAGATTTTACCTGTATCAGACGCCTTAGTGGCAATCTTCAGAGTCAATCCAGACAACTTCTCTGCCATCGCTTGCGCATCAGCCAAAATCTTGGTCTCTTTGTGCGCGCGCTGCTTCAAATTCTCAGCCAACATTTTGCGGGCGCTTTCTGTTGCCGCTACTGCATAACCACGAGGGATTAAGTAATTGCGTGCATAACCAGGCTTTACATTGACTACCTCATCTTTGGCACCCAATTTTTCAATGTTTGATTTTAAAATAACTTCCATGATTATTCCTCCTGATTATTTCAACATATCACCTACGAAAGGCATCAAGGCCAAATGACGGGCTTTCTTGATGGCTTGCGCAACTTTACGCTGGTTCTTTAATGATGTTCCAGTAAGACGACGAGGAAGGATTTTTCCTTGCTCATTACAAAGCTTCAACAAAAAGTTGGCGTCTTTGTAGTCGATATACTTGATACCCGACTTCTTGAAACGGCAATACTTTGCTTGCTTGGTTTCAATCTCGATGGGATTTAAATAACGAATTTCTCCATTTTCACTCATTGTGTTCCAATTTTTAGACGTTCAACTTACTTTTTTTCTGCCTTATTGCGGCGAGACTCCGCGTAAGTCACATGATACTTGTCCATGTGGGTGGTCAAAAAGCGCAAAATGCGCTCATCTCTGCGGAACTCTGTCTCAAACGGGTTGATCACATCTCCAGCAGCTTCAAACTCCAACAAGTGGTAAAATCCGGTTGTTTTCTTTTGGATTGGATACGCCAACTTTCTCAAGCCCCAGTTCTCCTCGTGCTTGATGGTTGCGCCCTTTCCTTTCAAAAACTTTCTGAATTTGTCCACTGTTTCCGTCGCCTGATCATCAGACAACACGGGAGTCATAATGAAAACAGTTTCGTAACGATTCATTTGTTTATTGATTTTAAAAATTTTAGGACTGCAAAGATAGTCTTTTTTTCTTAACAGCCAAATTTTCAGCTATTTCGTTACATGAAACCATCCCGATCCTTGGTAAGGAACGTAATCCAAACCCTCTCCTTGGTATTCATAATAGTAGACACCCGCCGCGGCATCCTTGGGATCCCAGTAGTCATAGGGGATCATTCTGTATTCATTGCCCTTTTCAATTGTCCCAACTACACTTCCCCATCGATTATAAATGTTGACATGCCATGTTCGCATGTATCGATTGGGAACAAAAAACAAATCGTTGTTGCCATCCCCATTGGGAGAAACAATATTGGGAATTTCTCCCAAATCACAGAAGGTGGTGGTGTCATCGCAACCCAATAGAGACTCCGCATAGGTTTCCACAAATAGTGTATCAAATGCATAGCATCCATCCACCTCGGCAACGACCTCCAAGGTGTAACTGCCGGGATTCTCAAATATGTGGTAAATGGTATCCCCTGCAGCTCCCGTAACCATATCAGTGGTATCATTAAAATTCCAAGTCAACATAGAAACATTGCTTGCCGCAACAAATGAGGTGAGCAAAGGATAATATCCACCCACCGCATCTTGAATTTCAATGTGCCAAGGATTGGCATACACAATCTCCACCATGGGTTGATGCACCACTATGGTAATTTCATCTTGATCGATACACCCATTGGCATCCACCCCATAAACCGAAATCAACGTATTTGAGGTAGGTTGAAAAGTATATGATGCCTCCAACTGAGCGTTGGGCCAGATGGCCAAAGGGACACCGCTTAATCCCAAGGTGATACTCTGTCCGATGCAAATGGAAGAATCGGGAACGACTATTTCCGTTACGGGCTGCGGATGAACGACAACTTCAATACTTGTGGCCTGAGAAATACATCCCAAAGCAGTAGCCGTGAACGTGTAAAACCCAGATTGGTTCACTTGTATGTCATTTAATACAACAGAGCTTCCCGTACCTGTGATTCCCAATGGCCCACTCCAGATCCAATTGGATGCCACCTGGGCATTGGCATTCAATGTCAATTGAGCTCCCTGACAATAAGCCGTTGCTCCATCAAAAGTAATGACTGGAATGGGATTTACCACGACGTCTGACGCGATGGTGGGTGACGTACATCCATTCTGCGTAATGACCAACTCCAAAGCGTCATTCATGTTCATGCTGGCATTTGAAATCTGATCTTGAGCATTGGTGGAGGTAAAGCCGGTATTGGGTAAAAACCATTGATAATTTGCAGGCGCAGGATCGTTGGCAACAGCCTGAAACGTTAATGTTTCTCCCTCACAAATGGGTGAGTTGAGATTGATACTTCCCGTAGGAATAGGAAATACATTTATCACAACTTCCTGAACCGTGGATAAACAGCCATTGGCTTCCGCTTGCAGCAAATAAATACCTGATTGATTGGTATCATTGAGCGCTACAACTGGAAAATTCTGATTGGATACAAAACCGGCTGGTCCTTCCCATTGGTAATTCACATTGATGTTGGCACTGGCTCCTAGGTTCATGGTTTCACCGATGCACCAATCTAGGTCCATGGGATTGATGCTAACCGTTGGAATGGGATTCACCACGACATTGACGGCCGAAGCCAAAGATGGACATGACGCAGAGATGACCACCACGCTATACGTTCCTTGCAATCCCATATTGGCATTGGGGATGACAGGTGATAACGCATTGGATGAAAAGCCATTGGGACCTGTCCATTGATAACTTGCTCCAGCGATGGGGTCGCAGGTCAGAACCAGTGAATCTCCCATACACAAGGGTCCTGAGTAAGAAGCCTGAGTGGAGGGCTCTTGAAGAATATTCACAAAGGTGGAATCCCATGGAGATAAACAATTGTTCAATGTAATTTGCAGGTAATAGTAACCCTCAAAGGTTTCATTCACTCCATTGAGCAAAGGACTTTGCACCGTTGAAGTAAAACCATTGGGACCGGACCATAAATAGCTGATATTTTGCAAATTGTTTCCAATCAATTGAATGTTTCCTCCGACACATGCTGCTCCCCCATTGGTGGGATTGGCATTGGGGACAATATTCACTACAACCGGAACCGACACGGGCAAAGAAGAACAACCTGGGAAGGAGGCGATCAAATTGTAATTGCCCGATTGTTGACTGCTTGTGGTGTTGACGCTTGGATTTTGTGTTGTCGACACATATCCCAACGGACCGGTCCATTGAAAAGTTGCACCAGGAATATTGGCCACCTGAAGTTGAAATGGAGTTCCAATGCAAACGGGATCAACTGGCAGTGGTTCAGGGACCGGAATGGGATGTACTGTAAAATTGACCTGAGTGGTATCCGCGCAATCGAGTCCAGGATTGGTGATGAGCGTGATGGTATAGGTTCCCGTCTCAGGAAAAGTGAATGTGGGTTGAAAAACACTGGTCGTATCATTGGTCGAATCAGCTACTCCGAAATCCCAATGATAGGTATTGGCATTCAATGATGCGTTGTTGAAGGTAACTGGACTGCCCAAACATGTCGAAGCAAAGGAAGGAACAGTAATCGCCGCGGTGGTGGTTGGGTCGCACAAAACAACATTGAACTGATAATCCCTGCGAATGGTATTCAACAAAACGCCATCACGGTATTCTTCAACACAAACGGCTACAGCATATGTTCCTATTTGATTGGCCATTCCGGTAATGACTCCCGTCACTGGATTGATGACCATTGCTGGGCTGGATGCAATGGGGTAATTGGTGGAGTAACCTGCAAACCAAGAAACAGGGGTGTATGGTGGAGCTGTGGGTGGATTTGGGGTAGGTGCCGTGGTGGTCCCACCTAGATAGGGATCGCAAAAAGAATAAACCAAAGAATCGCCATCTGCATCCATAGCGCCCATCTCATAAACAAAGTCAGAACCCAAACACAAAGCCACTGGAGGCTGAGAAGTAAAGATGGGACTGTTGTTCTGAATTTGCACCATGCTCGTTCCAGGAACTCGGGTTGTCAAGGTAATCCCCGCATTGATGGGATTGACCAAATTGTCAATGCTATTGTTTCTACAGCAACGTTGGTAGCTGATGGTATACCCTGCCGCAGAAAAAGGTAAGGTGGTATTCACCGTATACACGGCCTTTTCCACACACAATTCTGCAGGCACTGCCAGACAGGGATCATTCAAAGAAATGGGAACTTCACTGACCACAGCATTGGACAGTGACGCGGTAACTGTGGTGTACAAGGCGCCGCCATAATTGTAAATGCCAATGGCCGGCGCTGCATCAAAGCCGGTACCGTTGGTATTGGATGGACCGCAATCTCGGTAAACCACCAACCGAATCTCATACACGTTGTTTCCCAAATGAGTATAGGTCAATTCTCCACCAAAAATGTGGGTGGCCATGGCCACTATTGTTGTACAATACAACAACGTTAATATCAGTAATTTCTTCATTTTTTCATGACATGAAAAGATCCATTGCGCTGAATCACTTGCCCATCAAATCCCTTTCCTACCGCTGTGTAGTAATATACCCCACTGTCTACTTCACTAGGATTCCAATGCGCACGTTGATCATTGATATAGGCTGCTGGCTGATTGATACTGCCAACATTATTTCCCCATCGGTTGAAAATTTGAACGTCCAAGGATTGCAGAAATAAATTCGGAATCCAGAACACTTCATTTTTCAAATCGCCGTCTTGTGTCACAATGTTGGGAATATCACCACCGTCGCACTCCCCTACTGGCAAATCACATCCAAGCATGGCCAAGCCAAACGTCTCAATTTGCACAGAGTCCATCGCCATACATCCTTGCAAATCACCAATGAAATATGCGGTATAATATCCTTCATCGGAATAAGTGTAAACATTCACCCAATCAGTAACATTACCTGGAAAAACCAAGCTACTATCCCCTGTGTACCAATCGTATGTATCCACGTTGCTGGTAATGTGGACTGCCAATTCAAAAGGTGCATACCCCTCTGTCGAATCGGTATTCCCAAATGCGTTGACCGAAAGGGAGTCAACAAACAAATAAGGTTGGATGACTTCCACACTCCATTGCGCGCTTCCTTCACAACCATTGGCATCTGAACCGCTAACAGAATAAGTGTAGTTGGATACTGGGGTTGAGTTGGCAATAAGACCGGACAAATTGCCCTCTGGTGCCACCCATTGCGCGGTGGTCAATCCGACACAATTCAGGGTAATGGATTCACCAAAACAAATTGGAGATTCCCCATTTATCGAAACCGATGGATTTTGGTTGATCACAATATTGGCAATTACAGGATCAGAAAAACAATTGTTGAGCATCCCAATGACATCGTAAGTACCGGCCTGTGACAGGTTCACATTGGTCATAACAGGATTGGGATTGGTTGAAGTAAATCCATTGGGCCCCGTCCAGGCAAAACTTGTTGCGTTACTGGCCGTTGACAATACCAAAGTTTCTCCTTCACACAAGGGACCGTTGTGACTGACGTTGACAATGGGCGAAGGATTGACCACAACGGTTGCTATACTGGGCAAAGAGGCACATCCATTTTCGGTGATGACCAAAGAATAGTCTCCACCATTCGCGGGCATTGCCCCAGAGATGATAGGATTGGCTTCTGAACTGATAAAGCCGCTTGGACCTGTCCATAAAAAGGACATGGATCCAATGGCATCAGAGGTAAACAATATGTCCTGACCTTGACAAAGCACGTGTGTTGCGAATGCACTGACAACGGGAATGGGGAAAACGGTGAGGTTCACACTTTGTGGAGCACTCAAACATCCATTGGCATCGATGGTTAAGGTGTAGCTTCCAGCTTGATTTTCATTGACCGACATCAAGCTCGGAGACGGCTGATTGCTGGTGAATCCATTTGGCCCTGTCCATTGGTAGGTGGCACCCGCCCATGCGTTGGCATTTAAAACAACTGACTCTCCCACACAAACTTGATTGTCTGAAATTTCTGGAAAAGCAAAAGGGAAAGGCAAGGAAATCACGGTAGTAGAAGTAGCCGATGACGGGCAACTAGCAACAGTAGCAACGATTGAATATTCACCGACATTGTTGACTCCGATAGAAGGGAAAAACAAATCAGGTGTCGTTGCCGAAAAACCATTTGGCCCTGACCATTGATAGGTCGCTCCGCTGATTTGAGAAGGATTGATGTAAAGTGGCTGACCATCACAAACAACATAATTGGATGGCATAAATATTTCCGGTGCATTGGTCACCAGAACGTTGTAGGTTGCGGGAGCAGAGGGACATTGTCCTAGAAAAGTTTGCAAGGTGTACACCCCTGATTGAGCAGGACTGGCATTGTTAATGATGACCACTTGCTGGGTGCTAGAGAATCCATTGGGTCCGGTCCAAAGATAACTGTCCCCTGTAGGTTGAGCCCCCATTTGAATGTTTCCACCTTCACACACCAATGGCATGACCGATCCAAACGCCATTGGCGTAGGTAAAACCACAACACTCACAGATTGCATTCCAGAAAAGCAACCATTGACAATTAAATTGGCCGAATACAAACCAGAGGCACTCGCTGCAGCGTTGTTGATGGTTGGATTGGTTATATTGCTGCTGTAACCTGCAGGTCCTGTCCATTGAACAGTACCAAATGCGGTGGCATTGGCAATCAATTGAAAAGACCCTCCCGCACAAATCGTGTCAACTGAAACTTCGGGGTTCAGCGTGGGCGATGGAGTAACATTGATGAATAAGGAATCCGCCAACTCTCCACAAACATTTATTCCATTGACATATATCCACTGATCGGCATCTGCGACCAAATTAATCGATGTTCCGGTAAAGCTACCCGATTCTGTCGACCACTGATAAGTATCTGCTCCATTACCTGTGAGCGTTATTTCTTGACCTTGACAAATCGTCGGATCATTCACTGCAATTTCAGTAGCTGGAGCAGTGCTACCATCTGGGACAGTATAGGTAAAGGTGCTCACCGTTGCGCAAGGCACACCGAGATCTAAAACTTCCAAGGTATATTGACCAGAAGGAATATTGTGCAGGGACAGACCTGTGCTGTCCGGATAATTTTGCCAAGCGATTTCAAAAGGACCAGTACCACCTTCAATACCCAACGAGATACTTCCATTGGGGTCAGAACAAGTAGCCGGTACAATTACAGGGCTGACTGCCGCGACACTGGTGGCACAAGAGATAAAATCGATAAAGATGGCGGAGTCATAAGCTGAGTCACCTGCATCCGCAATGGCCAATTTAAAAACGTAGGGTTGACAAGGAACGACATCTAAAACGGGTAAAAGAACAGTGGTTAATCCATCATACGTGATCATTGAGTTCCCGGCATTAT
>JBDKGG010000038.1:0-35263 GCA_039798325.1 Bacteroidota bacterium
ACCTCATTCCTTCTGTTCACCAATTGATAAGGAGGATTGTAACCCATGAACAAGAAGGGTTCTTGATAACTGATTTGATTGTCTTTTAATACCTCTATCAATTGCTGTTTATGCTCTTCTATTTTCTCGTCACTGGACCAGCCACCAAATTGAATGACGGCCATCTTAGAGCCCTTCACCTTCTCTTGAAAGACCCTTCCGTCATTGGGTTTGGGCAAACTGTCCATGTTCATTTCTGAGGGAACCATAAAGGACATTTTCATCTGATCCCCCATCTCCATCACCACCGGAGAAGTCATGGCAATGCTCTGCCCTTTGTCATTTCCACCAAAAATGTATCCGGCCAATATTCTGAATCCTTTGCTGGCACCATCCGCGTAGGTACTATCAGTGAGCTCCACACTGGAAAAAACAGCGTCCTCATACTGACGAATTTCCACCTCTCCTATTTTCTGCTCAACGATATAGGCGTATTGCTCCACGTCTCCAGATGATTTTACTGTAAATCCTTGTACCATAATTAAGGCAAAAACGATGACGACAATTAAAATGATGATTACTTTCATACCGATAAAACCCCTGATCAACCCAGATGTTCACATGATTCCCAATAGAGATCGCTTTTACCAAATGAAGTTTGCTTCCGTTTACCCTCTTTACATTAAAAAAGCAGAGCGCAAAGGTCGCACAAAAAACGAAGTAGACGCCATCATTCTATGGCTCACAGGCTTTGATGAATCGGGAATTGCTCAGCAATTGGAAAGACAAAATAACTTTGAAACGTTCTTTCAGGATTGCCCCAATTACAACCCCAATGCCATCAAAGTCAAAGGAACAATCTGCGGATATCGCATTGAGGAAATCCAAGACCCTTTGATTCGGAAAGTTCGAATTTTGGACAAACTCATCGATGATTTGGCCAAAGGAAAAAAAATGGAAAAAATATTACCGCAATGATTTACGACCAAAATTTTGAAAACATCGATTTCTCCAAAGAAGCACTCGCCTCCAACGATTTTGAAGATTGCACTTTTTCCTTTTGTAATTTTTCAGCTGTTAATTTAAGCAGCGTTAAATTCTCCAATTGTGATTTCATTGATTGTAATTTAAGTCTATGCAATATCAACGGGACCGCCTTTCGTCAAGTACAATTTGACCATTGCAAAATGTTGGGACTTCACTTTGAAAATGCCAACCCGATGGGGCTTCAGATGAATTTTTCAAATTGCAATTTGACGCACAGTTCATTCTTTCAAGTAGCATTGAAAAAATCCACATTCAAAGAATGCAAATTGATCGAAGTGGATTTTACAGAGGGAGATTTCAACAAGTCCATTTTTCAAGGATGCGACTTTTCTGGTGCTGTGTTTTACAACACCAAACTGGAGCAAACCGATTTTCGCACCTCCGTTCGCTATTCCATTAACATAGAGAAAAACAGCATCAAGAAAGCCCTGTTCTCGCAATCAGACATCCATGGGTTGTTGGATCATTGTGGGATTGTCATTGAGTAAAGGCGAATCACAATTCGCCATTTTGATAACCGAAAATATATAACGCAGCGTGCACTCGGGAGGATTGAAATCTTCTACGGGTATTTTGTAATACCAATACGCATGCCACCAAGCTCAATTGATTTGATTCAGACTTTCGATCATGGTCGGAATCAGGTGTTTGATTTTTTCCAATTTAGGCGAGGGTTGATCTTTTGCAGTACGCATTGCCTTTTTCAATCTCTGCGAATCATCAGATTTTTTTTTATGTTTTGCCTGTTTCATTGTAATTCAAATTTATTATTTTCTTCTTGAAATATTAAAAATTATGCAATTATCTTTTGAATCTTGCATCTGAATTTGCAAATGTTCCGCAATCGCTGCAAGAATAGAATTGATTTGCCTTCTAAACAATCGATCCCTACTTATTGAATTTCCAGTAAACGTTATCTTAGCATCCGGAAATCGTTTTAAGAAGAGTTGAGTGCAATGCAATACAGTCCATAAAACTTTTAGTGTATCGCCATTATTTGAAACAACATTATCTCTAAGCAATCCGGAATTTTCATCATAGTCCAAAAGACTCAAATGAAAATAGTTCCGATTAGAATGCATTAAATCCAATTGCACACACTTTATGATGTTTTTTCTACCATTGGAAACAAACCAAAACTGGTGTGAACTAGATTTTTGATATTGAACGTGATAGGAATCCTTCATTCAGCAAATTGAAAAAGAATTTCAATGCCATACAAGATTCATATAAGGATGCATAAAGTAACATAAAGCTATCTGAAAGGAGTATTGTAATCTTTTCCAACACTGCGTCCTTAGGCTTTTATATGATTCCAACGCAAAGGGCGAAAAGATGGCGAAAAGAACACAACTCTGTCTAATACAATAAATCCGCAATCTCTACCTTTAAAATTGGTAAATACCTTTTAACAATAACGTAAATTTCTGCGTTATCTATCGAGTCATAACCATGAATTAACTTGTTGCGTGTATTGACAATTTTTCGACTATCAGAAATTTTAATATCCGGCTGAATAACAAGAATTTTATTCATAGCCTCGCCAATAATTTCAAGATTCCTCTCAGTTGCATCTTGCAACATAGTATTCAATTCGTATTAACTAAAGTCATCGCAATTTTGAAAATAATCCTCGATTCGACTTATAGCCTCATTTATATCAAGAAGATACTTTCTGACCTTATTTTCCATAAATCAAAACCGCTTCTTCTACCACTGATTTCATAACGGGATTAACCACATAAGCTTGATTTAAAATATCAACTTGTCGCTTCAAATTATCCTCCAACTCAATTTGAAAATCAAGCAAACATTCCCCTCGAACTATCGGATCTATTTGCTCATTAAAACGGACTACAATATCAACATCGCTTGATTCCGAGAAAGCCTTTGTAAGAATAGAACCAAAAAGAGACACAGACTGCAGAGGATATCTGGTTAATGGAATCGATAATATCTTGCTTTGATTGTAACACTGAACAAAGCTATGGCTTTTCAATGACTCCTACAACTCCCCTGCCTCCGCAATCAACTCTGCGATATCTTTCACCGCAATGACATGCTCCTGCTCAAAGTGCTTCACTCCATCCGTCATCATTGTATTGCAAAACGGACAGCCTGTGGCAATGACGTTGGGCTGAATGGCCAAAGCATCCTCGGTGCGCTCTATATTCACTTCCTTATTGCCTTTCTCCGCTTCTTTGAACATTTGTGCGCCACCCGCTCCGCAGCAAAGACCATTGGTCTTGCATCGCTTCATCTCCACCAATTCCGCATCCAACTTTTGAATCAATGCCCTTGGTGCTTCATACTCTCCGTTCCCTCTTCCCAAATAGCAAGGGTCATGGAAGGTAATTTTCTTGCCTTTGAAAGCTCCTCCCTCCACACTCAATTTGCCTTCAGACATCAAATCCTGAATCAATTGGGTGTGATGCACCACTTCATAATTGCCTCCCAAAGCAGGGTATTCATTTTTCAATGTATTGAAACAGTGCGGGCATCCGGTGACAATTTTCTTTACTTCATAAGCATTCATCACCTCGATGTTCTGCATCGCCATCATCTGAAATAAAAACTCGTTTCCTGATCGTTTGGCGGGATCTCCCGTGCAGCTTTCCTCACTCCCCAAAATCGCAAAAGACACATTGGCCTGATGCAATATCTTGGCTATGGCCTTGGTAATCTTCTTGGCCCGATCATCAAAGCTTCCTGCACATCCTACCCAAAACAAAACTTCTGGTGTCTCCCCTGCGGCCATGCACTCCGCCATTGTTCTAACTTGAAATGCTCCCATAACTTTATTCTTGTGTCCAATTGCCGCGATCTGCCTGAGCAAAAGCCCATGGCGCGCCATTGTTCTCTATGTTGGTTAACATGGTGGTGATGCTCTCAGGAGATTGTGACTCCTCCATCATCAGGTATCTTCTCAAATCAATGATGATCTCCAATGGATTGATGTTAATGGGACAAGCTTCTGTACAAGCATTGCACGAGGTACAAGCCCACAATTCCTCAAACGTAATGTAATCACCCAATAAACTCTTGTTGTCATAAGATACACCAGCATCTATACACCTTCCCACCTCTTCCATTCGATCGCGCGTGTCCATCATGATCTTTCTTGGACTCAACAATTTGCCTGTCTGATTGGCTGGACATTGTGAAGTACATCGTCCGCACTCAGTGCAACTGTAAGCATTGAGCAATTGCACCCAACTCAAATCAGCTACATCTTTAGCGCCAAATTTCTTCGGAGCCAATGGATCCTCTGTAACTTGTGCAGATGGATCCATCATCAATTTGACTTCATTGGTCACATTGCTCATGTTGTCCAAAGCGCCAGCTGGTCTCAATTTGCTGAAATAGGTATTGGGGAATGCCAACAAAATGTGAAGGTGCTTAGAATAGGACAAGTAAACGATAAATGCCAAGATACCGATGATGTGAAACCACCAACAAAAGCGCTCGACAAAAATCAACATTCCATCACTCCAACCATTTAAAAAGGGAACAACAAACTGACTGATGGGCAAGGTGCCCAAATCCACATAATGCTCAACTCCTCTGGCCGCTAGAATACTCTCGGCTGCGTTCATCTTTAAAAAAGCCGACATCAATGCAATTTCTGTGAACAAAATAATATTGGCATCTGACTTGGGCCATTGGGTCATTTCTCTCCAATGAAAACGAGGCAACTTGGCGATGTTTCTGCGGTACAAAAAAACCACGCATCCCACCATTACCAAAAAAGCCAAGACCTCAAACGATGCGATCAATACATTGTACAACGCGCCAATACCATGAAACAATCGGTGTTGTCCCAAAATACCATCCAACACAATCTCCACCACTTCAATATTGATGATGACAAATCCCACATACAAAAACAAATGGAAAATGGCGGCAATCGGACGGGAGAACATTTTTCCTTGTCCCAATGCGACACGAATCATGGTTCCCCAGCGCTCACTGCTCGCCCCTTCTAATTTCACGTCTCTACCCAATAAGATATTTCTACGCACAAACTGAAAACGCTTGAAGGCCATATAGCCACCTGCAGTCAATAAAATGATGAATAAGATTTGTCCAATCATGGTTTCTTTTTATCCAGATTAATGTTATTGATTTCCTTTCTGATCTCTTCCAACTCCTTCTTCGAAAAACCTTCGTCCTCTTTTCTTCCGACAACTGAGAAAGAAAGGTAACGCTTGGGATTCTTCTGAATATCATCAATCAATACATCCAAACTTTGTGCGGCATCAGACAACTTATTGTGCAAAGCATCGCTTTCCATCAATGCACCAATAGAGCCTTTGCCCTCGTTAATATCGTTCACTACTTGATTCAAACCAGTGACGGCTTGATTGACCTTAAGAATCGTTGCCCCAACATTGGCGCGTTTTAAAGTGTCTGAAATCTGCTCAAAATTTTGAATCACCTGGCTCAAGCGGCTGTTGTTGTTTTTTAAATTCTCGGCAATGCTCCGGGCGCTTCCCAAAATATGAACGATATCAGGTCCACCTTGATTCATGACTTGACTAAATGAGGAAGTTGAGCTTTCCACATTCTTCAATGTTCTTTGAATACTGGCAAACAAAGCAGGAATTTCTTTGGTCCGTGGATCTTTAAAAACGTGATTCAACTGGGTAATGGCCGAGTCGATTCCTGAAATCAGCTCAATGGTTTTCGCTTTGAGCGGCTCAATCTCTTGTTTCAAAGACTCTGTCAATCCCAAAGCCAAAGTACCTGCAAGGGTATCTTTGTTTTCTGCAAAAATCGAACTGTCGCCCAATATCAATCGGACCGCTTTTCCACCAAACAAA
This sequence comes from Bacteroidota bacterium, assembly GCA_039798325.1. Classification (GTDB taxonomy): domain Bacteria; phylum Bacteroidota; class Bacteroidia; order Flavobacteriales_D; family Sanyastnellaceae; genus CAMCTV01. Next base: position 5,850 of record JBDKGG010000038.1, read on the forward strand.
TCCGACTCGTAAATCTGGAACTCAGAATCCTTGGGGATTTTAACATGCTCATCATTGATGCTCAATTCAATCACAATTTTGGATTGATCGGCTTCGAAAATATGTACATCCTTGACTTGTCCTATCTTATATCCATTGAGCACAACAGGACTAGAGGGCGCAATCCCCGCAACATTTTCGTAAAGCGAATAATAGCGCTTGTGCTTTAAAAACAAATTGGAACCTTTGAGAAAGTTGATTCCAAAGTAGACAATAGCAATTACAAAAATCACCAAAGTACCCAACCAAAACTCTCTCGAAATTTTCATCCTTACTTAACCTTTTTCAATGCTTCTTTTAGGTCAATGCGTACTCCGTTTTCAAAAGCAACAATGAAGGCATCTGTGAACCCTTTTGCCTGCATCGCTTTCATCCCTGCTTTGGCTTCAGTGAAGCTCCGTGTCCTTCCTACAACGTACTTGTATTGACCGTTGTAAATATAGTGCGCAACACGCTTCAACCCTCTGAAATCCTTGGCACTCTCTTTCAACAATTGTGGAGAAGTATGTATTTGAACTTTAAACCAAATGCCCGACTCTTCCCCTTGTCTCCACATCACGCCATCAATCTCTTCTGAAAGCGTGGATTCTGTTGCATGCAAGGGATCAGGTACTGTGGTTCCGGTTTCATTTTGTTTCTCACTGTCGTTCTCGCTCCCTTTCCCTTTCTCCTCTTGCTCTTGGGCCACCTCCTTGGCAGACTGCCCTTTCTTCATGCCTTTGAAATACTTCTCAAACGCGGTGAATATTCCTTTGGACAGAGAGCTCTTCCCAGCAGCGCTTTGTAAATAATCCTCTTCTGTTGGATTGGTTAGGAAACCCAATTCGATCAATATGCTGGGCATATTGGTAAATGAAATCACATAATATCCAGCTTGCTTCACTCCCCTGTCTTTTCTACCAAGTTGGGTCTTGAAAAAATCTTGAACATGCTTGGCCAAATCGGCGCTCTGTTCCAAGAAAACGTTCTCTCTCAGAGAGAGTGCGATGTAGGTATCAGGATTGTTGGGGTCAAACCCATCATAGTCCTTGCCTTGATTATCCTCCAAGAAAATTGAAGCGTTCTCTTTCATCGCTGTTGCCAAACTCTCTTCCGTTTTGTGCAAACCCATGACAAAACTTTCAGAACCATAAGCCGATGTATTGGCGTTGGCGTTGCAATGGACAGAGATAAACAAATCTGCTTTGTTGCGATTGGCCACATTCACTCTTTCCTTCAGCGTTGGAAAAGTATCTCCATTGCGGGTGTACACCACTTTCACCTCTGGATATTTGCTCTCAATCATTTGACCAACGGCCAAAACCACATCCAAGGTGACGTCCTTTTCTGTTTTTTTCACCCTTCCGGTACCCAAATTGCCGGGATCTTTTCCACCGTGTCCAGCATCCAAAACCAATACAAATGTCTTGGTGGGTGGTGCTACCGGTACAAAGGCGTAAAATATTGCGGTAAAAAGTACCAGCAACAAAACAACACCAATTTGTTTTCGTTTCACAATTGTTTTCATGATTTCCATGGCTTCATCCTATTTTTGACGACAGAATTAAGAACCCTAACAAAAGTATTTTTTGTACAACGCGGAAAGACATCGGTATATTTCAATTTTCATCGTAGGGATGTTGATAAGCCTCAACCCCTTTTGGTGTTTTGGGCAAATCGATTCCACAACTGCGCCTGCAGATACCGTTGTGCAATCAGCTACCGCTGGATTTGATGAAACTGTCCACTATTTCGGCAAGGACTCTACCATTTTCGATCTGTCCAATGACTGGATTTACCTGTATGGAGAAGGTTCTTTTGTCCAATACAAAGACATTGAGCTCAAAGCTGCTCGCATTCGTTTCTCTACCAAACAAAAAACGGTTTATGCCGGGGGGATCAAAGATTCGGTAGGCAATTGGGTGGGGCGTCCGTTGTTCAAGGACGCCACCAATTCATTTGAAAACGACTCATTGGGTTTCAACTTTGATTCCAAGAGAGGCATCAGTTATGGTTCTCGCACGCAAGAAGGCGAAGCCTATTTGTTGGCGGAAGTCTCTAAAAGACAAACCAATGAAAAGATTCACATCCGCCATGGCATGCTCACCACTTGCGATGCGCCCAATCCGCATTTTCATTTTCATTTGACCAAGGCAGTGGTGATACCCAACGAAAAAGTTGTGACCGGACCTTTTTACATGAAGATCAGAAAAGTTCCCGTCCCTTTGGCCCTGCCCTTTGGATTTTTTCCCAATAAAAAAGAAAGCACAGCGGGAATTTTGCTTCCAGGATATGGCAATGGCGGAGACCGTGGCTTTTTTCTTCAAAACTTAGGCTTCTATTATCCGGTCAACAGCCACCTCGACACCCGCGTGTTGGTGGATTTGTACACCCGTGGTTCATGGAGTGTGCGGAACATTACCAATTACAAAAAGCGCTACCGCTACTCTGGCAATTTCAATATCTCCAAAACCGTCAACAAAGTAGGATTGGTAGAATTGCCCAGCTACTTCCAGCAACACACTTTCAATGTTCGTTGGACCCATTACCAAGATGCCAAAGCCCGACCCGACCAAACTTTCAGTGCCAATGTGAATTTGGGTTCCAGCCAAAACTTCAGGAACAACCTGAATGCCTCTCAACAAGATTATTTGGCTGGTACTTTCAATTCTTCTTTGCAATGGAGCAAAACCTTCCCTGGAAAGCCATTCTCTTTGGCGCTAACCGCGAACCACACGCAAAATACACAAACGAAAATCATGCAGGTAACCCTGCCCTCCGCCACATTCAACGTGCAGCGCATCAATTTGTTTAAAAACATTTTCCCAAAATCTCCAATCGGAATCTCGGGCACTGTCAATGCTGAGAGCTTGTATGCCGGTCAAGAGTCGCAATTCAACTTCAACAACCTAACGCCCCTCATCAAAAAAGCATCACATGGCATTCGTTACAGCACGGCCGCGTCCACTTCTTGGAAATTAGGCGCCTACGCCACCATCAATCCATCCGCCAATTTCACCTTGTACCAAGCTTTTCAAACTTTGGCACCGGTTTACAATTCAGAAACCGGAATGTCCAAATTGGACACCCTGAATCAGATGCTGTGGGGCAACAATTGGAATACCAGCATTACCGCCAATTCTAGAATTTATGGCAATTGGGTTTTGCGCAAGCCCGGATATTTCAAGGCCTTTAGACATGTTATTCAACCCAATGTCGGCGTAAGTTATTCTCCCAAAAACAACTACAATCTCAACGGCCCTTATGGAACAGATGGTGCCTTTATTGGATATACAGCATTTGATGCTGCGCGATTCAGACCCAGCAATTCCCGAGAATCGGCCAACATCAACCTATCCATCAATCAAAACCTTGAAGCCAAAGTCAGAGAAAGCAAGGGAGGGAAAATCAGCTACAAAAAAGTAAAAATCATCGAGGGTTTCAAAACCTCAACTTCTTACAACACCATCGCCGACTCTCTGAATTGGAGCAATTTACAATGGAGTGCTTTCACCACCATTGGTCAGAATATCACGTTGAACTATAATTCAACCCACAGTTTTTATGATCGAGACTCTTTGGGCAGAGAAGTCAATCAATTTCTTTGGAACTCCTCCAAACAATTGTCAAGATTGGAAGGCGCCAATTTAGCCCTGGGCTTTAACATGCGGGGTGACGGATCCAAGAAAAAAACAGATGCCCCCAAGCCCAATGTGCCTCAACCCAATTTGTACACCAACAACACCGCAGCATCGTTATCCAATAACGGTCTTCAAATCGACTTCAGTACTCCTTGGAGTTTGAACATGAAATACAACCTCCGGTATGCAAAAGTTTGGGACAAATCCCAACAAAGAGACACGGCTCAATGGATTCAAGCCGTGACCCTTGTGGGTGACATTACCATTCTAAAGAAATGGGCCATTTCAGTCAACTCCGGATACGATTTCAAAATGGATGAATTCACGCCTTCCATCATTGGATTGCATTGGGATTTGCATTGCTGGGAATTCTCCTTCAACGCCGTTCCATTTGGTGACCGAAAATCATACTTTGCTCAGCTCAATGTGAAAGCCAGTATTTTGCAAGACTTGAAATTGCAAAAGCGCGGTAGCTTGGGAACAGATATCAATTATTGGGAGTAAAAATACTTTTACAACAAGTGCGTCTCAATACGGTTTTGAATTTCCTGCAGGGTTTTCAATCCTGTTTCTTGGAGAATCAATTTTCCTGATTTGAAATACATAATGGTAGGGACAGCTCGTATACCATAATGAGCAACGCACTCCAAATTGGAAGGTCCATCAATTTTGGCAAAAAACACTTTGTTTCCATGGTTTTTCTCTAACTCCGTTAGTCTTGCCTCTATTGTTTTGCAGGGCGGACAGGCTAATCCATAAACATCCACCAAAACTGCTTCATTGTTCTCGATCACTTGTGACCAATTCTCTAAATTTAATTCAATCATTTTACTTTGTTTTTAATAACAACAAAGCTAAAAATGCTTTTTTAAGTTGCGCATCAGTTTTATTGATACACCATCAAGAAAATCAATCTCAATATTGATCGATGATGATTTTCTTTTGTCCCATCATGATCTGATAGCCATTCTCCCTTTGCAATAATTTTCCCAAATCAGCAGGGATGATTTGCCACCGCAATCCATAACGATCCTGACACCATCCACAAGGCGCCTCCTTGCCTTCCTGGGTAAAGTAATTCCAATAACGATCGATTTCTTCCTGATGCGCACAATGGATGACCAGCGACACGGCATCATTCAATTCATGATGTTGCTCTGACGTGCAAAGCAATGAGCAATCTTTGCCCATCACATTCACCTGACACATACTGGCCTTTCCGCTTGGGGTTATCCCCAAAGGAATCACTGGACCGGATTTCCAATGTTCCTTGAAAATCGCTTGGTAATATTCTACTACTTTTTCAATGTCTCCATTGTCTTCTTGAAACCAAATACTCATTGTCAATTTCTGCTCGGCCATCGCTTCAAAAATTAAAATCGCATTACACTTCCTTTCTCAAATGTCCACTCTGGTGTCTCCAATGGATCCAATTGTCGATCACTGAACCACACGCCATTCCCTTTGGGATTTTTGAGAATCTGCAACTCCTGTGCAGGCATATAGCTTTGGGCCAAGATGAATTTCTTCTCTCCCGTTTGCTTATTCTCCGCCATGTCCACCACGATCACGGCATGGCCAGGACTACCACCTTGTATAAAGACATCGCCAATTTGCAATGTGCGCTCATCTGCCACTTTCAACTCGCGGGACAAGGACAAAGTTCCTGCGTACATAAAAATGGTCTCCATATAATTCCACAAATCAGCGTGGGTATTGGATGGAGATTGTGCCGTTGTGGTCCAATTGGTTTTGTTGCCATGAATGACAACACGGTATCCGTTTTTCCATTTTTCGTAGGGAACATCAAAGCCATTGGTAAAATGAAAGTGAATTTCGTTATACCGCTTCTGTTGCCATAGATACTCGGCACGCAATCGCATCACCGCATCGGCACATTGATGCAAATCTTTTTTTCCAATAGGAAGATCCACCACAGCTTCGTAGACACCATGATTCCACTTCACGCTTCCATCAAATAGATGAACTTCTGCACCCACCGACTTCAAGGGTAGATTCCTCAAATAACTTCCAAATTCACTTGGTTCAATCACTGTTCGTTCAAATCCCTTAGGGGTATTGAATCGAAGTAAAATACTATTCCCTTCTTGGTTCACGGTCTGCTCCTCGCCAATAGATGGTTGGTCTCCCTTTCCCTTCTGCGCATTGCATTGCACGATACAAATCCCAAAGAGTGCAATCAATGGAATAAAAGTTTTCTTCAAATGCCCAACGATGTTCTTATTCATGGATATCATTTTTCACTGTCAATTTTATCGATTACTCTTCTGTGTTTTCTTAATGCCCTTTCACAAATTCTATGACGCCTTTCACATCTTTCATCTCTCTATTATCTAGCGTTGGCAATGTCCAGTCCATGGTCATGCCTGCATCTTGAGATTGAACATTCAAATTCAGTTTCACCAAATTAAAATAAAGCCTCAATTTGGAATTGGGAAGTGTCATGACCAAAGGACCTCCCCCAATGCATCCGGATTGCGCACCACCTGGCTGCTCTCCGATGACGTAAGTATTGGGGCGGTGCGTCTTGCAGAAAGACGTGAACATAGCCGCTGATGAAAATGTCAACCCATTGGTCAAAATGTACAATGGCCCCAGAAAGGGTTGATCAACATGATCGGTTGAATCCCTTCGATCGATGAGCAGGCAATCATCCCCATTCAAAACAACATTCTCAAAGGGCATGGCCTCTAATTTATCTTCGCAGTAAGCTTGATAACTGAATTCACCCTTGGACACTGATCGTTTGATTTCGTTACTCGAAAAATATCGAAAACGCTTATCCGTCAAATAAGCGTAGAGCAAAGAACCATACCCCAATGAGCCGCCATTGTTGTCCCGTAAATCAATCACCAATTTTTTGTTGAGTGGTACAATCAATGAAAAAGCCGTGCGCAGTGATTCTTCAAAAGACATGTCTATGGCGCTATAAATGGCTGGCGAAAAAGTTTGCAACTTGAGATAGGCGTAATCCTCGTTGACATTTAATACAAATGGAGACAAGGTTTTCACATAAGCTCGTATCGATTGAAAACCCAAGTCGTCATTCCATGAGATGGCCTTTACATTGACAGTGCCCATCAGACCATTTTCTTCAAAACCAATGTTGTAGTTGGCTTTGGCACCATTGAAAATGGAATAGAAATACGGAAACACCAATTCCAAGGAACGCCTTTTTTTTCCCATGAGGCCTTTATCAGAGGGGATCTTGTGCATCAAATTTTGAACAATGGTTTCCATTGACACTCCATCGATAGAAAGCACCTTCATTCCCTTGTGCAGCAACGTATCCAAAGAGTAATCAATGCTTACAACACTGTCCTGAAGTGCAATGGTAAAAGGCAAAAAAGTCCCTTGCTTTTCCAATTGCTTGATCATTTTTTCACCCGGTAAAATGGCCGAGTGACCACATCCAATAAAATCCACCATCTCGGTCAGAAGATCATTGAACACCCATGTTGAAGCCGAATTGGGAATTTTACTCAACTGAACTTGAAAAACACTATCTACCTCATGCTTGGTTTTGAACCAATACAAACCAGGGTGGGCTTCTTTCAGGGATTGCTGAACAATGGTCATGTCTTCCACCATCTGATACTTTTCCAAAACTTTGACCTGCCCACGCAAATTCAAAGTAAATAGAGAGAGAACCAAAAGGAATAAAAAACACTTTTGCCTTGCATGAGAATCCATCTACCAAATGTAAATGATTCAAAATGAATTTCAATAAAAACAAAAAGGCGATCCGAAGACCGCCTTTCGCGGAGCGTAAACGCTCCCAGGGTTTGGCACCTGTATCTTTAATTAAACCACACCTTGGTCAATCATTGCATCGGCTACTTTCACGAAACCAGCAATGTTTGCCCCTTTAACGTAGTTCACATAATCACCCTCTGTCCCATACTGAACACAAGCAGCATGAATGCTCTTCATGATGTTGTGCAAGCGTTGGTCTACTTCTTCACGGGTCCAGCTCAAACGCAATGAGTTTTGAGACATCTCCAATCCTGAAGTTGCCACTCCACCCGCGTTAGAAGCCTTACCAGGAGAGAACATGATTTTATTGGCTTCAAATACCGCAATGGCTTCTGGTGTTGAAGGCATGTTGGCACCTTCAGCAACAGCCATACAGCCATTGGCCACCAATACTTTGGCATCATCACCATTCAATTCATTTTGTGTTGCGCAAGGCAATGCGATGTCACACTTCACACCCCATGGGGTTTTTCCGGCAACAAACTCACAACCATACTTGGTAGCATACTCTTGAATACGACCGCGCTTCACGTTTTTCAACTCCATCAAGAAAGCCAATTTCTCAGCATCGATACCATTGGCATCATGGATATAACCTGAAGAATCAGATGCGGTAACCACTTTGGCACCCAACTGAGTTGCTTTTTCAATCGCATATTGAGCAACGTTTCCTGAACCAGAAACGACAACTGTTTTACCGGTGAAATTTTGACCCTTAACAGCCAACATCTCTTGTGCAAAGTAAACAGTACCATAACCAGTCGCTTCTGGACGAATCAAAGATCCACCCCAATTGCGTCCTTTACCCGTTAATACACCGGTAAACTCATTGCGCAAACGCTTGTACTGACCGAACATGAAACCTATTTCACGACCACCAACACCAATGTCACCAGCAGGTACATCTGTATCAGCGCCAATGTGGCGAGACAACTCAGACATGAAGCTTTGACAAAATGCCATCACCTCGCGATCTGACTTTCCTTTTGGGTCAAAATCAGATCCACCTTTACCACCACCCATGGGCAATGTGGTCAAAGAATTCTTGAAAATCTGCTCAAAACCCAAAAACTTCAATACACTCAAATTAACGGTTGGATGGAAACGCAAACCGCCCTTGTAAGGACCAATGGCGCTGTTGAACTCCACACGGTAACCGCGATTCACTTGAATTTCGCCCTTATCATCAACCCATGGCACACGGAAAATGATGGTGCGCTCTGGTTCAACAATACGATCTAAAATTTTGGCATCTTTATACTTAGGATGCGCTTCCATAAATGGAATGATTGCTTCAGCAACTTCATGAACTGCTTGCAAAAACTCAGGTTCGTTAGGGTTCATTGCCTTAACCTTTGCCATAAAAGCATCGACCTGTGCTTGATTCGTGTTTGACATAGTATAATTTTTAATGTTCAAATTCGGGGCGAATATAAAGGAAATATGAATAGGGCAATCCCCTTTGAATTAATGATTTTTATTTCCTTCGTACCTGATTCCTTTTGTTTCTTTGTATTCAATATTTTAACGATATGTGGGGAGCCATAGCAGGATTTATTTTACGCAATAGAATTTTATTGGGCAGCATTCTTTTGGGACTAACCCTTTGGATGGGTTATGAAGCCAGGAATGTTCGGATGAGTTACCAGTTTTCTGGAGTTTTACCCCATGATGACACCACTTATGTGGCCTATGAGCAATTCATGAAGCAATTCTCTGAAGACGGCAATGTGTTGGTCTTTGGATGCAATGACCCTGAAATTTGGGAATTGCCCAACTTCAATGCATGGAAAGAATTGGGTGAATCCATCAAACAAGTCAAGGTTCCGGTAGATACGATGATTGATGGCAAAATGACCACCGTGCAAGTTCCTATTGTTGACAGTATTTTCTCCATTGCCCATGCCTATGAAATGTATGCCGACACGGTGATTTCAAAAAGCTTGACACAAACAGAAATGGATCGTTCGGATACTTCCTACAAATTCAGTTTTAGAAAAATTGTTCCCTACACCCCCCGCAGCCAGGCCACCGTCGACAGCATTCATGATAAAATTCACAGCTTGCCTTTCTACGATGGATTGTTGTACAAGGCCAAATCAGACGCCACCATTCTGATGGTATTCATCAACTCCAAGATTTTCAATTCCAAAAAAAGAGGAGATGCCGTAGATCAGATGGTAGCCCTCGGTGATCAATTCAAAGAAAAAACCTATATCCCCGTATACGTATCAGGACTTCCCTTTGTCCGAAATACAATGATGACCAAAGTGAAGAAAGAATTGCAATTCTTCACGTTGATGTCCTTGTTGGTGTCTGCCCTTTCGATTTTGGTCTTTTTCAGAAGTTTGAGAGCTGTTTTTATTTGTACGCTCATCATCGGCATTGGGGTTGTTTTTTCAATGGGAACCATTGCCCTGTTTGACTATCCAATCACCATGCTCATGGGACTTATTCCACCCCTCATGATTGTGATTGGTGTGCCCAATTGCATTTACCTGCTTACCAAATACCATTCAGAATTTGTCATTCATGGCAACAAAATGAGGGCCATGGCTCGGGTGATTCAAAAGGTGGGTGAAGCCTCCTTCATGATCAATGCAACGACTGCTGTGGGTTTTGCTACTTTCATTTTCATCGATAGTGAACTGCTCAAACAATTCGGTGTTATCTCCGCCTTGAACTCCATGTTGATGTTTTTCATTTCACTCATTGCCTTCCCCATTCTGTTCAGTTATACCTCCGCTCCTGGTCCACGCCACTTGAAACACATGGACATGGCATGGCTCTTCAAGTTTTTGGAGACCCTTCTTAAAATGATTACCCGTCACCGCAAACCCATTTATTGGGTAACCATTCTCATCACGGCCATATCCATTTATGGAATGACCAAAATCGAAACCACTGGCAACATCGTGGACGATTTACCCGATCAAGATCGAGTGATAACGGATCTCCAATGGTTTGAAAAACACTTCAACGGTGTGATGCCATTTGAAATCATGGTGGAAAGCAAGAAACCAGGCGTGATAACCAAACCGCAAGTGATCTCTCGCATTTCACAATTGCAAGACACGTTGGCCACCTACACCCAATTCTCCAAGAGCCTCTCCATTGCTGACGCCAGTAAGTTCGCCCGCCAAGCATTTTACAACGGCGATCCTGAGCGCTATACATTGATTCCCAGAAATGAACAAAGTTTCATTGCGCCTTTTTTCCAGTATGAGTATGGCGCAAAGGGATCAGAAAAGGCCTTCTTGGACAGCACCAAATCCAAAACCCGCATTACTGCCCACATTGCCGATATTGGAACAAAAGAAATGGCTGTTTTGCTGAAAGATCTTCGCCCCAAAGTGGATAGCATTTTCCCTTCCGATAAATTCAAAGTAATTTTTACAGGTACCAGTGTGGTTTTTCTTGAAGGCACCACCTATCTCGTCGACAATTTGTTCACCTCCATGTTATTTGCCATCGTTGTCATCAGCATCATGATGGCATGGATGTTCAAATCACCGCGAATGGTGATCATATCTCTCATTCCCAACATCATTCCGCAGTTGGTCACGGCAGGATTGATGGGGTTCTTTGATATCCCTTTGAAACCCTCAACCATCTTAGTGTTTAGCATTGCCTTTGGAATTACCGTGGACAATACCATTCACTTCTTGGCCAAATACCGCCAAGAATTGTGGTCAAAAAAATACAGCTTATACGATTGCGTTTTGATTGCAGTCAAAGACACCGGCGCTTCTATTCTATACACTTCCATCGTCCTGTTTTTGGGATTCGGCATGTTCGCCTTCTCCCAATTTGATGGATCTAAGGCTTTGGGCATACTCACCGCATTGACTTTGTTGAGTGCGATGCTCACCAACCTCATCGTATTGCCCGCCATGCTTTTGTCTTTCCAGAAGTCAGCCACCACGGATGACTTCAAAAGAAAAGAACCAGACGATGTTTTGGACGAGGATTTTCCTGAAATTGCTTAAATTTCCTTCATGAAAAAAATAAGAATTTTCTTCATCTCATTCATTTCAATGTTGTTCCTCATGTCTTGCCATGGCGGGAAATCCACCAAAGGTTATGATTATGCCGGTCACAAAAGAGACAATGCAGAACGAATGAAAGAAACGAGAGAGCGCAATAAAAAGACTAAAAGTCTGCTGAATCACAAAGGCAAATCCGTAAAAAAACCCAAACCTGAATATCCATAATGAAAGGAATAATTCTCGCTGGTGGATCCGGCACCCGGTTGTATCCCTTAACAAAAGCGGTCAGCAAACAGCTGATGCCTGTGTACGATAAACCCATGATTTATTACCCGCTGAGCACCCTGATGCTCGCTGGGATAAATGAAATATTAATCATCTCTACTCCGCAAGATTTGCCGCATTTTCAAAGACTACTAGGAGATGGAAAAAATTTGGGATGCCGCTTCGAATACAAAGAACAACTGATACCCAATGGACTTGCTCAAGCGTTTGTTCTGGGCGAAGAATTCATTGGCAATGACAAAGTTTCCTTGGTATTAGGGGACAACATTTTCTATGGACGGGGAATGGGAAAAATTTTACGAGAACACAGCAACATAGAGGGAGGTTTGGTTTTTGCCTATCACGTGCATGATCCTGAACGCTATGGTGTGGTTGACTTTGACCAAAATGGAAAAGTTTTGTCGATTGAAGAAAAACCCAAGCAGCCCAAATCCAATTTTGCCGTACCTGGACTTTACTTCTACGACAACCGCGTTGTAGAAATTGCCAAGAACCTGGAACCCAGTGCGCGTGGCGAGTATGAAATTACAGACGTCAACAAAACCTATTTGGCAATGGGTGAGTTGACGGTGCAGAAATTGGATCGTGGCACAGCATGGTTGGATACTGGAACCTTTGCATCCCTTATGCAGGCTGGACAATACGTTCAAGTAATAGAAGAAAGACAAGGATTGAAAATCGGAGCTATTGAAGAAATTGCCTGGCGCATGGGATTCATTTCTGACGAACAATTGGCTGAGTTGGCTGTTCCTTTGGTGAATAGTGGATATGGTCGCTATTTACAAGAACAACTTCGATATGGTCGCTGATTCATTGACGTTAGAGCAAATTCAACAATGCATTTTGGAAGACATCTCCAACTATGCCCGTCCTCAACTTTTCAAAGACTTACATGAACCCATCCAATATTTATTGAACATTGGAGGGAAACGCATGCGCCCCGCTTTGGTGCTCATGGCTGCGCAATTGTACGACAATCAAATTACTCCCTATAGAAACATCGCATTGGCAGTTGAAGTATTTCACAACTTCACTTTGATGCACGATGACATCATGGACCAAGCCCCGCTGAGAAGAGGCCAGATGACGGTCCATGAAAAATGGAACACCAACACCGCCATTCTCTCCGGAGATGCCATGATGATTGAAGCATATCAATTGCTTTGTCAAGAGGCACATCCTCGATTGCATGAGCTGCTCAAGGTATTCAATGAAGTTGCCATGGGGGTGTGCGAAGGCCAAGCCTTGGACATGTCCTTTGAAAAAAGAGCAGACGTAACCATTGAAGAGTACTTGAACATGATTTGTCTTAAAACCGCAGTGCTATTGGGTGGAGCGCTTCAAATGGGCGGAATAGCCGCTGGAGCCCCTGCAGCAGACGCGCAACATTTGTACACCATCGGCGAATCTTTGGGCATTGCCTTTCAGCTGAAAGATGATTACTTGGACGCCTTTGGAGATCCCGATAAATTTGGGAAACAAGTTGGTGGAGACATTTTGGCTGATAAAAAAACATATCTATCCATTGAACTAAAAAACAAATTAGGCGATGCCGGATGGAAGGAATGGAATGACATCAACTGGACAGGCTCCCAAAAAATTGACAACTATAAAACCGCTTTCAAAGCGCATGAAATAGATGTTGCATTGCTCAATGCTTGTGAACACCATTCCCAACAAGCCGTTCAACATTTAGACGCATTAAGTTGTCGCGAAGAACAAAAACATTTACTGCGTGAAACCATCGAAAACCTCCTCCACCGCAGTCATTGATCCCTCCAGTATTCCTTGGGATGAGTTGGTAAAAGAATTCATCAAAGACATGAACATGATTGGTTGGAGCATTTCACCTGACACCATTGTTGATGTTCTGGACCTTGAAAAAGTAATCAAAGAAAAACTCAAAATCAGCCCCAATGAGATTACCGCTTTGTTTTATCGGATGGGGATTGAAGAAAATAGAGCGGGCTTGGCACTGGCCAATAAAAAAATGGCTGAAGGCGTGGCTGAAATTGCCCTTTTGGTCTTAAACAGAAGCAAAGAAAGAATCATTTTGCGGAAGAGAAATTAGTTTATTTTAGTTGCATGAAAACAATGCTACTTACTGCGTGGGCCATTCTGCTCTCTTCAATCCTTTCTGCTCAAACTGCTGCAGGAAAATGGAAGACCATTGACGACGAAACAGGAAGGGTCAAAAGTATTGTCGAAATCAAAGAAAGAAATGGACTGATGTACGGAAAAGTGACTGAGCTTTTTCGTCTTCCCAACGAGGATCAAAACCCAAAATGCAATGAGTGTTCCGATGACCGCAAAGGAAAATTGGTCATGGGGATGGAGATATTGAGGGACATGAAATGGACAGGATCCATGTATGAAAAGGGCAGCATCTGTGACCCCAAAAACGGCAAAGTTTATACTTGCGAAATGTGGCTTAAACCAGGCGATCCAAACACCCTCGTTGTTCGTGGTTACTGGGGCTTCATTTACAGAACACAAAATTGGGTTCGTGTAAAATAATGCGGTACAAATTACTCCTCTTACTTTTTTCAGCAGCAAGCCTATTTGCCCAAGCGCAGGATCCTTATGTCGCGCCCAAAGATTCCTTGGTCGTCAAAAAATTGGAACATTGGCAGGAATTAAAATTTGGATTACTCATGCATTGGGGCACCTATAGCCAATGGGGAATTGTTGAAAGTTGGAGCCTCTGCAATGAGGACGAGGATTGGTGCAAACGTAGAGGTCCCTATGCAGGGGATTACGATTTGTACAAAAGAAAATACGAAGAGCTCAAATTCACTTTTCAACCTTCCAAATTCAACCCGCAAAAATGGGCCAATGCGGCACTAGATGCGGGAATGAAATATGTGGTTTTTACAACCAAACACCACGACGGATTTTGTATGTTCGATACGCACCAAACGGATTACAAAATAACCAGCCCTGAATGTCCCGCTGGCATCGATCCAACAGATGCCATCACCAAAGCATTTAGAAACAAAGGATTTTTCGTTGGATTGTACTTCAGCAAACCCGATTGGCATTGCCCTGACTATTGGTGGCCCTACTTTGCCACTCCAGATAGAAATGTCAATTACAACCCTACCAAGTATCCAGAAAAATGGTCGGCTTACAAACAATTCACTTACAATCAAATTCAAGAATTGACCATCCAATACGGCCCCATTGATTTGCTTTGGCTCGACGGAGGGTGGGTAAGACCCAAACAACAAAAAAATCCGGCATGGGTCAACAGCCCTTACAACCAAGACATTGATATGGCTGCTTTGGCCTCAATGGCACGAAAAAATCAACCCGGCATTCTCATCGTCGACCGCAGTGTTGGAGGTGAATTTGAAAACTACTGGACGCCTGAACAACACATCCCTCCCAAGGAGGAAAAGTTAGATTACCCCTGGGAAACCTGCATGACCATGGCCAACAGTTGGAGTTATGTCCCCAATGATCAATACAAATCCAGCACAGCTATTCTAAAAAATCTCGCCACCATTGTTTCGCGCGGTGGCAATTACCTGCTCAACATCGCTCCGTCTCCTGAAGGGGAATGGGATGATGCCGCTTATCAAAATTTAAAGGAAATAGGACAATGGATGCGCGTCAATGGAGAAGCCATCTATGGCACAACAAGACATGAACCCATCACACAATCTGACCAATACTATTACACGCAAAAGGGTGACACCGTTTACTGCATCTATTTCAAAAAAGACGGCGAAACCTATCCAAAACATTTTCCCATTGAATATCCCAGCAAACCAGAAAGCGAAGTGCACCTTTTAGGCACTGATGCCCAGGTTAGTTATGAATGGAAAAACGGCATGAATTGGGCCGTTAAAGATTGGAAGAAAACAGGCTTGGAAAACCAACCAGCCATTGTCTTTTATTTCAAATATCGCTAGCCCTTGGCTTTGAAATTAGCCACAATCCCAAGAAGGTCAAAGCACCATTGAGAATCAACAATTCAAATCCGAACTTGTAACCACCCAACCAATCTGTTCCGTTCTTATCCAGGAGAAAGGAAAGCAGAGGTGACAGCAACAATATAATGGGCAAAAATTTACTCTGCAATTGCCTTTGGGTCAAAATACCAAAAGCAAACAAACCCAACAAAGGGCCATACGTATAGCCCGCAATGTCAAACAACAAATCAATGATACTCTTTTCATTGATGGCTTTAAAGACAAAAACACAAAGCAAAAAAACCAGCGCAAATGTCCAGTGCACCGTCTTTCTTTTTCTCGTTTTTTCTTCCTCCGTCCAATCCGCACGTCGCTCAAATCCCAATATATCAATACAGAAAGAAGAAGTCAGTGCTGTTATCGCTCCATCAACAGAGGGAAACAAAGCCGATATCAATCCCAAAATAAAAATGATGGAAACACCCTGAGGCAAATAATTCATCACCACCTTGGGAAAAACATCATCAGGAGGTAAACTGAGTCCTTCTTTTTGAAGGAACAAATACAACATTCCTCCCAACAGCAAAAACAAGGCGTTCACTCCTACCAACACCACTGAAAACCACACCATGTTTTTCTGTGAATCACCCAAGCGTTTCACACTGATGTTCTTCTGCATCATTTCCTGATCCATTCCCGTCATGGTGATGGTAATAAAAGCCCCACCAAAGACTTGCTTCAAGAAAAATTTCTTGTGAAGAAAGTCAAAATTCCATACATCCAAATAATGGTTTTCCTGCATTTGGGCAATGGCTGATGACCATGACAATTCCATCATGTCCTTCAAACTCCATACACACACCACCAATGCCGTGAGCATGAACAAAGTCTGCAAAGTATCCGTCCATACAATGGTTTTAACCCCTCCCTTTAAGGTATAAGCAATGATCATCAGTAAAATGATGATACTCGTTACGGCAAATGGAATGTGGAGTGCGTCAAAAACAAACAACTGCAAAACATTGATGACCAAGAAAAGCCGAACCGTTGCTCCCATGGTTCTGGAGAGGATAAAAAATCCTGCTCCCCATCGATATGCCTCCGGCCCCAATCGATACTCCAAGTAGCGATAAATGGAAGTTAAATTAAGCTTATAATACAACGGCAGCAATACAAATGCCACCACAAAGTAACCCAAGAAGAACCCCAAGACCACCTGAAAATAGGACCATCCCACTACTCCTACTGTTCCTGGCACAGAGATAAAAGTCACACCTGACAAAGATGTTCCAATCATTCCAAAAGCCACAATGTACCATGGAGCACTTTGATTGGCCTTAAAAAAACTTTGGTTATCCGCATTGCGCGAGGTCCAATAAGACACTCCCAATAAAACCAAGAAATAAGCCACCAAAATCATGGCCATAATATATCCCATCATCGCTTTAAAAATTGTTCAAGTACTTTCTCCCAGCCTTTCCATTCCGACCAATCATTGACGCTCTCATTGTGCCAAATCATTCGCCAATCTCCATTACACCCTTCGATGTAAGCACGAGCCTGCTCTACTTTTGAGGCTGCTTGATCAGGTGTACATTTCATGTAGTTCTTTAAGGCAACATCCATTCCCCAAAAAGGCACCACTTTCAATGTTGTTACACTGCCTTTTTCCCAATCAAACCAATAAAAAGGCCGACTCGTTCCCGCGCGATATCCCACAACATCAACAAAGCCCATGGTATAATCTTCTTCGACACCCAATGTCAACAAACGCCTCGGAGAACTGGGCAAGGTTTGTTTCAAATAATGAAAGCGCGCTGCACGAATCTTTTCTCCCTTTGCTTCTTCCAATCGCTTGAGCTCCTCCTCAAAAAGAGCCTCTTCATGATGGCCTTGTACACTCGGATGCCATGCCCATTGCGCACTGCCCAATAATGAAAACAGTGCCTGCCACCCCGATGATTGTTGCCATTCCATTCCACGATCCCACTTCCCTCTCTTGGCACACAAAACAAAAAATATCAAATCAAATTGTACCTTAGTACAACGATCTTGAATGACCGCATAAGTATCGTAGGGATCATCGCCACCCAAGGCAACTTGAATGCGCCGACCCACCCAATCCCATTTGAACTGGACCATATCACGCATCAAACCCACCATTTGCCTCATCCACGACTTATATCGATAGGCAAAAGGACTATCAATGTCCACCGTCAGTTGCCGCTGTGTTCGGCGCAGCTCCAATAAGCCCAATGCGGTTAGCAGATGCAACCTCCACTCCTCTAAATAGGCAACGTGTAAACCATTCCATTGGTTTTGAATACAACCAATCGATAAAAATCGACCCCGTTCATCATGCGCATTGGGCAGATATTCGTCGCATCGCGCCAGCAAATAAAAAGCATATCCAAAGAGATCAAATTTCCCGAATGAAGGCAAGTCCGTCAATGCCGCACGATAATCTGCTATTTCTCGGCTCGTCTCCAACCACCAAGGAAAATCCAGGTTAGGAAGATGCAGGAGTGCAACTTTCGATTCCACACCATAGCAAAGCACTCTGGCCCCATGCGGAATTGGGGCATCCTCGGCAAAAATTTCAAATGAAAATCCCTCCAACAGAAATCCCAATGCATAACGCAATCGAGGGGTATCAATGTTGGAAAGGACAGCGATCATTGCAAAAATTCATGAATAATGGCCGCCATTTTCTCAGCAGCCTTTCCGTCGCCATACAAAGGCTTCCAAGTCAAGTCCTTCAACTCTCGCGCCTGCGCGAAGGCCGCTCTGATTTTTATGACATCACCTCCAGTCAAAAAAGCTTTACCGTCATCAACAATCTCTACCCACTCCGTGGTATCTCTGAGAATGATACAAGGTTTCTCTGCAAAATAAGATTCCTTCTGCACACCGCCTGAGTCCGTGACAATCAATTGACTGAGTCGTTCCATTTGCAGCATGCCGATGTATCCCAAAGGATCCACCAAATGAACATGTTCTGCTGTTTCCATTTTGGAAAGCAAGTCCGGCTGAGCGGCCAAATTTTTCTTTAATCGGGGATGCACGGGCAAGACCCACTCCAATCCCGACTCCTTTGTCAAGTCCATCAGGGTTTCTACTATTCCCCTTAGCAATGCGGGATCATCAGTATTGTGATCGCGATGTATGGTGGACAATACAAATTTCTTGTCTACAAATGGCAATACTTCTGGCCGCCACTCCATTGCACCGTAATACAACGCGTTGTCATACATGACATCGCCACACTGAAAGACTCCCGGATTCACAGGAGAATAAGGAGCGGTTGATGCATGCATGCCTTCGCGCTCCAGGTTGACCATCCCTGCTGGTGTAGGACTAAACAACAGCGCTGACAAATGATCCGTAACTATGCGGTTGATCTCCTCTGGCATGGTGCGCTGAAAACTGCGCAAGCCGGCTTCAACATGAATGACCGGAATATTGGCTTTGGCGGCAACCAAAGCTCCTGCAAGGGTGGAATTGGTATCACCATATACCAAAACAGCGTCGGGACGTTCATCAAGCATTAACGTCTCCAAATCCATCATCATCTTTCCGGTTTGCAAACCATGAGAACCAGAGCCTGCAGAAAAAATCGTATGGGGAGCATCAATATCCATCTCCTTAAAAAACACCTGCGACATGGATTCATCATAATGCTGTCCTGTGTGAACAATCCACTCCTGCACCTTTCCTGCAAAGTCCCGTCGCCAAATTCTATTGAGCGCAGCCGCCTTGATAAATTGGGGACGCGCGCCCACAACCGTCATAATTTTCTTCATTCCAATAAGCCTTCATCGGCGAAGCTAAAATACGCATTACCATGTACGATTAAGTGATCCATCACCAACAAATCCATCGCCTTTCCAACTACCCGCAATTTTACCGTGATTTCAATATCGTGCTCTGAAGGAATCAAGTTACCACTGGGATGATTGTGCGCCAAAATAAGCCCATGCGCGCGGTACTGAAGCGCCAATGAAAACACTTTTTTGGGATCAACCAAGGTGGCAGACAATCCCCCTTCACTGATTCGCTTGGCCGCCATCACGGTGTTGCTTCGATTCAACAGCAAAATCCAAAACTCCTCATGCGGTAAGTCGCCGAGGTGTTTTACCAAATGCTCAAAAGCATGTTTCGAACAGGAAATGGATTTTTTTTGATCCAACTCTTCAAACCGTTTCCTTCGAGCCAACTCAAATACCGAAAGCAGAATCGCCGCCTTGCCATGGCCAATGCCTTTGATACTCATCCAATCGTGCAAGGTAAATTGGGACAATCTTGTGAGCTTTCCAAATCCTTGCGCCAAAATCAAATTCGCCATCTCCATCACCGGAACCTCCTTGGATCCGCTGCCCAATATCAAAGCAATCAGATCCTGATTGGACAAGGACTCAGGGCCTCTATTCTGCAATTTCTCTCGTGGCAATTCTTCCTCCACGCACCAAGTTTCTGCGTTCGTTTTCATCTTGGTGCAAAATAAAAAAGCCCACCTCAAAGAGATGGGCTTTTCAGTCCTATTATTTATATGGTGGTTATGCCGGTTTATTTCAAACCGTTCACAAACACAGCCAAGCTACTTTTCAAGTTAGAAGCTTTGTTGGCATGAATGATATTTTTCTTGGCCAATTTGTCCAACATAGAAGCAACCTTGGGCAACAAAGCAGAAGCTTCTGCCTTAGATGTCAACGTACGCAATTTGCGTAAAGCATTACGGGTTGTTTTATGGTAGTAACGATTACGAACACGCTTGGCGTCGTTTGAACGAATTCTCTTGATTGCTGATTTATGGTTTGCCATTTTCTTCTAAAATTGGAGGGCAAATATACTCGAAAGAAATCAAAATCCCAAAAAAAATGTTTTTTTCTTATGGCACAAGTTGAAAAGTAAACAATTCCTTGTTTTCCTCTATGTTTCTTGAGACACAGGCCGCAAATGGTCGGTGAGCGTCTTCTGATTTCCATTGCTGGGCTTTGAATTGCATCCGGGCCAGGTCACACAAGGCTTGCTTCTCTTGGGGTAAGACTTCAATGCCCACTTGGATGAACCGCGTTCCCTCATTTTGTCCAACCACCATAATTCCACTCTGTGCATCGGTTTCAAACAAAGAATGCTGAATATCCTTCAGGGTATCCATCAACTTTCCCAAATTCTCCCATTGTCCCGCCTTGGCCATACCACTCATGATGTCGATAACGGGCTGTAAACTCTGGTGATCTAGCTTCCCGCGGTATATCATGTGAATCGCATTCTCCGTCATCCATTTCTCCACCATCTTGGTGAATTGTATTTGTGGTGGAATCGTAGGCTCCTCGTTGTAATGAATGGTCACTTGCTGGTGAAAACAAAACTTACCTTCTTGCTTGGGTTCCATTTCGTACTCCAATTTGGAACCAGATTTCCTGGATATCTCAATCAAACCCAAACCAGCACCACCTTCTTCTCCAAAACTTTCATTCTGGATAATCTCGCGGTAACGTTGCTTTTTCTCTTCTGGACTCAAAGCGTTCACATCATCCAAGGCAGATTTCAGCGAATCCACAGAAGAAGAGTTGATGCCATTGATGGTATTGATGGTTAGAAAATTAGACGATGAGAAAAAGCCAAAGAAGCCCTCTGCCTCTCCACTTTCCTCTTGTATACCATGACGAAGGATATTTTGGAAACACTCCACCATCAAAAATGAAGCGCGCTTTTTTAGGCTCACATTGTCAGCTGTAATGGGCTTTACATGCGTTCCCAAATCCAAAATGGCCTCCGTAAAGTGATCCAACATGGTGCCGCGATAACCATAATAAGAAACACCTCCATCAAACATTTGATAAGCGTAGAACAACATTTCCAAATGTTGTTCACCTCTTGAGCATCCCCTTGGTGTTTCTAAATTAGACATTTCGTATTTGCGAACTTAACTACATTTACACTTGATGAAAACATTTTCATTATTTTTTTTGAGAAATATCAGTTTCTCCTGGTTTTAACTTTTTCGCATCTTATTGCTCTTATAACAATAACTTAATTCGCAACATGAAAAAAATCCTTAGTATCTGTTTATTGACTTTGACACTTCACCTTCAGAGCCATTCACAAGAAAACCTTTACAACATCAACAGCATTCAATCCTTTGAAATCTATTTTGGCTTCACCAATTGGGATTATCAAATGGATACAGCAAAGGCCGGTGCTGAAGGCTACATCTTGGCTGACTCCGTCATCATCAATGGCATCACCTATGACAGCGTTGGTGTAAAATACAAAGGCAATAGCTCATACAACACCAACAACAACAAAAATCCGCTCCACATTAAACTGGATTATATTCATTCCAAAGCCCATTATGACCATTGCACCGACCTAAAATTGGGGAATGGTTTTTCTGATCCAAGCTTTATCCGTGAACTACTTTCTTATCAAATCTTGAGAAATTACATGGACTGCCCCAAGGCCAACTTTGCCAATGTATCCATCAATGGCCAACTCCGTGGTCTATACAGCAATGCCCAATCCATCGATGAAAGATTTAACGGAGACCATTATTTTTCAGCGGAAGGCGCCTTTTTCAAATGCAATCCTCCGGGAGGTGCGGGGCCTGGTTCCTCTGCCAGCCCCAACCTGGCTTATTTGGGTACCGACTCTTCCGCTTACTATGCTGGTTACGAACTTCAATCCAATGCGGGTTGGTTAGATTTGGTCCGCATGACCGACACCCTCAACAACTTTACCTCCCTCTTCCAAAACAGCATGGACTTGGATCGCGTCATGTGGATGCTCGCATTCAATGTAGCCTTGGTGAATTTGGACTCCTACTCCGGTCAATTCAAACAGAATTATTATTTGTACAAAGACCGAAATCATCTCTTCCTTCCTACCATCTGGGACCTCAACATGAGTTTTGGTGGATTCCCCGGAGGTGGTGCCGGCAGCAACCAAGCAACAACTAGCGTTTTGTACAACAGCACCAGCACCGCACATCCCCTCATCTCCAAATTGTTGGCCATACCACAGTACAAGCACATGTACATCGCCCACATGAAAACCATCATGGATGAGTTCATAGCTTCCGGTCTTTATGTAACGGAAGCGCAAAACATCATGTCCATCATTGATGCTGCTGTCAATGCCGACCCTTATAAATTCTATACATATACCCAATTCCAAAACAGTTTATCCACCAACACCACTGGCGGAGGCGGAGGTCCTGGTGGCGGTTCAGTCCCCGGTATTCAATTGCTCATGGATGCCCGAAACACCTACTTGCAATCTACCGCTGAGTTTCAACAAATCGCGCCTACTTTGAGCAATCCCATGATCTCCAACTCGATTGACTTTCAAAACAACTTTTCCATTTCTGTTGAATCAACCAACAACACGGCGGTTTGGCTTGGTTACCGTTTTGACAAAACGCAACGCTTCACCAAAATTCAGTTGCAAGACGACGGTCTTTCGGATGATGGAACCGCTGGCGATGGACGCTTTGGCGCCATGATCAATGCCAATGGCACGCATGTCGAATACTATTTCTTTGCCGATAACAACAACGCAGGCATTTTCCTTCCCGCCCGCGCCGAGCACGAATTCTTCAACAAGATCTTCAATACGCAACCCTTCACCCCTGGTGACATCAGCATCAACGAATTGTTGGCCAGCAACAGTGTTCAATTGGATGAATATGCTGAAGATGACGATTGGGTTGAACTTTACAACAACTCCAACCACATTGTTGATCTTACTGGATTGTTTTTAACAGATGATGCAGCCTTGCTGAACAAATGGGCCTTGCCCACTATCCTCATCGCTCCGCAAGATTTTGCCATCATATGGGCCGATGACGACGCTTGGCAATTGTCTGCCCATACCAATTTTAAACTCAGCACCGCAGGGGGTACCTTGATGTTAACCGATGGCACCAATATCTTGGACAACATTGCCTACCCAGCGCAACAAGCCGATGTAAGTTATGGCCGATATCCCAACGGTTCCAATGGCAACTGGCAATACATGTCTACCACCTTTGATGCTAGCAATTCCGGGATCGTCAACACGGAGGAACAAACAGCCGATTTCGAGCTATATCCCAATCCTGTTGGTCAAACCTTGACCCTTCAATCCTCAACCAACATCCAGCATTTGACCATTCACAATGCCATGGGACAACTTGTCTTAACCCAACAAGAAAATCCAACTTCATTTGTTCAAACCAATGTATCGCATCTGAGCCCTGGAATCTACCACATCCGCATCACCAATCAGCAAGGTCAATTCTTCCACCGTCAATTCATCAAGTTGTAAGGAAGTTATTGCTGTATTTTAGCCTCATGAAAAGAGGCGTAGCCATTTTAGGGTCAACAGGTTCTATTGGAACCCAAGCATTGGAGGTCATTGAAGCCCATCCAGAAAAATTTTCTGTGGAGGTATTGACCGCGCAAAAAAATGCAGACTTATTGATTGAACAAGCATTGAAGTTTTCGCCCAATGCTGTTGTCATCGTGGATGAAAGCCAATACCCGAAAGTCAAAGAGGCCTTGTTTGATGCAGGCATCAAAGTATATGCGGGCGAAGAAAGCCTTTGTCAAATCGTACAATCTGACAGCATTGACATTGTGCTCACTGCATTGGTGGGCTTTTCAGGTCTAAAACCTACTGTTGCGGCCATTGAAGCCAAAAAGCACATCGCTCTGGCCAACAAAGAAACCTTGGTGGTAGCGGGTAAAATCATCACGCAGTTGGCCAAAGAAAATGCCGTTAACCTCTACCCTGTCGATTCTGAGCACAGCGCCATCTTCCAATGTTTGGCTGGCGAGTGGCACAACCCCATCGAGAAAATCATCCTCACGGCTAGTGGTGGTCCTTTCCGAGGAAAAACCACGGAGGATTTAAAAGGCATTAGAAAAGAACAAGCCCTTAAACATCCCAATTGGTCGATGGGTGCTAAAATCACCATTGACTCTTCTACGCTGATGAACAAAGGCTTGGAGGTCATTGAGGCGCAATGGTTGTTCAACCTTAAACCCCATCAGATCGATGTCATCGTTCATCCCCAATCCATCATCCACAGTTTGGTGCAATTTGAAGATGGTAGTCTTAAAGCACAACTGGGATTGCCCGATATGAAATTGCCCATTCAATATGCCTTGGGTTATCCCCAACGTTTGCCCGCTGATTTTCCAAGATTTCATTTCGCGCAATTTCCCAATCTCACCTTTGAAGCTCCAGACAAGGAGACCTTCCGTTGTTTGCAATTGGCCTATGATGCCATGGCAGACGGAGGCACGGTTCCTTGCGTGATGAACGCAGCCAATGAGATTGCGGTATCATTATTTCTGCAAGACAAAATCGGTTTCTTGGAAATTGGTCAATTGGTTGAATCGGTCATGAAACACCACACCATCATTGACAATCCAGCCTTGAACGATTTATTCCAAACCGATATTTGGGCCAGAGAGACTGCCTTTCAAATGGCGCATTGATCAATGCGTGCGAAGCTCGATGCTCACGCTTTCTACTTGACCAGGAATGGGTGGGGCGACCTTCGTTAATTTGATGCGAATGCTATCCGCTTCTTCAAAACGCGCTTTTAGCGCATTGAGAATCCGGTAACCCACCGATTCAATCAGTTTGGAACGAATGGCCATCTCACGACGCACAATGTTGGTCACCTCGACATAGTCAATGGTTCTGTCCAAATCATCGTACAAGGCTGCCGCTTTCACATCGACATGAAACACCGCATCGATGAGGTATTTGCCTCCGATTACGGCTTCCTCTTCCAAACACCCGTGATGGGCATGCACCTCAATGTTGTTTACGTAAATAACTCCCATGGTATTTTAATACATCGATGATTATCCCAATTTTTCGATTCCAAAAGCTACACGCTTCATCACTTCTTCCTTTCCAATAACAGATGCCACCTGCGCCGCAGCCGGTCCGGTCAAGGTTCCCGTCAACAACAATCGGAACAAAGGCATCACTGCGCCCATGCCCAAATTTTCTTCTTGCAAGAATTCCTTGAAACGATGGTCGATGCTTTCAAAAGAAAAATCTTCCAATGCATTCATGGCATCCGCCCACTTTTGGATGATCACCGAAGACTCTCCCACCTTCCATTTCTTGGAAACGGCGTCAGCATCAAATTCAGAAGGACCTTGGAAAAGATACATGCCTTCCAACATGTCTTCCACAAATACAGCACGTTCCATCATCAAGCCTACCACATTCTCGGTGTATTCCAAACTCACCTCAATGCCTTTCTCTTTCAACAATGGTTGAAGCATTTGCGCCAACTCATGGTGTGGTGTTGCTCTGAGGTATTGTTGGTTGAACCATCTAGTTTTATCGGGATCGAATTTCGATCCGCTCTTCCCGATGCGCTCAATGGTGAAGGCATCGATCATTTCTTGTTCAGTAAAAATCTCTTGGTTATTGCCTGGTGCCCAACCCAACAACAACAACATGTTGATGAAGGCTTTGGGGAAATAGCCTCTTTCGCGGTAACCGCTGGAAATGGCTCCCGTCTCTGGATCTTTCCATTCCAATGGGAATACAGGAAAACCAAGGCGATCGCCATCGCGCTTGCTCAACTTTCCATTGCCATCCGGCTTCAATATGAGCGGCAAATGGGCAAACAAAGGGGCTTCCCATTCAAAAGCTTTGTACAACATAACATGAAGCGGTGCGCTGGGCAACCACTCTTCGCCGCGAATGACGTGGGAAATGTTCATGGTCATGTCGTCCACCACATTGGCCAGGTGGTAGGTGGGCATACCGTCCGATTTGAAAAGAACTTTGTCGTCCAGCTCGTTGGTAGAAAAGACAACCCACCCGCGGATCAAATCTTGGAAGCGCACTTCCTCATTGCGCGGCATTTTGAAACGAATGACATAGGGATCACCAGCAGCCAGGCGCTTCTCCACCTCATCGGCGGGAAGTGTCAAGCTGTTTTTCATGGTCATTCGGGAGATGGAATTGTATTGCCAATTGGGCATCTTGGCCAACTCTGCTTGTTTGCGGATGTTGTCCAGGTCTTCAGAAGTATCAAAAGCGTAATAGGCCCAACCTGCGGCGATCAATTTTTCGGCGTAGGGTTTGTACATCGGTTTGCGCTCACTTTGGCGATAAGGGGCGCAATCGCCTCCATAGCCAACACCTTCGTTGGGCTCAATGCCGCACCATTTGAGGGCTTCGATGATGTATTGTTCAGCACCGGGGACAAAGCGACCTTGGTCGGTATCCTCGATACGCAACAAGAAATCACCGCCGTGTTTTTTGGCAAACAGATAATTGTACAAGGCGGTTCTCACACCTCCCATGTGCAGCGGTCCTGTCGGACTGGGTGCAAATCTTACTCTTACTTTACGCATAAATATGGGTGCAAATTTAGGGAAAAACTTCCCTGCTATTGGAGGAATGGAAACAGAATAAAAGGAGGCTAGAAATGCAGTGCTATATGACAAAGAGAAAGCCCAAAATCTCCCCTCCTACTTTAAGAACAAGAGAGAAAGAAAACTAAACACCACCTCTGGACTTTTCCATCTCTTGCAATCTTTGCACAATATTCTTTTTGTCCAGCAATGCTGCCTCATATTTGGTATCCCGCACAGCGACACAGGAGTCAATAATTTCGTCCCATTCTTTTGTCGTATATGTCGCTTGAATTTCTGCCATATTAAAGTTTTCCAGATTGACTTTTTATACAAAATTAAAAACCACAATCACCATTAAACAACTTCGGAAAATTCATGCTTACAATTTCCTCCATCCACTCTTATCATTGATCAACGCAATTGCAGCTGGCAATTCCTCCATGATTTTCTCCGTCTTGGCTGAACGAACCATGGGTAATCTTCCCATAATTTCTTTGAGCTTTTGATCGGAAATGGGCTTATTCATTGATCCTTAAATTTTAAAATGAAGATTTAGACCAATCGATTTTGTTACATGTTTCGACAATGTGATCTGCATTTGCGATTGCTCGTTCAGCCTTTGTATCTCGAAAAGTAGGAGTAGCATTCATCAACTCTTGCAACTCCAATTCCAAGTTCTTACGAACATTTTCATTTGCTTTCTTCATGGTAACAAATTTACTTTTTTCTACAATAAAAACCCACTTAAAAAACATTTAAGTCGCGTTTCAATTTAGAAGACAAATTAGTGCGATATGCTCTCCCCTCCTACTCGAGCAGCGCGAGAGAAAGGAGAGGTGACCTGACTGCGCCGGCACTGTCTGCGGAGTCCCGATAGCTATCGGGAGGGTGGTCTATTCCTGCTGATCTATTGCGAACGATACTCCTCCGAGTCCTTTGCGCGTCCTTTGGGCACTTGGCGTTAAAGAAAAAATCTTTTACCGCTTTGATTTCTGATTTTTATTGAGTTTTTTTTTAACGCAAAGCCCGCTGAGAATGGGCAAAGGGCGCAGAGTTTTTCTTGTATTCTAAACCAATTGATATTTTCTAATGATCTAAGGAAATTATCTTAAAAAAAAACTACCAATCTAAAATAGAAAACCTCCCAGATGAAATCAATCTTACCTAAAACTTGCATTGTCCGAAATGGAGTGGATTAAAAAAATAATATTCATACTTACCGAGTCATTAAAATCGACGAATTGGTTTTAATGATAGTGCGTCGTTTTTACCATTAGGCTGATATTCTGTAATTATTCCATCACCACCTGCCGCAATATTAGTATTAGACCATATCGTAAACAGTCCTGTAAACACTGTTGATGATTGCGTCGATGTTGTATAATACGCCATATTCCCCCAGCTATTCCCGAGCCCATTCAACTTTAAATTTTGAAACATAAGATAAGCTTCCATTTTACTAGGCACAAACCAATCAGACTTTCCATTATTGGTGTAATTGCTAGCCGCGTTAGCAGCGTTATTGACTTCATTACAACTTGCTAAAATTGCATTCGTTGCATTCAGACCATCACCAATTTCTCCTGAAATTGCGTTAGGTATATTCAAATTTTGACAACCGAAAGCATATGAACCAATCGTCGTTGGTCCTGCCTCTAAATATCTCCAGCCATCAGATAAATATCCTTTATCATAAAAAATTAATCCCCCACCGGGACCAATATCCCCTGTTACATATTGTCCAGTAACAAAGGAAATTTCATTTGTATAATTCACTCCAAAATCATTAGCCGCAAATGCTCGTATATAGTAGGCCGTATTGTAGTGCTTTGAAAAATTGCTTTGCTTGTGAAAAGTTGGAAGTGCATTCGTCCCATATACGACATTGCTATAAATTGTTGGATTAGGAAGTGTATCCCACACAAAACCATAAGAACTTGCAGATGGACCTGGCAATAAGGTACAGTCTACGGAAATCCCAGTTGTGTTAAAATTATAAGAATCTAGTGAAATATTAGGCAAATTACTTAACAATGCACCATTTGTATTCATACTAAGTGAATTTATGAAATCCAGTTCAGAACCAATATTTCCCAACGAAAGCCAAATTTCGTATGCACTTTGTCCCGCCGGACCCTGAGGCCCCGTTGCTCCTGCCGCCCCATCCGCCCCCGCTGGCCCCTGAGGTCCCGCTGGCCCATTGGCGGCATACATTGCATACGGAACAGACATCAGCTGTTGGGTACCCAAGTCCACATAACCGTTGCCGAGATCCACTTCTACTTGCAAGAACTTGGTGGTGTTGGCCCAGTTGATGGCAGCAAAGGTGTTTTGCACTGCAGTGCCTTGTCCCAATACCGTTGCCATCAAACCTTGCGCATTGGTGGTGAGGGAGTGGGTTTC
>JBDKGG010000039.1:0-9236 GCA_039798325.1 Bacteroidota bacterium
TCGGGATTGAGTATTAAATGGGTATTCGGAATGATTTCCGATGCAGATCGAAGTCTACTGGCCTTCATTAGCTGTTCAACATCACAGGCATCACCAACATCAAGATGTCCTCGCTCTCATCTACCAACTCCAAAGGACGCATGATACCGGCGCGATTGGGTGCGCTCATTTCCAAGGTAACATTGTCGCAATCCAAATTGCTCAACATCTCCGCCAAGAAACGGCTATTGAAACCAATCTCCATGTCATCACCAACATAGGTGCAAGTCAAACGCTCGTTGGCCTCATTGCTGTAATCCAAATCCTCCGCTGAAATGTGCAACTCACTGCCGCCCATTTTCAAACGAACCTGATGGGTAGTCTTATTGGCAAAGATGCTCACACGACGAATGGACTGCAATAAGTCCGCACGATCGATGGTCAACTTGAATGGATTCTCTTTTGGAATAACCGCCTCGTAATTGGGGTACTTGCCCTCAATCAAACGGCACATCAAAGAAACATTGTCAAATGTAAATTGGGCATTGTTGTCCGAGTATGCAACACTCACATCAGACTTCACTGAACCCAAAATGCCCTTCATCAAATTCAAAGGCTTTCTCGGTACAATAAAGGTTGCTGCATCTCCACCCGCATCGGTTCTGGTATAACGAACCAACTTGTGCGCATCAGTGGCCACAAAACGCGTTTCATTCTCGTGTACTTCAAAATAAACACCGCTCATCACTGGGCGCATGTCATCGTTTCCTGCAGCAAACAAGGTCTTGTTGATGGCACGAGACATCACGTCACCGGGCACTTTGAACGACTTGTCGCTGTCCATGGCTGGCGCTTTGGGAAAATCATCACCATTGACACCGGTCAATTTATACTTACCGAAATCCGAAGAAATCTCAATGCCATAGGTTTTAGAATCAATGGTGAAATTCAACGGATGCTCAGGAATCGATTTCAAAATATCCATCAACAACTTGGCGGGCACACACAATACACCTTCGCCTTTGGTATCAATGCCATCCAAGGTAACGGTGATGGCGGTTTCCAAATCGGATGCGCTCACGGTCAAGGTTTGGGGACGAATTTCAAACAAAAAATTGTCCAAGATGGGCAATGAGTTGTTGCTGTTCAATACACCTCCCAACAATTGCAATGACTTGTGCAGGATCGAGCTGTTAACTATAATATTCATGTCGTTAGTATTCTAATTGGAGCAAATATAAGATGGGATAAAAGCAAACCCTACTACCCGAGGATAGTTTATCAACAATCAAAGATGGAATGGCTCAACGTGGGTATGAACGGCATAAACCTGCGTCACATGACCCTTGATGGCGTCGTTGACCTCATGCGCGATGGCATGCCCCTCCTCTACTGTGAGGTTGCCATCCACTTGTATGGTGATGTCCACAAACCACTCAAATCCGGTCTTGCGAACAAAACAAGATTCCACTTTTCGGACTCCATGCACCCGCTTTGCGCAATCCACAACGGCGTTGATTTGTTCTTGCGGCAGGGCACGATCCATGAGTTCAGATAGGGATTGAAAAAAAATCTTACCTCCATTCCATGCAATGAAAATGGAGGCCAATATGGCCGCCCAATCATCGGCGGTCTCAAATCCAGGCCCACCAATCAACGCCACCACAATTCCGACAAATGCGGCCAATGATGTAAAGGCATCGGCCCGATGATGCTGCGCCTCCGCCTGCACCGCCTGGCTATCGATGTCCATGCCGGTTCGGTTCACCATGCGAAAGGCCAATTCTTTTCCGCCGACAATAGCAGCCAGTACCAACAAGGTCCACCATTCGGGCGACTCATGTGGAGTTTGGATGTAATGAATGCTTTGGTACAAGATCAACACAGCAGCAGCAAAGAGCATGATGCTCACCACGCCTGCAGCCATGGGCTCTGCTTTTCCGTGACCATAGGGATGGTCTTCGTCTGGTGGTTTGGCGGCAGTGCGCAAACCAATCCAAACCAGTATAGAGGACAGCACATCGCTACCACTCTCGATGGCATCGGCCACCAAGGCGTAGCTGTGACCCAACAAACCCGCAATGAGTTTGACAATGGCCAAGAAAAGGTTGAGGACAATGCCCTTTTTTACGGCTTGAATCCCTTCAAACGCGGGATGCGGAGCATCAATGTTCTTCTGACTCATGGGATTCTTCACCACCATTTTCCAATCCTGCTGGTGGTGTTTGATACAACTCGGGGTGACTCAATTTTCCACCTTCATGCGCGGCGATGGACATGGTGATCAACACCCCCAGAAGACCAATCATCGCAATCCAAGGAAATGCGGAGATGGCTTTTCCTTTTTTTCTTTCGATGAAGAAAACCACCAGGGCCAAGGCGGCCATGCCCAATGCACTGAAATGGGCCACTTCAGCCAGTTCCTCGTGCTCGTGGATGGCTCTGTGGCTCATGCCCCATTGTTCCATTACTTCTTCGGCTTCTTCGCCAGTGGCCATGGCGGCCAAGCTCATCAATCCCATCACCACCATGAATAGGATGGCCAAATTTTTCAAGGTTTTGTTGGGTTGGAAAACATTCGCTACCCAAAGGATCAATGCAAACAATGCCAAAAACATGGGCACGTGATTGAAAAGAAAATGCAGTTGTACGCCGTTCATGGGGCTAAGATAGGAAAAAAGGGATGAGGGGATGAAGGAATGAAGGAATGAGGGGATTATTACAATTTCCTCCATTTACTCTTATCGTTGATCAACTCCATAAAAGCTGGTAAATCCTCCATTATTTTCTCTGTCTTGGCTGAACGCACCATGGGTGTTTTTTCCATGATTTCTCTGAGTTTTTGATCAGAAATTATCTTATTGTCTTTTGAAGATTTCATACACACAAACTTACTTTTTTTTAATGATAAAAACAAACTCATCGCCATTATCCTCCTGTACTTCTATATCAAATTCATCTTGCCAATATGGTTTAAACTTAGAAATCCACATTCGGTAAAGACGATTTCGGGAGACTGTGTTTCCCTGAAAGGAGATGGAGGCAAATGAATCATTGTGAAAAAAGGACTTCAAGCAAACTGCTATAGTGGAAAACAGTTTCGGAAGATCACCATTATTGGACACCAATGAATCTGAAAGTTCCCCTGAATCTTCATCTACGTCATACAAGCAAAGATTATAAACATCAGGGTTCTCTTCTAATAAATCCAGCTGTACACACTTAATTACATTCCTCCTCCCAACGCTAACAAACCAGAATTGATGGGTTTCACCTGATCGGTAATGCACGGGATAATGTTGTTCCATGGTGCAAAACAAATAAGCACTGTTCCAAGAGTCAAGAAACACATAAGGAGGCATAAAAGACAATGTAGTATATTATGCATTTTAACCTAACACAAAACGAAACGATAAAACGCAACCAGGGCTACAGATACAATCTGATTAGATTTTGATTAGGCGTTGAAATAAATGGTCATGATTGGCCATTATGAGGGGCTTATACGAAACTTGTTCATGTTAAAAGCACCCTGTAATTTTGCGTCAATGAAAAACCATTGCATCATTGGCTTTTCTAAAAGATACACTGCCTATGTTACCTCACACATATCATCCGTTAAGAATAAGGAACCTCATTAAAATTCAGGAAGGCGTTTTGTAGGGACGTCTTGCAATACGACCTGTATCCCAAAACAAAAAACCGCCAGTTTGATTGCTCAGGGACCGACGGTATAACATGACAAAATTAAAACGAAAAGAGGCCGAAAATGAAAAGAGTAATTAAAAGAAAAATGTTATGATGAAACTCAATCTTTTACACACCTGATACCAAATCCAAACTTTTTATTATAGTTTATTGATCTCCAAATTCCTGCAGAAGACTTATCGATAGCTCTATAAATAGCAAAATAATCATCCAAAGATGATGAGGTCCAATAGTAACCTGCATTACCTGGATTATAATAATCCGCGATATCTGAAATCATACCTCCCGCCTTGAAATTGAGACCTGATAAATTACTAGCACCAGTATTGGGATCACCCCATCCTGCAAGGGCCTTGAGTTTTCCTCCCGCAGTGGCACTTTGCAAACCGTAAATAGATGGTTGCTGATTTGGATCGAGGTAATTAATCAATACCGTCCATTCCGCATCACTTGGAACATGCCATCCTGCCGGACAAATATTACGAGTATCTGCAACTGCTGCAAAATTATAAAGCTTGCCATAAATAGGATCATTGGTTATTGTATTATTCGCAGGAGAACCATAAGCAGGTAAATTATTCGATTGCCAATTCATACCATAAAGACCAGTGATTAAAGGATCACCATTGGAAAATTTGGTCACTTTTAAATTACTTCCCATCCATTCCATCCCCGCTATTATAACAGAGCTATAGCTATTTCCATCGACATCAATTACTCCAGGACCTTGTGTGTAACTGACATTATTATTGAAGGCGCCTGCACATACGCAAGATGAATTTATCACGTCGTTGTAGGTGTAATTATTATTATCATCACAAACATTTCCAATAACCAAACAAGTACCATTATCAATCGTCGCATCCGAATTGAAATTACAAGCTGTTGGATTTGTGCAACCAAGTAAATCTATTGAACCATGGCACTCACAACTACTATTTAACACATCATTATAAGTTATGTCTAAGCCATCATCACAGCCTTGACCAATGAGAATACAATGGTTATCATCTACATTAGCCGCCGGATTGTAATTACATGCGCTCGAGTTAGTACATCCAGCAATCAACGTAATAAAAGCAACAGTGTCGATATTTCCATCTGAATAAGAGAAATACAAAGAATTATTTGAATAATCGATGTCCTGAATTGTTGGTGATGACAAGCCATCTAAACCCGAGGGACCTTGTTCACCTTGAATTCCTTGAGGACCCTGCTCCCCCGCTGGACCCTGAGGTCCCGCTGGTCCCTGAGGACCGGCTGGCGCATTGGCGGCATACATCGCATACGGAACGGACATGAGTTGCTGGGTGCCCAAGTCCACATAACCGTTGCCCAAATCGACTTCTACTTGCAAGAACTTGGTGGTGTTGGCCCAGTTGATGGCGACAAAGGTGTTTTGCACCGCGGTACCCTGTCCCATTACTGTTGCCATCAATCCTTGCGCATTGGTGGTGAGGGTGTGGGTTTCTTGATACTCCACTGCGCCGTCTGCTGTGTTTTGATGTAATGTGAAACGTGTTGTTACGGCTGTATTGGCCGCTAACTGTCCGTTGGCATTTCTGACAACCGCTTGGTAAGGAATCCCAGGAGGAACAGGGTTGGCACTGGTACTTCCTCCTCCACCATTGACCGGCGTTCCAGTGTACAAGGCGGTGATTTCTTCTTGGGTGAGGGCTCGGTTGTAAATGGCGATGTCATCGAGAGAGCCGTTGAACCCAAAAATTTCATCCGACCTCCTACCAAAAACCAACTGGTTTATTGGCATTATTCCAATAATATTCGACGATGAATTTAGAACTCCGTTAATAAAAATAGAAGTTTGGCTCCCCTCTCTACTAACAACAATATTCTCCCATGACAATATCGAATAACTTGCCTCTGTATAAAGCGTGTTATTGCATGGGCCATTCGAATCTGATGCGGAGTATACTCTGGGAGGTGAGCTGCACACTGCTGTAAACTCTTCATTTGAAAAACCCGTGCAAGCTATTCCATACCCTGAACCCTGCGATTGAGCATTTATCCCGAAACCCAAGGGATATCCGAAATCCACAGCTTGGTGAAAAATCCAAAAACTCACAGTGAAATCTCCAGTGACGGAAAGAAAAGGAACATCCACAAATGATATATTACCAGAAAACCCTCCTCCATTAGACTGAAACGAAATCGAACTTAACGAACCACCAAAACGGTCAACACCAAAAAACACTTCATTGGAAATTCCGTTATACCCATTCCCACTCTCGTCATTGGCGTTGCCGTTAAATGGCCACCAGCCCACTAAGCCGTTGGAGGGGAGATACGATGGAAGGTTTTGCGCTTCTGCGCTATTGGAAAACAACAGAGCAGAGAGCCCTAAAAAGAGAAATGCTTTTTTCATGTGTTTTGGTTGTCCTCAAATATAATCTACTTTTTTTAAAAATTATGGATATACATTATTAAATAACATAACCGCCACCAAGACCACAAGCGCTCTTGCGCTCTTGGCGGATCTTTCGGGCCTTATGCGTTAAAAATTCATTTCTCGCAGAGGGCTCAGAGAATGCGCAAAGGTCGCAGAGTTTTCGAAAAAGCGGCATAATCCATCCCTTCATCTCCTAATCCCCTCATCTCTTTTATGTGTTGTCTAATCGGACTACAGCATTATCTTTGTAAAACCACTATGCTATGAAAGTTAGATCTGTCATTGCATACAAAAATTACTTCTTTGATTTCCTGATTCATCAACGACCAAAAGTCAAAGAAAAAATTTATTGGACGATAAAAGTTTTTGAAGAACTCAAAGTTATCCGTATCGAATATGAAAACGAAAAATAACATCCGCACATTGGATCAATTAATCGAATCTGAATACGGCAAAAGAGGAAGCAAAAAAAGAGAACAATTCGAAAAAGGATTTGAAGTTTTTAAAATGGGCGTGATGATTCAGCTGGCTCGTCAAGAAAAAGGTCTTACACAACAGGCCCTCGCAGAGAAATGCGGCACCAACAAAGCTTACATTTCCAAGGTGGAAAACAATCTCAAGGAAGTCCGCATTTCCACCCTTCAACGAATCATCGAACAAGGATTGGGTGGTAAATTAGAACTCCGTATCGCACTATAGTTTGAATTCGCAGACAGCGCTTTCACTCGTATGAAAAAGAATGAAAATGAGAAGCAGAATCAGAATGAATACTTAAACTTCATCCCTTCATCTCTTCATCCCCTCATCCCTTCATCCCCTCCACAAACTGATCAAACAAATACCGCGAATCATGCGGTCCTGCGCTGGCTTCAGGATGGTATTGTACGCTAAATACATTTTTGTTCTTTAAGGCAATGCCCGCAATGGTATCGTCGTTCAAATGTATGTGCGTTACCTCTACATTGTCTTGTGAGGCAATGGACTCCTTTGAAATTACAAAACCGTGGTTCTGGCTGGTGATTTCCGACTTGCCCGTTTTCAAATTCTTAATCGGATGGTTGATGCCGCGGTGTCCATTGAACATCTTCTCTGTCTTCAATCCTTGGCTCAATCCGATGATCTGGTGTCCCAAACAAATGCCAAATCCTGGCACGCCGGAATCAATCAATTCTTTCACCAATTGAATGCTCGAATGCATCACCGATGGATCTCCAGGGCCATTGCTGTACATGATGCCCGTTGGCTTCCAAGACAACACCTCAGCCGCGGTGGTGTGCATCGGAAACACCTTGCAATAAGCGCCGCGCTCGGTCAAACACCGAACGATATTTTTCTTGATTCCAAAATCAATCACCGCCACACGAATCGCGCTGTTCTCATCGCCCTCAAAAAAAGCTTCCTGGCAGCACACCTCCTGCGAGAGCGACAAGCCATCCATGGAAGGCACTTGCGCCAATTGGGCTTTCAGTTCTTCAATGCTCTTGCTTTCGTCCGAGCTGATGATGCAGTTCATGGCACCAGCCTTGCGGATGTGGCGAACCAAAGCGCGGGTATCAATGTCAGATATCCCCACCACTTTATCACGAACCAAATAATCCTGCAATGTTCCGATAAGACCTATGCGGCTGGCGACATCAGAAAACTTCTTGATGATGACGCCGGCAACCTTGCACGACTCGCTCTCAATCTCGTCCTCGTGTACCCCATAGTTCCCAATGTGGGCGGTGGCCATGATGAGGACTTGACCGAAATAGGAAGGATCTGTAAACACTTCTTGGTAGCCGGTCATGGCGGTATTGAAAGCGATTTCTCCCGTTGTTACTCCAACGTATCCACAAGATTTTCCTTGAAAAACAGTGCCGTCAGCAAGAACTAAAACAGCAGGTTGACTAATGCGATTCATTAGACTGCGAAATTAAACCATTTCGGTGGGGGACAAAATGAAAGATTTGAACAAATGACTACCGAATACCTTTTGTTTTTTCAAATCCTCCCAAAGGACAATCGTTCTATTTTCGTTCAAAATCTTTACAATGAATCAAGACGATCAAGCGAGACATCTGGCTCCTGTGCAAGAAATCAAGACGGTGGATGCCCGCATTAAGCCGGCCATTCTTCCTACCCACCCCGATTCAAGGTTGGACTCGCAGTTGTTGAAACACCATCCTTTGGCCGATACAGGAATGGTTTATCGGGACATGACAGATGTTGAATCCAAAAAGAAGAGCCTGCATGCCATCATTGCCCAATTGGATGTGAGTCACAATCTGCGCTACCAGAAAACGCCCGAGGATACGTATTGCAATGTATATTCATTTGACTATTGTCATTTTTCTAAAGTATATTTACCGACAGTTTGGTGGACGGAAGAATCTTTGAAGAAGGTGCTGAATGGAGAGGAGGTCACGCCCATCATGTACGATACCGTAGGACACATCTATTCCAATGCCCTTCACGACTGGCTGTTAACGTGGGGAATTAGTTTCGGATGGCAACGGATGTCCAGCTTCGACGAGGCTCAACGCAAAGTCAATGAGGAAGGCGGCGTAGGAATTATCTGCGCCAAGCGCGTTACCTTTGGATTATCTGGACACATTGTCCCCATCGTACCTGAGACCAAACAAAAACAAGCTTACCGCGAAAACGGTGTAGTTGTCTATCCGCTTCAATCACAAGCAGGAAAAGTGAACTACAATTATTTTGCTAAGAAAAGGAAGGACTGGTGGAACAACGAACGGTACCAAAGGTATGTCGTTTACTATCATGCTTGAGGACTTTTCAAACCAAACCAACTCGACCAACACACAACGACACACATGACAAATAACCCGATTATTAAACACTTCTGGGGCATTGGGTTAGAGAATGAAACCTATTTCCAAATGGAGGAATGGCTCATCGTAGATGGCCAATTTATCCGTGAACAAATGGGCCGTGAGCGATACAGCATCAACTATTTGAATTGCTACAAAGAAGGCACTTTGGATATTTTATTGGCTGCTGCTTTTGATCCAGAAAAAAAATACCGCGTCAGCAGAATGATCAACAGTCATTCTTTGGACAAAATGGATGTGCATTACGAGCACAAGACCTTGCTTTCCAAAACCCCCAATTTGGAAAATCCAGACTATTCTGGAAAGTC
>JBDKGG010000040.1:0-5524 GCA_039798325.1 Bacteroidota bacterium
GTGAAAATATTGCCCCAGTTTCCTTGGGTATCCAAGAAAAGATTGCGTTGACCCAATTGCACCAACGCATCACCAATAGAAGCATCTCCATGCGGATGGTACTTCATGGTGTTTCCGATCACATTGGCCACCTTATTGAAACGTCCATCATCCATCTCCCACAACGAATGAAGGATACGGCGTTGAACGGGTTTCAATCCATCATTGATGTGTGGAACCGCTCTTTCAAGAATTACATAGGAGGCATAATCCAAGAACCAATTCTTGTAAAGACCATTGACTTCGGTAACACCAGACAATTGTGTCTCCTCTGGATTGTTGTCTGGCAATAATTCTTCATTCATTTCGCTCATGCTGCTTCCTCCTCTATTTTGTCGGTTTTCAACGTATCAATATCATCTTTTTCCACTTTCAAATTGGAAATAATAAACTCTTGACGATCCGGTGTATTCTTTCCCATATAAAACTCCAATAGATCTTTGATGTGCATTTCTTTACCAATGACCACGGGTTCCAATCGGATGTCTTTGCCAATGAAGTTCTTGAACTCATCGGGCGAAATTTCACCCAATCCCTTGAATCGGGTAATCTCTGGCTTGGCTCCCAATTTCTTGATGGCGTTCACACGCTCTTCATCACT
Organism: Bacteroidota bacterium; assembly: GCA_039798325.1. Taxonomy (GTDB): domain Bacteria; phylum Bacteroidota; class Bacteroidia; order Flavobacteriales_D; family Sanyastnellaceae; genus CAMCTV01. The sequence continues at coordinate 641 of JBDKGG010000040.1, forward strand.
GTAACAATAAATGGTTTCCTTTTTATTGCGGACCCTGAAAAGCGGTGTTTGAAGGACATACAAATGACCAGACTTGACCAAATCAGGGAAAAACTGAAGGAAGAAAGTAATCATCAGCAAACGGATGTGCATTCCATCCACATCAGCATCTGTAGAGATGACCACGTTGTTGTAGCGCAAACCTTCCAAGCCATCCTCAATGTTCAATGCCGCTTGCAGCAAATTGAATTCTTCATTTTCGTAAACCACTTTCTTGGTCAAACCATAGGTATTCAGTGGTTTTCCTTTCAGTGAGAATACACTTTGCGTTTGCACATCGCGTGCAATGGTGATGGAACCGGATGCTGAATCACCCTCAGTAATGAATAAGGTAGTCTCCCCTGCTCGATCACTTTTATCGCCTAAATGGACTTTGCAATCCCGCAATTTGCGGTTGTGCAAATTGGCCTTCTTGGCTCTCTCTCTGGCCAATTTGGCAATGCCCGCTAACTCCTTGCGCTCTCGCTCACTTTGAAGAATTTTCTTCAACAAATTCTGGGTCAGCTCAGGATTCTTGTGCAGGAAATTGTCCAATTCCTTGGACAAGAATTCTTGAATAAATGCCTTAATGGATTTTCCATTGGGTTCAATTTCATTGGATCCCAATTTGGTTTTGGTTTGCGATTCGAACACAGGTTCAATCACCTTGACCGCCACTGCCGCTACAATACCGGCGCGAATGTCAACGGCTTCGTAATCCTTTTTAAAGAAGTCACGAATGACTTTGACATACGCTTCGCGAAAAGCAGCCTGGTGTGTTCCACCTTGCGTGGTGTATTGACCATTAACAAAGCTGTAATATTCTTCCCCATAAGAATGGGTGTGGGTGATGGCCACCTCGATGTCATTGCCACGCAAATGAATGATGGGATACAAAGGATCTTCACTCATGTTGGCATTCAACAAGTCCTGCAAACCATTTTCAGACTTGTACTTCTGGCCATTGAAGACAATGGTCAATCCGGCATTCAAATAACAATAATTCCAAAGCAGCTTCTCAACGTGTTGAATGCGAAATTGGAAATTGGTAAAAATGGAAGCATCGGGAACAAAAGACATGGCTGTACCGTCTTTGGCGGTTGAGGCCACAATTTTATGGTCTTTGGTAATGGAGCCTTTATTGAATTCAGCCACTTTGCTTTGGCCTTCGCGAATGGATTCGACTCTGAAATAGGTACTCAAAGCATTGACCGCCTTGGTTCCCACCCCGTTCAATCCCACCGATTTTTTAAAGGCTCGGGAATCGTACTTACCACCCGTATTGATTTTTGAAACGCAATCAATCACTTTCCCCAAAGGAATACCACGGCCATAATCGCGAACGGATACCGTGCCGTCTTTGATGGATATTTCAATGGTTTTTCCATTGCCCATGACAAATTCATCGATGCTGTTGTCCAAAATCTCTTTGAGCAAAACATAGATTCCATCGTCATAAGATGCACCATCTCCCAATTTACCAATGTACATACCGGGACGCAATCGAATGTGCTCATGCCACTCTAACGACCGGATATTGTCTTCTGTATAACTTACATTCTCTGCCATCATTTTTCGTTTGAACGAACCACGAAAGTATTGTGGTTATTGGGTTTCCTCATTCACAATCATTTTTTTTTATCAACATACTTCAATTGCTTTTATTTCGTTTCGATATTCGCTAACGGTACAAATCATGGAGCAGAACAAGCATTGGACGAGAGAAGAATTTCTAAAAAAGACCTTATGGGGTTTGCCCATGGTCTTTCTTGGAGCGCATTGGTTGACCGCCTGTAAGAAATATCCTTTGCCCGACAAGAATTTCAATGGTACCGTGGGGGTGATTGGTGCTGGAGTCGCAGGATTGTATGCTGCATATTTGCTCAAACAGCAAGGTTATACCGTTCAAGTATTGGAAGCCAGTGATCGGATTGGCGGGCGCGTTCATTCTATTTCCGACATTGCTGACCTGCCCATTGAATGGGGAGCATCGGTGATCAAGGGACAAAACCATCTTTTGTATGCCCTGATGAAGAACAACGGTGCGCAGTTCCTGTCCGATGAAATTCAAGATTACGCGATAGTCAATGGTTATTGGACATCCAAGGCCGCCATGGCCGAGAATCCTGATGTGCAACATTTGGACGAGATCATTTCGGGTTTGAAAACCTATGACGGCGCCGACATGAATGCCAATCTCTACGCAGAGAACCAAGGTGTTTTTAATGGAACACGCCACATTTGGAATGCCCGCATGGGAATACAAAATGGAGCCAGTACGGACATTATGGGCATTGAAGGCATCGCCAATGCCATTCAACAATCCTCCAATGGTCCGGGCGATTTCTTCTTGAAAGATGGAAGTTTGGAAAGTACCCTTTTGTCTACATTCAATGCAATCGATGTTAGTTTGAATACCCCCATCGTTGCGGTTGATTATACCGGAGCTCAAGTTAAATTGACCGATACTTCAGGTGCGACGCATCTTTTCGATAAGATTATTGTAACAGTGCCTGTCAGCATATTAAAGGACAGCATCGATTTCAGCCCTGCCCTACCCAGCAATGTTCAGTCGAGCATCAATGCATTGGGGATGCGACCCGGAATGGAGGTCCTGCTCACCTTTACCGAACCATTTTGGAACGCTGATGCCGCTCGGTTGCAGATGCCTGGCCTTTGTCCGCAATTTGAAGTGCCCGGAACTGGAGGTCGATCAGGAAGCAACCAATACCTCAAAGCTCAATTGCATGGTACTTCCTATACTGAGGCCCAAGCTTTGGGAAGTGAAAGTGCGATACAACAAGCGCTATTGGATCAATTGGACAATTATTTCCCAGATGTTCTCCCCTCTTCCAAATTTGCAGCCATGCATGTTTATGATTGGGGAGCGCAACCCTATATCCAAGGTGTCGCGTCATTTGCTCCTGTTGGAGCAGCCAACAGCCGATTGGGATTTAGTGAATCGGTTCAAAGTAAAATTTATTGGGCTGGCGAGGCCACCCATGCGCAAGGGCATCACGGCACTTTGCATGGCGCCATGGAAACAGCTGCCATTGCGGTGGAAAAAATCATGAAGGAGGAGAAGGCATGAGGACCTTGTTCATGATTTTCGGTCTATTGTTCGGCTTAACGACTCAGGCGCAATGGTCGTTGGACATGCGCTACCAGTATTTTTGGAACCAACCCACCAGAAACGCTACCGAAGTTTTTAACCTTACGGCACAAACCTATCCCAAAGGACTGCGCTATCAGCAGCACGGATATGGGACGGCTTTTAGAAAATATACCAAGATCAGCTCAACACGAGGCTTGTATTTGCAATGGGAATTGTCCTATCACCGCATGGACCAGCGTTGGAGCAACATCGATGTGGTGCGTTGGACCAAAATGGAAAACGGCATAGGCATGGTGGATTTGATGTTCAATCCCAAAGCCATCAAGGGAAAAATGACCACAGGGCCTTTGGGTCCAAGGTATTATTTTACCATCGGTGCGGGTTATTCCGTTTGGCGGGCTACCTCTTCCATCAATGACAACATTGCTTTTCAATCCAAGCTGATCTTCAATCCCGTGTTTAGCGTAGGAATGGGACATCGACTTTTATTGTTGGGGCCAAGATTGGTTTTCTCTCCTTTCATTAAGGTGTATGCTTCTCCATTTTGGGATTCAAGAGCCAATGAAAAGATCATCTTGGGAACATCCTTGCCCAAATTGGACAATCAATCGCTATCCATTCAGGCCGTTGCGGGCGTTGAGTTTTCGGTATTGAAAAAAGAGAAAAAGCGACGTGGTTTGTTCCGAATGTTGTTCAAGAAAAAAGTCAAATCCGCTACTGACATCTGATGCCCATTCTGCTCTCTGAACTCAATTCCATGATTCAGGCCACGGTAGAACAGCAATTCCGCGGTCAATCTTTTGATGTGATTGCAGAGATTGGTCAAGTCACCATTAAAAGAGACAAGCAGCAGGCCCACATTGGCTTGGTGGAGAAATCGGAAACACCGGGCAAATTCAAAGCCCGTCTCGAGGCCAAACTTTGGCGCAATTTGATTTTGATAGATCAATTTGAAAAAGCTACGGGACAGCCTTTGAAAGCAGGACTCCAAGTATTGTTCAAACTCAGTGTGCAATACCATCCTGAATATGGCATCAGTGCCCAAGTGTTGCACATTGATCCCAATTACACCATCGGGGCTTTGGCGCAAGAGAAAGAAAAGACGGTGCAAAAATTATTGATCAAGCATCCTGATAAGTTGAAAATGGTGGATGGCATGCTGATCAGCCACAACCAAAGTTTGCCCTTGCCATTGATTATTCAGCGCATCGCTTTGATTACCGCCAAAGGTGCGGAAGGTGGAATAGATTTCTTGGATGAACTCATGAAGAACCGACAGGGTTATACTTTTTCCATTGCTCCATTCTTTGCGGTGATGCAAGGTGAGACGGCTGCGGAGAGCATCAAGCAAGCCATCGTTCAAGTGTTTTTGGCCCAGGAAAAATTTGATGTTATTGTGATTGTTCGTGGTGGTGGTGCTGCTTTGGACTTGCATGCTTTTGACCAATTGGGTTTGGTAGAAGCCATTCTCAAATGCCCCATTCCCATTTTTACGGGAATTGGACATACCCGAAATGTTTCCCTCACCGATCAAGTTTCGCACGGTGCCTACAAATCACCCACCAAAGTGGCAGAGGTCATTCTGCATCACCAAGAGCATGCTGAATCCATTGCTTTTGGTCATTGGCAAAGCATACAAAAGCTCTTACCCATTCGCATTCAAGAAAAAACAAAAAGCATCAATAGTCTGCAATTGACCACCACCGCTTCTGCCCAAGGGCGATTGTCAGCGGCCAAATCGGATTTGCAAA
>JBDKGG010000041.1:0-7678 GCA_039798325.1 Bacteroidota bacterium
ACCACCACCGTTGAAGTATCCGAGTTGCTTTCCAGAATGTTGCGTCAGCGCAGTATTGAGCATCAGGTGTTGAACGCCAAATTGCACCAAAAGGAGGCCGATATTGTGGCCTTGGCGGGACAAGCAGGCACTGTGACCATCGCCACCAATATGGCCGGTCGTGGGACTGACATTAAATTGGGTGAAGGTGCAAAAGAAAAAGGTTTGGCCATCATCGGAACAGAGCGCCACGACTCGCGTCGTGTAGACAGACAGTTAAGAGGTCGCTCTGGTCGTCAAGGGGATCCCGGAACCTCGCAATTCTATGTTTCATTAGAAGATGATTTGATGCGTCTTTTTGGTTCAGACCGCATTGCCAAAATGATGGACCGCTTGGGATTGGAAGAAGGTGAGGTGATTCAACATTCCATGATTACCTCCTCCATTGAGCGCGCACAGAAGAAAGTCGAAGAAAACCATTTTGGTGTGAGAAAGCGCTTGTTGGAATTTGATGATGTCATGAACGCCCAGCGCGAAGTCATTTACAAACGCAGAAAACACGCCCTTTTCGGAGAGCGACTTCAATTGGATATTGACAACATGATCTATGACATGGCAGCATCGGTAGCAGAAATGTATCACGTTGCCAAACAATATGAAGGATTCAAATTGGAGATACTTCGTCTTTTTGGTATTGACACGCAAATCGATGAATCCACTTTTTTACAAGGGAAAATCGATGATTTGATTCACAAGCTTTACAGCGAAGTTGTATCTGGATACAACCACAGGGCCAACGCATTAAAAATGCAAGCGCTCCCTGTTATCAAGAATGTTTATCAAAACAACCAAGGTTACCAGAACATTGGCATTCCAATCACTGATGGTCGCAAGCAGCTACAATTGGGGGTAAACATGGTCAAGGCCATTGAGACAGAGGGGAAAGAAATCATTGACAGCATGGAAAAAAGCATCACGCTGGCCATCATAGATCTTTACTGGAAAGAGCATTTGCGTGATATGGATGATTTGAGACACAATGTGCAATTTGCCTCTCATGAGCAAAAAGATCCATTGTTGATTTACAAGTTGGAAAGCTATGAGTTGTTCAAAAACGTCATTGCCAAAATCAACAGCGAAATCATTCAGTTCTTGTTCACTTGTCGCATTGCTGAAGGAAACCCAACAGCGGCGCCCAAATCAGCAGCAGCTGCACCAAAAGTTTCTACTTCAAAAGCGGACATTCAAAACCTGAATGAGCGCAATCAACAGCAGCAACAGGCTGTTCAAGAAAGTGCACCAGTAAAAGCAGAACCCATCAAGGCAGATCCTAGGGTAGGAAGAAATGACCCATGCCCATGCGGATCAGGAAAAAAATACAAATCTTGTCACGGAAAAATGGAGGGATAATCCCCTCCAGCATCAACAGATGGATGATTTCAAAAAGGACTGCCCCATTGCAGTCCTTTTTTCTTTCATCCACTGGATCTCTTTGCTCAACAAAAAAGGCTGCCCAATGGACAGCCTTTTTCGATTGAAAGCACTTCAAAACTTATTCAACAACTACGCTGGATTGGAAATTCATTCCCGCTTTGGTGATGACCAAGTGATATACTCCTTTGTTCCAATTTGAAACACCCACATTGGTTTTTCCAGAAACAATATTGTCTCTCATGACCATTCTGCCCATGGCGTCATAGATGGCCAACTGACCACCTACAAATGATTCTGTAACCAAAGTAAAATTGTTACTGGTTGGATTGGGGTATGCGCTGAAGGTGTTTGCTGCAAATGCATCCACTCCCTCGTTGAAAGTAGGAACCAAATCAGTAGAAATGGCCAAGTAAATTTGGATATTGTCTGCAACAGGATCAGCAACCGTCTCGGGCTGCACGTGAATTCCTGGCTCCTCATCTTTCTGAATCACCAAATGCAACTTGTCATTGTACACTTCATGCGCCATAGAAGCATACATGTATTCCCAACCCACCTCGGCCAAATCAGGTGTGATGTCAGCAGGATCTGACCAAGTAAAACCGGCATCAGTTGACTTTACAGCAAAAATATGGCGCAAATACTCTTCACCATTGAAATACAACTCATTGATGGCCGCATAAGAAACATAAATGTTTCCTGTTGCATCACCAGCGATTTGAGGATGTGAAGCAATACCAGAATTACCATATTGACCCACCTCAGTAGTTGCAGCAGGAATGGTTGTATCGGTATCAGGAGAAACTCCAATTTCAAGAACTACACTATTGTAATTGAAAATATCTACATATTGATAAACATCAAAATAATCGTAAACGGCAATAACCGTATCCACTACATAAACGGTATCGATGATATCCGTGGTATTGTAAACACCATTAAATGTGATATCTACACCTTGCAGCACACCTCCATTTTCACCATAAAAATAAAAATCGAAATTGCTTCCCAAGCCCATATTGGAAATATCCACGCTATTGGAAGAAGCCAAATAAATGGAGTCCATTCCATTGTACACATACATACCCAAACCATTGTCTGCAGTGAAGACAACATCCAAAGTTGACCAAACCACATTATCTGGAGCGGCAACAACACTGGCCATCAACTCTGGTCCATCACCAATATTCTGATTGTCAACATAGGTGTCGGTTGCATAGATGGAATTCAAATAGTCGATCTCATTGGTATAGATGGTTTGATTGTAAGCAAAAACTGAATCTTGACCTACAACAATGCTGTCTTGACCGGCAAGAACGGGTGTCATGTTGCTGTTCCAGTAAGCAATACTACCTGCCAATGGGAAATAAGAATAGGTTGAATCTACTACACCCAAATCGTCGGTATAAAACATGGTACCAAATGCAACATGAATGTTGTTATTTACATCAATATACAAAGCACCTGTTCCATCGGAAGAAAGGATGGTATCTTGAATGCCATCACCTTCGATATCGGTTCCCATGTCAATCGCATAGTTGTTGATTGGGAAATCCCATACCACAGTCTTGCTCCAAGTGGTTCCGTTGTCTTCTGATACAAGAATATAAGAATCTTGCAACTCACCAAAAACAGAAATCACCACGGTATTGCCGCGCGCATGAATCGCGTAAGTATCAGCTGTAACCCCGCTAGTATAATTCGAATTCATCTCAGGCAATGCACCATCGATGACATCCCAAGTAGCGCCGCCGTCGGTGGAACGATAGTACATCAAACAGCTTCCCAATCCATTGTAGTTGGTGGTATTGTTGGGATCCGTAATACCGATAATGTGAATGCTATTGCCATCTGCACCGCCGTTGGTTGCTCTTGGCCACAAAATGGCCTCACCCGTATTTGTCGTAATCTCAGAAGCGGTTGTCCAGTTTCCTGTTCCAACTGCATCTCTTTTTACATATTTCAGGCCACCCGCTCCGCTGTGAGAAACCACCATTTCAGCGCCATTTCCCAAGTGCAATAAATTGCTCCAACCGGTGCGGATATTCTCCAATCGGGTTGATGGAAAATCTTCCCAAGCATTGGTGGAAGCACTTCTAAAATTATAACCAGTTCCTCTGTCTGAATAAGATCCTCCACCTTCGATGGCAGAGAAGGTAAAGGTTGCCGCAACACCATTCGCATCGGCAACAATGCGTGGACAAATTGATCCATTGGATTGCAAATCATAAACCGTTACTCCCAACTCCTCTTCTGTGGAGAGCATCCTTTGCGCACCAGGAACCATACTCGGATTCTTTCCTTGCAAGGCAATGGTTTCGTGAATGACCTCTTGGGTGTAAGGATTGTACTTGGCAGACTGCGTTTTGCCAAGCTTGGGATTGATGTGACTCTGCGCAGAAATCGCACTTGCTATCGCCATCAACACACCGAATGAATAAAACTTTTTCATGGGCTATTGGTTAATTAAGGAATAAATTTGTTTGAAGCGAATATAAACGAGAATGGAGAAAATCAAAAATGTTTACTGCGATATCATTTCTATCGGTGATGAATTGCTGATTGGTCAGACCATTAATACCAATGCCAGCTGGTTGGGAATGCGTTGCAACCAAGAAGGTATTCGCATTAGGCGCATCAAGTCTATTCCCGATTTAAAAGAAGACATACTGACCGAATTTGCCGATAGCCTTCTACACGCGGATATCGTGCTGGTGACAGGCGGTTTGGGACCTACTAAGGATGACATCACCAAAAAAACCATTTGCGATTTTTTCCATGATGAATTGGTCATCGATTCCGAAACATTACAACGCGTTGAAACTTTTTTTGCCAAAAGGAATTTACCACTCTTAGAAGTCAACAAGGCACAAGCATTGGTGCCCAGTCAATGTCGTGTCATCCCCAATCACCAGGGTACAGCGCCGGGTATGTGGTTTGAACACCAAGGTAAAATTTTGGTCTCCATGCCAGGAGTGCCGTTTGAAATGAAAGGGTTAATGGATCAATATGTTTTTGATTGGATTAAAGAGCAATTTCAAATGCCCAAGATCATTCATCAAACATTAATGACCATAGGAGTTGGAGAATCGTTCATTGCTGAACAATTAAAGGAGATGGAGGAAGAGATGTCAGACTCAGGAATATCTCTCGCTTATCTGCCCAGTCCTGGCGTGGTCAAATTGAGATTGTCCTCCTATGACCAACAAAATGGGGCACAAAAAATCGCCGGATATGCGGGACAGATTCAGTCCATTTTGGGAGATGTACTTTTCAGTGTCGAAGAAAAATCAATATACCAATTTGTTCATGGGTTGCTCATCCAAGGGCAGCATACACTCAGTATTGCTGAGTCCTGCACTGGTGGCAAACTGCAAAGTCACTTTACGGATTTACCGGGGTGCAGTCAATATTTCAGAGGAGGAATTGTCCCCTATGATGCCCACTGGAAAGTAAAGATGCTGGGCGTGGAAGCCAAAATCATTGAGGAGCATGATGTGGTCAGTGAAAAAGTAGCCATGGCCATGGCTGAAAATTGCAGAGAAAAGTTTGAGACCACCTATGCATTGGCCACAACAGGATATGCCGGACCAGAAAGTCAAAATCCTAGCATTCCGGTCGGAACCATTTGCATTGCAGTGGCTGGTCCAAAAGGGACCATTTGCAAGACTTTGCGCTTAGGAAACAACCGAGAGCGCAACATAGAAACCACCTGTCTTCAAGTAGCGAATCTGTTGCGATTAAACATTTTGAACAAATAAATGTGAACTTTAAAAATATTGAGTATATTTGCCGACCTCAATTTAGAATTAAAAAGTAGAAAATATGCCACGCGTTTGTCAAATCACCGGTAAAAAGACGATTTCTGGAAACCACGTTTCCCACTCGAACATCAAAACTCGTCGTAAGTTTTATCCCAACTTGCAATACAAGAAATTTTGGTCTGAAGAAGAACAACGTTGGATTGAATTGCGTGTCACTCCAAAAGGAATGAAAACCATCAACAAAATTGGTTTGGCCGCTGCAATGAAGCAAGCCAAAGCCAATGGTTTGATGGCCTAAAAAAGATTGAAGCCTGTTAAAGGCCGAAAAAGCCGGCGAAAGCCGGTTTTTTTTTGTCCTTTGCCCAACGCTTCATTTTATTATATTTGCCCCTTACTGTAAAACCGAAACAAAAATAACGTTACATGCGGAATAGATCGATTCTTTGGACTTTTGTCATCCTTTTAGCGGTGGCTGTATTGTACTCCTTGTCATTTGGATGGGTAGCTTCTCGATACGAGAAAAACATCCATCAAGTGGCGCTTGACTCCATTGCCTCAGCCGGCTTGGAGGGTGAAGCAGCAGACATTGCTGTGTTTGACTTGGAGCGCAAACTTTTGCGTGACAGCGCCGATGCCAAGGCTTATCCTTTGTTTGGTCACACCTACAACTATTTGAAGCAACATGAGTTGAACTTGGGTCTTGACTTGAAAGGTGGTATGAGCGTGACGTTGGAAGTTTCTATTCCAGATTTGATTATCGCATTATCTGACTACAACGAAAATCCAGCTTTCACCAACGCCATCAAAGATGCTGTTGCTGCTCAGAAAAATTCTACCGAGGATTTTGTTTCCTTGTTTGAACAATCTTGGAAAAAACAAAACTCCAATATTGAGTTGTGGACTTTGTTCAGCAATTATGAGAACAAAGATAAATTCCCAGCAAAGGCTTCTGACAGTGATATCATTGCTGCTTTAAGAAAAGAAGCGCAAGACGCCATTGACAACACAGAGAACATCATCCGCAAGCGTATCGACCAATTTGGTGTTACACAACCCAACGTTCAAAAGCAATCGTTGACTGGTCGCATCATTGTCGAACTTCCAGGTGTAAGCGACAAAGAGCGCGTTCGCAAGAACTTAAAATCAACTGCCAATCTTGAGTTTTGGGATACTTATTTCAATACTGAAGTGATTGACTTGGTGGTGAAGGCCAACGAGAACTTGGGTAAAGCCAATGCCCCTGAGTTATTCGGTTTGAGCGCTGCTCCAAAAGATTCTGTTGTTGCTGATTCTACTGTTGCTGTTGCTGACTCTTCTAAAATCAAAGCGGATAGTTTGTTGACCCGTGAAGAGAGCCGTAAAAAGAATCCTTTGTTTGCCTATTTGGACCCACGTGTTCCAACCGGATCATCTGTTGTAGGTATGGCCCGTGTTTCAGACACCACTTCCATCAACAAATTGTTGAGCCGTGCAGAAGCCAAAGCCGCATTTGCCAGCAAACCTGAATTGCGTCTATTGTGGGGAGCCAAGCCGATGTCTGGCGTAGTTTCATTGTACGCGATTAAAGATCCTTCCATGAAGAAGAAGGCGCAATTGGATGGCAAGTCCATCATTGATGCCCGTCAAGATTTTGATCCAACTACTGGTGATGTAACGGTTGAAATGACCATGGATCCAGAAGTTGGCACTCCAGTTTGGAGAGACATGACCAAAAAGAACGCTGGTGATAAAAACCGCGCCATCGCCATTGTGATGGACAATTTGGTATACTCTGCTCCTTCAGTAAACAGTGAGATTCCCAACGGACGTTCTGTGATCACTTTTGGTCAAGGAGCCCGTGAAAAACAAATGGAAGAGGCAAAAGATTTGGCTGGTTTGTTGAAAGCCGGTTCATTGCCTGCTCCTGCTAAAATCATTGACGAAGTAACGGTAGGACCAACTTTGGGTGAAGCCAACATCAAAGCTGGTTTGCTTTCTTTCGGTCTGGCCTTCTTGGTAATCATGATTTACATGGTATTCTACTACGCATGGGCAGGTTGGGCAGCCAACGTAGCTTTGATTGCGAACTTGTTCTTCATGATTGGTGCTTTGATTTCTATCGGTGGTTCTTTGACGCTACCGGGTATCGCTGGTATCGTATTGACCATGGGTATGGCGGTTGACGCAAACGTATTGATTTACGAGCGTGTAAAAGAAGAATTGCGTTTGGGCAAGCCCATCAGCGCGGCGATGAATGACGGTTTCTTGAAAGCCGTTAGCGCCATCATCGATGGTAATGCCACCACATTGATCACAGGTCTCGTTTTGTTGGTTATCGGTACAGGTCCAATCAAAGGATTTGCGACTACGTTGATCATCGGTATTTTCACTACACTATTCACTGCCATCATCATCTCTCGTTTGATTTTGTACAAGCGTTTAGAAAGTAAAAAACCAATCACCTTTTACAGTGAGATTACAAAGAATTGGTTCACCAAAATCAATTATGACTTTGTGACCAA
>JBDKGG010000042.1:0-4864 GCA_039798325.1 Bacteroidota bacterium
TTTTAAGAAGGGTCGCCATTGCGCATTTAGCGTGTCTCCATTCATGGAAATGATGTTGGGGAAGGTCAACATGGTTGGATCAAAATCGATGTTGTTATTGGCTGGAATGATCGTTGTGCCATAAGATTCACATCCATTATCCGGATTGGTGACGGTAAGGTTGTATTCGCCCATTGCAAGAACATTGGGGTAAAGATCATCCGCCATTTCACTCTGGATGATGCCAAAGTTGGTGGACCAAAAAGCTTCCCAATTGGTAAGGTTCACGGTGTAGTTGTCCAAAATGACAATGGGGTTCAAGCAGCTGATGGTGTCTGGATCCAACCAACTGATGATGGGCGCAATGGTATCTATACTGATATCGAAGGTCTCCGTGGTACTGCACCCATTGAGATTATTGGTTACTTCAACGGTATAAATGCCTGCTTGCGTAACATTGATGTTGTTCTGCGTGGGAAGATTGTTGATGTTGGTGCCGTTGGGACCAGTCCAATCAAAGCTGTTGTTGTTTAAGTCAACCGTGACATTCAAATTGATGGCGGGTGAAAAACAATTGATGACATCCAAATCGGATGGTGTTAGGGTAGGGGGAGTTTGATTGACATCAACCGTTAAAGTGAAATCATCCTGACATTCATCTGAATAAAAGGCACTCACCGAATAGGTACCTGCAGCATTGACGTTGACATTGGGCTGATTGGCAGCAGAGGTAATGTTGCCTCCCACAGTAGTCCAGCTGTATTGGGTCCCAGGGCTGTTGGTACTGGCAGCCAATGTAAGGGAATTGGCAGAGCAGGTGATCAATGAGTCATAGTTTACAGACAAAGCAAAATCGCTGTAATCGGCATTCACCACCACACTGGCGGTGTCAAAACATTGGTTGTTGTAATCTGCAGCAACATAATAGGTGCCGGATGTCGAGGTGTTCAAAGTGGATAAAGTATCATTGCCCAAAACCTGACCATCATTGGTGAACCAGTGATAACTCAGGCTCGTGAAATTAGAGGCCGTATTTACTGTGACCAAAGTGTCGGCGCATTGCAATAGGGCAGTGGGTGGAGTGGTGATGTCCAAATCCTCGATGTTCACCGTGATGCTGCTGGTTTGAGGAAGTCCACATAGATTGGTGAAATCCACGGTATAGGTGGTGGTAACGGATGGATTGGCAGATGGATTCGCAATGGAGGGATTCGAAAGTCCAGTAGCAGGAGTCCATGTATAGTTGCCTGTTGCAGAGGGGCCAGCGTTCAATTGAATGGTGGTACCAGGACAAGCTTGTAATTGAGATGCAGAAGCAAAAATGTTGGGTTCCAAACAAACACTTTGAATATTGGTGGCCCCACCCGTCGCGGCGGTAAAACCCCAATAGACATAGGATTGCCCATTGAAAATTTCGTTGGCAATGTCAATGGTGGCTTGTGTTCTGAATATGCAATCAAAGTACACTTGAATCAGGTTCGCCGAAGCATCCCACTTGATTTGGACGACGTGATTTTGTCCATCTTCTGTATTGGTATTGAAGGTGCTCATTTGAACAGGGCCAGAAAGATTGTTGCCGGTGCTGTGGTTGATGTCACCATTTTTTTCAATCGCAATGTGATCGTAGCTGGGGTCACCAGACTCCGTGTTTTGCCAGGTATCGAATTCAATTCCCAGTGAGGTGGTAAAGCTCTGATAACCCATACCACCGCCGCTGATACCAATAGCAGTGTTTCCAAGATTTTGTAATACAAAACAAATTCCATCAGCGCCATTGGCATCTTGGTTTCCCAAGTTCATGGTGAACGTAATGTCAAAATCTTCCACCAAATTGATGAGATCAGCGTACCAAACTGTTCCATTTTGGTTGTTCCAAATGTCAGTCAACTGATAACAGCTGTTGCCAGTGGCCACTGCATTTCCATTGAGGAAATAGTCTTGGGCTTGCGTGGGATTTTGAATCAGCGCAAAAAAGGAACAAAATAAAAGGGCTAATTTTTTCATATCAACCCCGAAGATAAGCAAATCTGCTGTTTACTTCATTCCCCGTTCCTTGCAGATTTTTTCGTAAGCCTTTTGAACTTCAATGAATTTGTCCTGGGCCGCCTTTTGGTGAGACTCCCCTAAATCGCGCACTTTATCCGGATGGTATTTCATGGCCATCTTGCGGAAAGCCTTCTTCACTTCATCGTCTGTAGCTGATTTGGTGATTTCCAAAATCGTATAAGAACGGTCAGTCGATTCGTAAAACATGGCTTTAATGGAAGAGCGGTCACTCTCTGAGACCCCAATATAATAAGCGATGCGGTCCACCAATTCAGCCTCGCTGGCATCCACATTTCCATCTGCTTTGGCAATGCCATAGAGGTAGTGAATGAGTTGCAATCGCATGGCGTGCTCCATATAGTATTTGATTTGCTCACAAACATCACGCACTGGAATTTCTTTCTTCAACAATTCTTTCAATATCCCAATTTGTTCCGCTGCAACGGCTTCACCGAATTGCCTTCTGAATGATTCTCGGATATAGTCCAATTCACTCTTCATGTGTTTGCCATCGGCTTTCATTACCGCAGCTGAGAGCACAAGTAAGGCTGAACTGAAATCACCGGGACGGGTTCGGTGACGCTGAGATTGGTAGCTTTGGTAATCGTTCCGAGGATTATAACTCCCTTGGCGCTGATGGGTCTGTTCTTGCGCACTCAAGGATTTGTCCTCTACCATGGCACCAAAAGCAAAACCCAGAATTCCTCCAATGGGTCCGCCCAATGCCCATCCTAAGCCCCCTCCAATCCATTTCGCGTATTTCATTTGTGTTGAATTAGGGGACAAAATTAATGAAGCAGCAGTTGGTTTTGATTCAATGTACGCTCCAAATTTTCCAAAATAAATTTAGATTCCATTTCATCGCTTAATTTTTACGCAACAAATACCCATCGATGGTATAGATTTTTTGGTCAGCAACATCATAACCAATTTCGGAGGTGATGAATCGATAGGGCTTTCCATCAAAAACAAAATCAACACTGAATTTTTCTCTGACAAAGGTCTCTCCATTGATTCGGTCAGATTCAATTTTCTTTTCCATCTCTGTTTGAAGGTTTCCAATGAATGCGGTATGGATGACTGCTGATTGTTTACTGAGGACAATGGCCAATCTTTCATTTTGATGCGCCAAATCGCTCACATTCTCTATTCTGATATAGGCAGTGATGCCATCACCAAACGCTTGGTATTCGTCCGGTGATTGATTGCTGATGGGCAAGCATTCTGAATAGCCCGATACGTTGATGGGGCCATTTGATTCGAAACGAACATAAGAGGATATGGCCACTTCAGAAGTATCTTCTTTGAAAGTCATTTTCGACTCATTCAATTGCTCATTGGCCCAATCATAGTTGTTCACAAAGTCGGGCTGAGTAAAGGCGCTATCGCATTGTAGACAATAGTCTGCAGCCCGCTCTGAATGGTATGAAGACAGGTAGCGAAGAACATCCTTGGCATCGTCATAGGTATGGGCGCTGGGGTTGTTATTGATTTCATGCCATTGCCTCATTTGTGAGGAAAAGGAGAGTGCCTTTGCAGACAGAGGTCCGCCATTTTGATAGAGCAGGGCAGTAATCAGCAAGGATAGGGGTAGAAAAATGATTTTGGCTTTTGATACAAAACCAAAATACAGCGCATTGATGCTCAGGAACACGGCCAAATACACCACAATGGCCCGAACTTCGGTCAATCCATATTCCAACAAGCGGTATCCAATCGCAATCCACAATAATGCAATCAATGGAAGCAAATACCAGAAGAATTTTCTTGAAGTAATTTTCCAAGATGATCCCGTTGGGCTGCTTTCAAAAAATTGTCCCAAAAGCCAATTCAAAACACCAATGCAAGAAAACAATAAAATCCAAATGCTGACCCACCCTTTGGGCAGTGAAGCTTGGAACAACATTTTTCCAGCGTACAAGTAGAGGATGCTCAAATAAATGATGACCAAAGGAGACAGGATCCATTGTTGAATGCGCTGCAGCCGCAATAGCGCGCTTTCCACGACAGATGTTTGGCTTTCACGTGGTGCTGAGGAAAGAAAAAACAAAGGATGAAAAATGCCAATCAATAAAATGAGAAAGAAAAAATAGCATTTCGGATCAAGATCCTTGTAAATCAGCAATTGGAAAGCGCTCAATCCCAACGCAATCCCGGCGTAAATCAATCCAATATAAAATGTGCTGGCGATGAAATTGCTGAACATCCAATAACAAAATGACCAGAAATCGGCCAATGGACGAGCCTTCCAGAAAGGCAATAGAACAGAAAACAAATGAATGATGATGAGCCAAGACAACATCCAAAAAGGCTCTTGATAGCCATTGCTATTGGCGCTTAAATGATAGATGTGTTGGCCGATGTACACATGCAAACCAATGGTCAAGGCAAAGATCAGGGAACGAGAAAGCCGCATGCTCCAATCTTGGCTTTCAAACCAAAGGAAATACCCAACATACAAAGGCAGCCCCGCGGCAAGGATCAATGCCCACCGGAAGCCCTCGAAGCTGATGGATTCAAAGCTTTGATCAAAATCAAAAATGAATAAATTGAACAGGGCGCACAAGGTTGCAGTGGCTTGCAATACCATGATGATGGGGTAGCGGTGTGCAGTGGTTAAAATGGTTTCCTTCAGATGAGAAAGTTTTAACGGAGAAAAGTTCATGATTCTGTTTTTATTCAAAGATAGTTGAAGTTGGCCTTGTGTATATTTGTCGCCAAATCATCAATGCAATGAGAACAGATTTATACCAAGGTCACGACTACTACATGATGGATGAGTTGTTGACAGATGAACACAAGTTGGTTCGTGACGCGGCGCGCGCATGGGTTAAAAAGG
>JBDKGG010000043.1:0-6174 GCA_039798325.1 Bacteroidota bacterium
GAAACTCACCTCAAGATGAGTATTCATTGAGAGTCGTCAAAGATGATGACGTTGATAGGACACAGATGTAAAGGCAGCAATGTCAAAGTCAAGTGTTACTAATTACTCGAAAGCTTATAAATAAAATAAACTCTATCAATATTTCAATCTTTTTTAGGTGATTATTGCGGTTAGGTCCACCTCTTCCCATTCCGAACAGAGAAGTTAAGCTAACCAGCGCAGATGGTACTGGCCAAAAGCCGGGAGAGTATGTCGTCGCCGATCTTCGAAAAACCCCTAGTGTAAACTAGGGGTTTTTTGTTTTATATGTTATTCGTTTTTGTCTTTAACATTTGTTATTTTTACCCAATCAAATGAGTAAATTGATTCAAGCCAAACAGGTATTGTCAAGATATTGGGGCTATTCTGATTTTAGAAAACCTCAGGACATTATTGTTCAAGCGGTACTTGAAAATAAAGATACTTTGGCACTATTGCCTACTGGGGGCGGGAAGAGTCTTTGTTATCAGGTTCCTGCTTTGGTCAAGGGTGGATTGTGTTTGGTAATTTCGCCATTGACAGCATTGATGCAGGATCAAGTGGATGATCTAATGAGCAGGGGAATCAAGGCTAAGATGATTTCTGCTTACATGAAAAAGAAGGAGATTGATTGGGCGTTGAATGAGTGTGTTTTTGGAAATGTTTCTTTTTTGTATGTTTCACCTGAAAGATTACTCAATAAAGCTTTTCTGCAGCACTTGCAGAAGATGCCCATCTCTCTTGTGGCTGTGGATGAAGCGCATTGCATTGCGCAATGGGGTCATGATTTTAGACCTGCCTATTTGGAAATTGCAAAGATCAGAGAGTGGCATCCAAAGATACCTTTTTTGGCGCTTACGGCAACAGCCACTTCCGATGTTAAGAATGAAATAGTTGATAGACTGCACTTGAAGCATCATCAAATTATCGAGGGTGAACTAACGAGGTCCAACTTGGCCTACGGAGTGGTGGAGACCCAAGATAAATCAGCTCAGCTTCTCAAATGGGTTAGAGGATTCAAGGGAGCATTAATAGTTTACGCCCAATCGAGGATGCGAGTCGAAGAGCTCACCAGATGGTTGGTCGCAAATTATGTTTCCGCAAATTATTACCATGCGGGTTTAACTGCTGGCGAGAAGCGAAAATCTACCGATGGTTGGATGAATAATAAGGTTCAAGTGATTGTTGCTACCAATGCATTTGGAATGGGAATCAATAAGCCTGATGTTCAAGCCGTTATTCATTGGGAACCCCCAGCCAATCCGGAAGCTTATTTTCAAGAAGCTGGAAGAGCTGGACGTGGAGGGCAAAAGGCCTTCGGATTGTTGATGTTTCATCCAGCTGATAAACATGACGGCGAAAAGAAAATAATTGATCAGTATCCACCTCGAGAGGTGATTCAAAAAGTCTATCAATATTTGTCGGATGGTTTTCAATTACCTATCGGCGAAGGTCAAGGAGAAACTTTTGCGATACAATTACAGGAGTTATCTCAGCGTTCCGGATTTTCACAGAAGCAAGTTCTTGCTTCGCTTAATATTTTGCAATCTTGCGGTTATATACAATTGAATGAAGCTTTTTTTCAGCCGTCTGTCATTCGCTTTTTACTTTCACATGATCAGCTTGTTGTTTTTAAAAACAAATACGTTCAGCATAGAAGTGTAATTGAGAATCTTTTGCGGATGTATGGTATTTCTGATTATCAGGAAATAAGATTGGATGAATGGCAAGTAGCCAAGCAGATGAAAACCTCACAAATCTTATTGAAACAGAAGTTGATCTCATTATCGGAGCTGAAGGTTTGGGATTACACCCCTCAATTGGATTCCCCTTCAGTCACGTTTGTGCTTCCCAGAGTTCATCCAGCTTCATTGATTATACCGCAGGAAAGGCTAGAGAGGTTGCTCAATAGAGATCGTCAGAAAATGGGAGCTGTTTGGAATTACATCAACACTCATGCGTGTCGGACAGTTTGGATGAATGATTATTTTGGTAATCAATCGGAAGCTTGTGGGGTATGTGATGTTTGCACCAAAGCTTCAAGAGAGAGCAAAAGTATTTCGCTGGTTGATCAACTTTTTTCCACTGGTGAATTGCGACAGAATCAAATTGAGTCATTGCCCACAAGTCAAATGAGGGATGAGGCTTGGATGCGATTGCGTTTTTTTTTGGATGATGAAAAGTGGGTTGAGTTTGATGCCGGTTCGTGGAAAAAATCAAAAAATATGAACTAACCCCTTAAATTTTGGGGTGATGTTCAAAAAAAAACTCTTTTTTTTCATTTTCGTATTAAAAAATGGGGGGTATATTCGCGAAAAATTATTTTTCTATGAATATGACCCGCTTTCAGGCTTTGGCAGAATTGAATACTCGCCAGCCCAATCATGTTCCTGCGCCAAGTGCAAAGGTTTCGGATTACTTTGGATCCAACGTATTCTCTCCATTCAGAATGAGAGAGTATTTGACCGATGATGTTTACGAAAAATTGATGGAGTGTATCAACATGGGCGTGCGCATTGATCGCAGTGTTGCTGATCATGTGGCATCGGCGATGAAGGAATGGGCCATGAGCAAAGGGGCAACGCATTATACACATTGGTTTCAGCCTTTGACAGGCGCTACCGCAGAAAAGCACGATAGTTTTTTCAAGCCACTAGGAGATGGAAGGGCAATTGAGAAGTTTGAAGGTACAATGTTGGTTCAACAAGAGCCAGATGCATCTTCTTTTCCGAGTGGAGGAATTAGAAACACTTTTGAAGCAAGAGGTTATACGCTGTGGGATCCCTCTTCTCCTGCTTTTATTGTTGGTAACACGCTTTGCATTCCAACCATATTCATATCTTATACAGGGCACGCCTTGGATTATAAGATGCCCATGATGAAGGCTTTAAATGCGGTAGATCATGCTGCAACAGCTGTGTGTCAATATTTTGACAAGGATGTCGTAAAGGTGAATACAACATTGGGTTGGGAGCAAGAGTATTTTTTAATTGATGAGGCCTTACATAATGCACGGCCTGATATTGCAATGACAGGAAGGGCTTTGTTTGGCGCTCGCCCAGCAAAAGGTCAGCAATTGGAAGATCATTATTTTGGTTCAATTCCAGACCGAGTGATGGGGTTCATGCAAGAATTTGAAAATGAATCGCATTTATTGGGTATTCCGGTAACAACACGACATAATGAAGTAGCGCCCAACCAATTTGAGGTTGCTCCAATGTTTGAAGAAGCAAACTTGGCCAATGACCACAATCAATTGCTGATGGATATTTTGGATAAGGTTGCTCGGAAACATCAGTTCCGAGTTCTATTGCATGAGAAACCATACGAAGGAGTGAATGGAAGTGGCAAGCACAACAATTGGGCTTTGAGCACCAACACAGGGGTGAATTTGTTGAAACCAGGTAAAAATCCCAAAACCAATCTGCAGTTCCTTACCTTTTTTGTTAATACGGTAGCAGCTATTTTTGAAAATGCAGATGTGCTGAGAGCGAGCATAGCATCTGTGGGTAACGATCACCGTTTGGGCGCAAATGAGGCGCCTCCGGCTATCATGAGCTGTTTCTTAGGTGAGCATTTGTCTGCCATGTTAGACGATCTTGAGAAGAATATCAAGGCAGGGAAAATGACTCCTCAAGACAAAATAGAGCTGAAGTTGAATATAGGGAAATTGCCTCAAGTGTTGTTGGACAATACAGATAGAAATAGAACCTCTCCATTTGCTTTTACTGGGAATAAATTTGAGTTCCGTGCCGTAGGTTCTAGCGCCAATTGCGCCAATGCCATGATTGTATTAAATACCATCGTTGCCAATAGATTGTTGCAATTTAGAAAAGATGTGGACGCACGAATTTCCAAAGGAGATGACAAGGATGAGGCGATTCTAAAAGAGTTACAGCGATTGATAAAAATGAGTAAGGCCATACGTTTTGAAGGAAATGGATACGGCGATGAGTGGGTGAAAGAGGCTAAGAAAAGAGGATTGTCAAACTTTACAGACACCCCATCAGCTTTGGCCATTTGGAAGGAAAAAAAAATCCAGAAGATGTTTCAAGATTTGAATGTGTTGACGCCAGAAGAAATTCACGCCCGTTATGAGATTGAACTGGAGAACTACAGCAGAAGAAGAGATATTGAAGCTTCTCTAACAGCAAGTATCGCGATGTCCAATATTATTCCAGCAGCATTGAGATACCAAAGTGATTTATTAGATAATGTTCAGGGGCTTAAGGCTGTTTTGTCAGCAAGTGAATTTAAGGATGCTGCAGGAACACAATTGTCATTGATCAAAGACATTAGCAAGGAAGTTAACGCATTGAAGAAAGGTGCAGATGCTATCAGAGCGGAGTTGCAAAAGGCCTATAGTTTAGATGCGGAGAAGCAGGCGAAATTATTAGCAGGTACCATTAAACCACTTATGGATGCGGCAAGATCATCAGCTGATAAACTGGAATTGTTGGTAGAGGATGAGTCTTGGCCCCTGCCAAAAATGAGCGAACTTTTATTCACCAACTAATCTCAGGTTGAAGGATTTTCATAAAATAGAGACGCATTTTGCGTCTCTATTTCTTTTTTGTTATATTCGCAACAATACAAACCGAAGGAATTAAAGAATTTACAACATGAAAAAATTATTGTTGGCTTTTGTTTTGGGCTGTGCTATTACTTCAGCATGGTCTCAAAAAGAGTTGAAGAAGGCAAATTCATATTTTGCAACTCGTCAGTATGTGGAAGCCGCTGAAGAATATAAAATTGCAGGTCCAAAAATTAAAGATCTTACCATTAAAGCTCAATCTTACTACAACGTAGGTGAGTGCTACCGAATGATGACCCGCTACAATGAAGCCATTGAGTGGTATGATAAATCAGGACGCGCCATGTACGGCAAGACCAATCCAGAGTTGCATTACAATTGGGGTTTGTGTTATCAAATGCAAGGGAAGTACGAGGAAGCTGTGGCGCAGTTCAAACGCTATCAAGAATCCGGAGGTGACAGAGAAAAGGGAAATCAAGCCATTAAATTGGCTCAAAACGCAGCTGATTTAAAAAATCAGAAAACCAAGATTGAGGTGGAGATGGTTGGTGAAATCAGTACCCCTGAATTTGATTTTGCGATGAATTATGGTGCGAAAAAAGGCAAGGATGGGGATGTGTTTATTTTGTCATCATCCAGAAAGTCGTCTGCAGGAAGTGGCGCTGATCCTAAAACGGGTGAGGACTTCATGGATTTGTTCACTGTAACCAGAGATCCAAAAGGAAAGTTTGGTACTCCAGTGGCTTTGGATAAAATGATTAACTCTGAGAACAATGAAGGTCCCATCAGTTTCACCAAAGACTTTGGTGAGATGTATTTTACCTTTTGTCAATACGAGACAGGAGAATATCATCCTTGTGAAATCAGAATGTCTAAAGTGCAAAATGATAAGTTCGAGGCTCCCATTAAAGTTGTTTTTGATAAAACCAATGGAGATAGTGTTGTTTTTGGACATCCTTGCTTAACGCCTGATAATAAGCACTTGATTTTTGCTTCTAATTTACCAGGTGGAAAAGGAGGAATGGATTTGTGGTATAGTAGTTATGACAAGAAAAATGACCAATGGGGTGCTCCAAAGAATCTTGGAAGCATGAATACATCGGGGGATGAAATGTTTCCTTGGATGGAGGATAACACTTTATATTTTTCTTCCAATGCCATTGCTGGGTTGGGAGGTTTTGATTTGTTCAAATCTACCAAGGGAGAGGACATGAGTTTCTCGGCCCCTACGAATTTGGGTTATCCCATCAATTCCTCATCTGACGATTTCGCTTTGATCATCGATCGCAGCGCCAAGAAATTGTACAACGTTGAGTTTGCTGGTTTCTTCACTTCTAATCGTCCTGGAGGAAAAGGAAAAGATGATATCTACCAATTCCGAGATGTACCGGTATTGTTTACAATGCAAGGCTATGTTTATGATGATAAGACTGGAGCACCGGTTGAAGGAGCTAGTGTAATGGTTAAAAGCACAGATGGTGCGGAGTATAAATTGACTACCGATAAATCAGGTGCTTTCAATTTGGACAATACGCAAGTTTTGGCTGAGAATACTTACATGGTTGATGTCGATAAATTGGATTACATTGGTATTCAAGGAGACCGTTTCTCTACCCGCAATT
>JBDKGG010000044.1:0-20663 GCA_039798325.1 Bacteroidota bacterium
TTTTCTTCATCGGATAGAATCAATCGTCCGTTCACAAATTGTCCTAACTGGGGTTTACATTTTTTTTCCATTTGGCTTTTTTTTGTGTAAACCTATTTTAGGACGAGACAACGCGAGAGAAAGGAGGGGTGGCCCGAAGGGACAGAGTGGTCATTAAATACAAAAAACTGACATTAAATACACTGAGCACACTTTCCATTTCACCCGCATATATGAACCTTTTATGTTTCTTGCACAAATCCTTCATTGATTCAAATTTTACAAAATGAAATTGATGAATCGACAAATTCAAAAAGAAAGAAGAAAGGAACTCAGAAGCAATGCCACCATATCTGAAAAACGACTTTGGAAATTCTTAAATAAAAAACAACAAGATTTCAAATTTCGAAGGCAACACGGGATCGGTCCCTACATCGTTGACTTTTATTTAGCAAATAAAAAAATTGCTATTGAAATTGATGGGAAGGTTCATGACAACATCATGCGCCAAGCCCATGATCAGAGACGTGAAGAATATTTACAATCAAAAGGAATCAAAGTCATTCGATTCAGTAATGATGATTTTAAACATAATATTGTCAACGAGATTCGAAGAATTTTGTTTGTTTGCGATGTTGACTGACTGGAAATAGATCTTGAATCTAAAAGACCACCCCGTCCCGACAGCGCTTGCGCTCGTCGGGACACCCCTCCTTTCCGCTGCGCGGTAGGAGGGGAGATGTTCACCACTCTTGATATTTCATCACATCATCGCGAATCGCATTTCATGCGCTCGCTACCTCATCACTTTCTTCCTCCCCGCCTTCCCATAATACCCACACCGCAGATCATACAACATTTTTAACTCCTCATCACTCATGGATGTGGCCAAAGGTCTTGTTGTATCTCCTGTCAACCGTTTTTCAATAACCTCCCATGGCGTATCCAACCACACCGTATCCCCCGCGCGATTCAACCAATCCATGATATCTGGCTGACATACTGATCCGCCTCCGGTAGCACAAACAAAACTCTCCTGCCGCGACAACAACCCATACAACACATCCCGCTCCATCCGCCTAAAATACTTCTCCCCCCACTGCGCGAAAAACTCCGCTACGCTCATCCCAATCTTCTCCTCAATCAATGCATCCGTATCGTAAAATGGATAGCCCTTCTCCTCCGCCAATTGGCGTCCATAGGTCGTTTTGCCACTGGCCATAAAGCCTACTATGAATATCTTCTCATGCATCGTCTGCAAATATGCCGCATTTTTCTCGCCACAACTGCCCTTTTAGCAGGCCTTCTCAAAATTCAATGCCATAATTGCCGATTGCCTTCATTGGAGCAATGCTTGTTGTCCTCGGGAAAACCAATAAAAATGGACTTAAACAAATTCACCATAAAAACCCAAGAGGTTATTCAACGTGCCCAACAAATCGCTTTGGAAAAAGAAAGCGGTAGCATTGAAAATGGGCACCTGCTCAAGGCCTTGTTGGAAACCGACCAAAACATTACGCCGCACATTTTCAACAAATGCAGCGCCTCGTTGACCAATGTGCAATTGCAATTGGACAAAATCATACAAGGTCTGCCCAGGGTGAGCGGTGGCCAGTTGCAGTTGTCCAGTCAAGCATCCAAAACACTTTTGAACGCTGCAACCAAAGCACAAAAGATGGGTGACGAATACGTCACCGTCGAACACCTATTGTTGTCCTTTATTCAAGGCAATGACCACATCAGCCAAATCCTTCAGGATGCGGGAATGCAAAGCACCTTGGTAGAAAAGACCATAGTAGAGATGCGCAAAGGAAGCAAGGTCACTTCATCCAGCGCGGAAGAAAGCTACCAGAGCCTCAACAAATTCGCCAAGAACTTAAATGCCTTGGCGCGCGATGGCAAATTGGATCCCGTCATCGGTCGCGATGAAGAGATTCGCCGCGTCCTTCAAATATTGTCTCGAAGAACAAAAAACAATCCCATCCTCATTGGTGAACCCGGTGTGGGTAAAACCGCCATCGCAGAAGGGATTGCCCACCGCATCATCAATGGTGATGTGCCCGAAAACTTATTGGACAAAACCATCTACAGCCTGGACATGGGAGCCCTTGTCGCCGGTGCCAAGTACAAAGGTGAATTCGAAGAACGACTCAAAGCAGTTGTCAAAGAAGTCCAAGAGAGTGATGGCAGCATCATCCTATTCATTGACGAAATCCACACCCTTGTTGGCGCAGGAGGAGGAGAAGGTGCCATGGATGCCGCCAACATCTTAAAGCCAGCATTGGCGCGTGGAGAATTGCGCAGCATCGGAGCAACAACCTTGAACGAATACCAAAAATATTTTGAAAAGGACAAAGCTTTGGAGCGTCGTTTCCAAAAAGTAATGGTGGAAGAACCCGACCGTGATGACGCCATTGCCATTCTTCGTGGACTCAAGGAAAAATACGAGAACCACCACAAAGTGCAAATCAAGGACGACGCCATCATTGCCGCGGTTGAGCTTTCTCAACGCTACATCAACGATCGTTTCCTACCCGATAAGGCCATCGACTTGATTGACGAAGCTGCATCCATGATTCGCATGGAGATGAACTCCAAGCCCATTGAATTGGATCAAGTGGAACGTGAGATCTTGCAATTGGAAATTGAGAGAGAGGCCATCAAAAGAGAGAACAATCAAACACGATTGGCAGAAATACAAAAGGAACTCGCGGAATTGCAAGACCAACGCAATCAACTGCACACCAAATGGAAATCCGAGAAAGATGTGGTGGAAGAAATTCAACAAGCCAAAGCCAACTTGGAAAGTTTGAAAAACCAAGCGGATCAGGCCGAGCGCGAAGGAAACTACGGTTTGGTGGCTGAGATACGCTACGGAAAAATCAAAGACACCGAGTCGCAAATAGAAACCGCCAAAGCCAAGCTTGTTGACTTACAAGTCAACGGGAAAATGGTGAAGGAAGAAGTAGATCCTGATGAAATTGCAGCAGTAGTCGCCAAGTGGACGCACATCCCCGTTAGCCGCATGTTAGAAAGCGAAAGAGAAAAACTCTTGCGTTTGGAAGATGAACTGAAGAAGCGCGTCGTGGGACAAGAGGAAGCGGTGATCGCCATCAGTGATGCAGTGAGACGCAGCCGTGCAGGACTTTCAGATGAGAACAAGCCCATAGGATCCTTCATCTTCTTAGGAACGACGGGGGTTGGAAAAACAGAGGTGGCCAAGGCCTTGTCTGAGGTATTGTTCAACGATGAAAATGCCATGACCCGCATCGACATGAGTGAATACCAAGAGAAGCACAGTGTGAGCCGATTGGTAGGAGCGCCTCCCGGATATGTTGGATACGATGAAGGTGGACAATTGACCGAAGCCGTGCGTAGAAAACCTTACTCCGTTGTATTGTTGGATGAAATTGAAAAAGCCCATCCCGATGTCTTCAACATCTTGTTGCAAGTATTGGATGATGGACGATTGACCGACAACAAAGGCCGCATGGTGAACTTCAAAAACACCATCATCATCATGACCAGCAACATGGGGGCAAGCATCATTCAAGAGCGATTTGAAAAGGTCAATGAGAAAAATGAATGGGAGATATTTGAACAAACCAAAGAAGATGTAATGCAGTTATTGCGGAGCAGCATGCGTCCTGAGTTCCTCAATCGAATCGATGAAATCATCATGTTCACGCCTTTGAGTAAAAAACATCTGGAAGGTATCATTAAAATACAACTTCATCATTTGTCTGAAAAATTGATCAAACAAAACATTCAATTGCAATTGACACCTGACGCCATGGCCTACATCATGGAAAAAGGCTACGACCCTGCTATGGGAGCCAGACCGGTTAAGCGGGTGATTCAAAAGGATGTTATGACTGCCCTTTCCAAGGCCATCCTCTCTGGAAAAATTGTAAAGGAAGAACCGATGGTCATGGATGTGTTTGATGGACAAGTAGTCTTCAGATCACCTTTGCCTGAGGAAAAGCTGATACAGATTTAATGGAAATATGAGTCAAATTTGCTATAAGCATTCCTTATAGTACATCAATATTATCAATAATAATGATGAATAAATGGAGATAGTTTTACGGACGAAATCTGTAAAACAATCGAAATGAAAAAAATAGCAACGTTAGCAATGGCACTGATTGGATTCAGTGCCATTGCACAACACGGTCAGGGAGGAGATCCCAGCCAGTGTCCTTTCCATGAAGGACCAAAAACAGCCAGCAAAGGAAACCAGGTCAATGACTGGTGGCCCAACCGATTGGACCTTGGTGTTTTAAGACAACACTCGAACAAGTCCAATCCAATGGACCCCAACTTCAACTACGTCACCGCATTCAACAGTCTGGATTATGCGGCTTTAAAAAAAGACATTCAACAAGTACTGACCACATCACAAGATTGGTGGCCCGCCGACTTTGGCAATTACGGTCCATTGTTCATCCGCATGGCTTGGCACAGCGCAGGGACCTACAGAACGGGAGATGGCCGCGGAGGAACACGTTCTGGAATGGAACGTTTTGCTCCCCAAAACAGTTGGCCCGACAATACCAATTTGGACAAAGCGCGCAGATTGCTTTGGCCCATCAAACAGAAATACGGAAACAAAATATCTTGGGCAGATTTGATGATTCTTGCGGGCCATGTGTCTTTAGAATCTATGGGCTTCCCAACATACGGATTTGCAGGAGGACGTGAAGATGTCTATGAACCCGAACTAAACGTTTATTGGGGATCAGAAACCAAATGGTTGGACGACAAACGTTATGCAGAAGGAAGAAATTTAGAAAACCCTCTCGCTGCAGTGCAAATGGGATTGGTCTATGTCAACCCTGAAGGTCCCAATGGAAATCCCGACCCCTTAGCAGCAGCCAAAGACATTCGCGAAACCTTCGGGCGCATGGGAATGAACGATGAAGAAACAGTTGCCCTCATTGCCGGTGGTCACAGCTTTGGGAAAACCCATGGCGCTGGCCCAGCCAGCAATGTCGGTCCAGAGCCAGAAGCCGCTCCCATTGAGGAACAAGGTTTGGGTTGGAAGAGCAGCTATGGAACAGGCAAAGGAAAAGATGCCATTACTTCTGGTCTAGAAGTCACATGGACCACAACTCCCACGATGTGGGGACACAGTTATTTTCAAATCTTGATGAAGAATGAATGGGAATTGACCACCAGTCCTGCCGGGGCCAAACAATGGGTAGCCAAGAACCCAACCATGATGGTCCCCGATGCTTATGACCCTACCAAGAAAATTGCGCCAACCATGTTGACCACCGATCTGTCCATGCGATATGATCCAGCATACGGAAAAATTTCACAACGCTTCTTGGAAAATCCCGATGAGTTCACCAAAGCTTTTGGTAAAGCGTGGTTCAAACTAACCCACCGCGACATGGGTCCAAAATCGACCTACTTGGGTCCTGAGATTCCAAAAGAAGATTTGATTTGGCAAGATCCCATTCCGGCATTGAATCATCCGGTTATTGGTGATCTTGAAATACAACAATTGAAACAAGAAATTTCAAAAAGCGGATTGAGCATTGCTGAATGTGTTTCTACAGCTTGGGCATCTGCCTCTACCTACCGTGAGTCAGACCGCCGCGGCGGAGCCAACGGGGCCCGTATTCGATTAGCACCTCAAAAAGATTGGGCAGTGAACAACCCTAAACAGTTAGAAAAAGTACTAACCGCTTTGGAAAAGATTCAAAAGAATTTCAACAGCAATGCCAAAGGAGGAAAGAAAGTTTCGATGGCTGACTTGATTGTTCTTGCTGGTAATGTGGGTGTTGAAAAAGCAGCCAACAATGCTGGATATCCCATTCAATTGCCTTTCACACCCGGCCGAATGGATGCCTCGCAAGAGCAAACCGATGTGCAATCTTTCTCCTACTTGGAACCACAAGCCGATGGATTTAGAAATTACACCAAAGCCATTTACACCATTCCTACTGAAGAGCTGTTGGTGGACAAAGCGCAATTGCTCACTTTAACCGTCCCTGAAATGACTGTTTTAGTAGGTGGTATGCGTGTGCTTGGCGCGAACCATGACGGGAGCAACAAAGGCGTTTTAACGAACAAAAAAGAAACATTGTCCAATGACTTCTTCGTGAACATTCTTGACATCAACACCACATGGAAACCAATGGACGAGCACAAAGAGAACTTTGAAGGAAAAGATCACACAACAGGAGCATCCAAATGGACCGCCACTCGTGCAGACTTGATCTTTGGTTCACACTCTGAGTTGCGCGCACTAGCTGAGGTTTATGCCAGCAATGATGCAAAAGAGAAGTTTGTCAAAGATTTTGCAAAGGCATGGGACAAAGTGATGAATCTAGATCGCTTTGACTTAAAGTACAAAATGAATTAAGGCGTTGTAAACCGAAAACAAGAAAAGGGCCGGAAAGCAATATTGCTCCGGCCCTTTTTTTTTACTTCGAAATTTATTCGGAAATTACTTCACCATCCATTTTTTGGTGAATGATTTTCCATTGTGATTCACACGAACCAAATACGTTCCTGTTGCAAATTCAGTTGCATTTAAAGTCAACTGATTTCCTACAACAAATTGATTCATCAACAATTTACCGTTCATGTCCAAAACCTGAACAAACGAAGACTGAGGAACATTTACAACACTAACATGAGCCGAAGGATTGGGATAAATAGCAATGGTGTTGCTCATGTTCTCATCAAGACCAACACCAGTATAGTCAATCACCGCAACATCATCGATGTAATAAGAACCTTCACCATTCGCCATATCCGTTCCAAAGAAATCCATGGCATTCAATTGATTTAGTCCAGCCGC
Organism: Bacteroidota bacterium; assembly: GCA_039798325.1. Lineage (GTDB taxonomy): Bacteria > Bacteroidota > Bacteroidia > Flavobacteriales_D > Sanyastnellaceae > CAMCTV01. The sequence continues at coordinate 6,797 of JBDKGG010000044.1, forward strand.
ACCACCATTGTTGTTGATAGACCATTGTCCGGCAAACAATACTTCATTGTTCATTTTGGCTTCAACTGAATCGTTATCCAAATCCACCAAGATTCTGAAGTTGAACCACTGATCCAAAGTGTAGGTCAAAGCGGAGGGCGTGTTCGCACCGCCCAAGGTGTAGGACACCGCTCCCGCTCCATCAAAAAACACATCAAAAGCCCACTCGTAAGTTGTTGAGGCGGCGGACCAAGAATGCAAGCCATTGAAATATGCACCCGTGCTACCAGTTGGAATCATCATATTAAATGAAATGATGTACTTACCAGCAGTGTAAGGTCCAATAGGCAATACCAAATCAGTAGCCTGTCCATTGACAAATGCACTATTACTTGGAGAACTTGAAAAGTCAGCGGAAACAGTGGCATCTGAAGATGCCGTAGAAGACCAACTGCTCCAAAGCGGATTGGAAGCAACGACTCCATTTCCTGCTGTGTAGGCGTCAAAATTGTCTTCAAAAACGGTGACTTGGGCTAGAATACCCATAGAAATAGCCAATACGGCCAAAGTTGTGTAGAGTTTTTTCATAGATTAAAGTTTAGTTGGTCGAATATATCATTTCATCTTGAAAGATTAACATTTTCATCCAAAAATCTTTTTACATTCGCTCAAACCTCAAAGATTTGATCGAGAAAGAAATTTACCTTCCAGCCATAGACCCCATCGAGTTTTTTGGCCCCAACAATATCAAATTCAAATTGATATTATCCAAATATCCAAAATGCAAAGTTGTATCTCGTGGCAACTTTTTAAAACTACATGGAAGCGCTGAAGATGTCGCCGCATTGGATGACATGCTGACCCTCTTGTTCTGGCACATTGAAAAGTATCAATCGCTGAGCATGCAACAATTGGAATTGATATTGGCCGGCGAGAAAGAAGTTAAGGTGGAGAACGGCAAAGACAACGTGCTGGTTTATGGGCCTGGAGGACACAAAGTAGTCGCCAAGTCACCCAATCAACACCGCATTGTCGAAGCGTGCGACAACAACGACATGATTTTCGCGATTGGTCCTGCAGGAACTGGTAAAACCTATACCGCAGTAGCATTGGCGGTAAGAGCATTAAAGGACAAACAAATCAAACGCATTATTCTTACCCGACCCGCAGTAGAAGCTGGAGAAAATTTGGGCTTCTTACCAGGAGACTTAAAGGAAAAATTAGACCCCTATTTACAACCCCTTTATGATGCTCTCATGGACATGATTCCTTATGAGAAGTTGGCGGAATACATGGAAAAAAACATCATCGAAATTGCCCCATTGGCATTTATGCGCGGACGAACTTTGGACAAAGCATTTGTCATCTTGGATGAAGCCCAGAATGCCACAGTGGCTCAAATGAAAATGTTTCTGACCAGAATGGGACAAAATGCCAAGTTCATCATCACCGGTGATGCTTCTCAAATCGATTTACCCAAGAGTCAAAAGAGCGGACTAATGCACGCCGTGCACATCCTACGAAATACTCCTGACATCGCGATTGTTGAATTGGACGAACAAGATGTGATCCGTCACAAGTTGGTTCGAAAAATCATCGCAGCCTATGACAAATCGGAAAATGGCCCCAAGGAATAATCAACGAATGCGATCAACAGAACGCACTTTGGCTTCATCCCTTTGAACATTGCGCATGGCCAAATAGGTCAAAGCAAATGCCGCAATGGGGACTGAGTAATATACCCTGGTCTTGTCATTCCAGTAACCACGAATCATGACTTCAATCACGACGGTGCAAAGCAACATGGTCACCAATGAAATTTTTGACCAAGTAATTTGTCGCTTGCGATTGTTGTAGGCAAAAATGGTATACACCAACATCCCTATTGGCAATAACAACAACCAATGAATGTCCTTACTCACCATCCATTGATTGATCCAAATTTGAACACCGAGAGCAATGATGGCTCCAAGCCATTGAAGGGATTGAATACGCTGTATCATGGCGTCAAATATAATTGAAAAAAAAAGTTGGAGATTCAAAATTTGGTTGTACAATTGCATCGCCCATTCGGGCAAATTCTAAAAATCAAATCCACATTACATGTACGATATTGTTTCGCTAAATGCGATGAAAGTTGGTGAATTGCGTGAGATCGCAGATAAGTTGAACATCACCCAATCTGATAAATTAAAAAAACAAGATCTAGTTTTTAAGATAATAGATTCACAAAACACTTCACAGGTTTCTTCAGCCCCCGCAACTCCTGCTCAATCCGCTGCAACTGGCGCGGAGAGTGCAGAGGACAACAACAAAAGAAAAAGAGAGCGCATTAAAAAAGAAACAGCTGAACTGCCTTTGGAATTGGCGGGCAGCTTGTCCGATGATGCTCCTGTGATTGCCCCTGCAGCTTCTGCCGACGAAACCTCAACTCCTAAAGTTGATACTACTGCGCAACCCGCTCAAGAAAATCGTCCTCACCGACCACAACATCAGCACAATAGAGAGGATCGTCCTCAGCATCAGGATCGCAGAAACAATCAAGATAGACCGCAACGTGAACATCGCGATGATTTTCAAAGAAACAAGCGCTTTGATCAACCCAATAAACCTCAGCATCATCAAAATCAACCTGGAGCTGAGTCACCTCGTCCCCAGCATCGTCCAGAAGGAAATGCAGATGTTGTACAACAAAACAACGTAGCCCGACCCGACCGATCCAAGCGTGGACAACCCGACGAACATGGATACAACTTCGATGGGTTGGTTATAGCTGAAGGCGTTTTGGAAATGATGCCCGATGGTTTTGGTTTTCTTCGCTCCTCTGATTTCAATTACTTGAACTCTCCGGATGATGTATATGTTAGCCAACAACAAATCAAGACTTTTGGTTTGCTTACGGGAGATACCGTTAAAGGCGCGGTTCGCCCTCCCAGAGAAGGTGAAAAATATTTCCCTTTGATCAGCGTCGAAATGATCAATGGACGCGAACCAAGTTGGGTCAGAGACCGCGTTCCATTCAAATTCTTAACGCCATTGTTCCCCAATGAGCGTTTCAAACTAGCAGACAACAACAACAATATTTCCATGCGCATCATGGACCTCTTCTCCCCTATCGGAAAAGGACAAAGAGGAATGATTGTGTCACAACCCAAAACGGGTAAAACAACCCTTTTAAAAGATGTCGCCAATGCCATCGCGCAAAATCATCCTGAAGTGTATTTGATGGTTTTGTTGATTGATGAAAGACCTGAAGAGGTGACCGACATGAAACGCAGTGTAAAAGGCGAAGTGGTTGCCTCAACTTTTGATGAACCCGCTGAACGCCACGTTAAGATTGCCAACATCGTTCTTGAAAAAGCAAAACGTTTGGTAGAATGTGGTCATGATGTATGCATCCTTTTGGATTCAATCACTCGTTTAGCAAGGGCTTACAATACCGTAGCTCCTTCTAGCGGTAAGGTATTGAGTGGTGGTGTTGAAGCCAACGCTTTGGAAAAACCAAAAAGATTTTTTGGTGCTGCTCGAAAAATTGAAAACGGAGGTTCGTTGTCGATTATAGCAACAGCACTTGTCGATACAGGTTCCAAAATGGATGAGGTCATCTTTGAAGAATTCAAGGGAACAGGTAACATGGAGTTGCAGTTGGATCGCAAGATTTCCAATCGCCGAATCTATCCTGCAATCGACATATTATCTTCTGGAACAAGAAGAGAAGATTTGTTGCACGACAAAGACATCTTACAACGCATGTGGATTTTGAGAAGACACTTGGCAGATATGAACCCTGTTGAGGCAATGGAATTCGTTAAAGACCGCATCGAAAAATCAAGAAACAACGAGGAATTTTTAATCTCGATGAATGCGTAGGATCTTTAGCAGCATCTATGTCGTTTTAATACTGGCCTTTCTTTGGTTGGCAACAAGAATGGTCATTGGCCATTTCACGCATTATCAAGCTGCTTCAGGTAGCAAATGGGGTGTATTGACACAGATACTATTTATTCTCATTGCCATCAGTCTGGCGATGATGCATGCGCATCAACAAAGGCAATATGGCTTTTTAAATCTGTTCAAAAAAGCAGCTAAGTATAGTGTTTTGTACAGCATCCTTGGAACCGGCATGATTGTCATTTACTACAACTGGTTCAGTGATGAGATGAATATCAAGCAACAGCAAGATATCGCCCTCATCATTGAGTCATTGGACACCAAAGAAGAATTTCAAAAAATCATTCAGGAAAATCCGGCACTCAAAGGACATACCATTGAGCAATTGAAAACCAAAGCCATCGAAAGAAGTATCTTGTTTACCAAACTAAGCTCACTGGCCAGCCTGGGCGGTGTTGCCCTGGTCATCACCTCGCTCATCTATTCCTTGATCGCCGGTTGGCTTTTTGACACCTTCTTATTCCGAATTAAGAAAGCAGATTAATCACCCTTCGAATGAAATGGTGAATACGTATGTTCTGGTTCTTAAGGACTCCAGTGCATTCGTAAAGCGTGTACCATCTGGAATGAGTAAATTGTTCTGACCATAGCCAATCTTGAACTCCGTAGAGAATTTAAAGAATGGCATGAAAAAATCAGCGCCCCCGCCAAACTCCAGGCAAAAATCTTTGTTCTGCAATTTGATTATCGCCTCACCCACCAATGCATTGTTCACATCCTTTTGCGTTTGCATATCAATGCCGTATTTCGCACCTGCAAGTGCATAAGATGCGAAATTCCCAACCCGATTGGTCCGCATCTTCAACAACACAGGAAACTCCAACCACACGGATTCTGTCCTCACCATAATAGACTCCTCTTTACCATTGGACTTCAAAAAGCGAAATTGCAATGCCCGATCTTGGAAGGCCAGTCCAGGAATAAATCGAAAACTCAATGCGGGAATGGGATTATATGAAGCCAACAAGGCCAAGTTAAATCCAGGCTGAGGATCATTCACAATCCCAAACAAACTATCCTGAAAACTGGTTTCAAACTTTTGTCGGATATCAAAAAAAGATCGATTACCTGAAACCAAAAATCCAAAGTGAAAAGGACTATCATCAAAATCTGGTAAATTCTTGGGCAATACCTTTTGTCCTATTCCTAAAAGAACTACATAGAGTGTAAAGAAAGACAAAAGACAAATTTTCTTCATGCTGTGAAACTACAAACGAATTGAGTTGAATAAAATTGTAAGACAAAAAAAACCACCCGAAGGTGGCTTTTTTTCATTCAATAAATCAATCATTAGTGCTTTTGAAACTTCAAGTTTTGAACTCCCTTCTCACTAACCAATTTCAAATTGTACCAACCCGCTGCCAAATGACTCAAGTTTAGGGTCACTTGATTGGCTTGATTGAACCCATTCATGGTTTTAACTTCAACCACTCTTCCATTCACATCCATGATGCTCATTTGCACAGAACCTGAAAGAGCTGGGAATTGAATATTCAAAACACCTTGAGTTGGGTTAGGATAAACACCATAAGCCATCCATGTAGCCTCTTCCACACCAACCGTTTCTCCTACACAAGAACAATCAGATGCATAAACATCATTGATTGTAGTTGCATCCCCATCATCACAAGGTGAACCTGGATAAACACAAGAGTTGTCTTCTGTTGTGGCCAAAGAATTATAGTTACAAGCGTCTGGAGATGTACATCCCAAAACATTGCCTACATAAACTGTAACGGGAAGCAAGCCTGTTGAACAATTGAAAGAAGGTGTGCTGATGTGCCAATCATAAAAGAAGTAGTAATAGTTTAATGAATTGGGCGCTTGAACTGTTGTTCCGGTAATAGAAGCCAAAGTGTTACTTGATGCATCGTTGATCAAGTATGGGAAGGCCAATGTAGTACCTGCACCATCTCTCCACAAACCAGGCTGAGAGTTGGCCACTGGACGCAAACCATAACCTGTTCCTTGAGGAACGTTGAAATTAAGTGCAATGTAGGATTGCCCTGCTGGCACATCAAAAGTACCAGAAGTAACTTGAGTCCCGTTGGCATCAACCAATTCAATATTTCTTGTACCCGCGTTTTGCGCATACACCATGACACTATCAATAACAATGTCTTGCATGGCATCAAACAACAAATAGAAGGTTGAGTTGGAATATTGTCCTGTTGTAGCATTGGCAGGATTTCCTCCCTGACCTTCTGCACCAGGATAATTGTTTACTGATTCAACATAATAGGTAGTTGTTGCTGAAACATTGGTAGTATAGGCAGCACCGCTAGACACCGCATTTGTACCTGCAGCATCTGAATACCATGTAATATCTCCATTACCCACTACTGCCATATCAACACTTCCTGAAGCATCGATTTGATAATCCTGTGTGGTAACAGAAGGAGCATCCAAAACATTGATGGATACAGTCTCATTGGATCCAATAAAACCACAACCACCGTCCACTTGAACAGAATAATCACCTGAAGCATTCACTTCAATCATTTGTGTTTGCAAACCATTGCTCCACAAATAAGCATTTCCTGAGCTTGCGGTCAATGTTACAACGCTTCCCTCACAGGTCACCTCATCCCCTTGCATGGTGATGGTAGGTGGCTGTTGATCATCTACAGAAATATTGATTTGATTCGAAGATGAAGCACATCCATTGGCGGGATCATAAGCATAGGCAGAATAGACTCCGCTAGCGTCAACAGTAATGGCATTTGACGTTTCACCATTGGACCAAACCACTGAGTTGGTTCCACTTAAGCTAGCTGTAATATCAATGGTCTGTCCTGGGCAAATGGAAGTAGCTCCATTGCTAGAAATGCTCACTGATGGATTAATCATACAAGGTGACTCAATATAGTTATTGTAGGAATCTACCGCTGGGTTGACCACCACTTGCGTACCACCTGCTGGCCAATGAATAACAGCGTAATCAATAGAAGTATTAGCTCCAATACCAAAAACCAAAAGATTGGAGTTGGTTATTCCGTATGACACACCTGAACGCACTTCACGAATTTGAGTACCCCATGGGCCATGAATTTCAACCAAAGCACCCACTGCATTTTTGTTGGATATTGTACCTTCTAAGTCAAATCCAATCCAATGGTTTCCATTGGGCTGACTCAACCAAAGAATGTCATTTTGATTGGATGGGGTAACATAACCATTGGCATTACCATAGTTGGCATAAATATCCGTGAATCCATCATTGTTCAAATCACCCAATCCATATCCGTGCATGGTTTGTGGATTAGCAATCAAATTATTCATTGCCGTAAACGTCTTGTTACCATTGTTATGATAATAACCAAAATTTCCACCAGCATGCAAAACATCTAAAAAACCGTCATTATCAAAATCAGCCATCTGACCTTGCATGAAAAAACCTTGAGTAGTCAATCCTGAAGATTGAGAAATATCTGTAAAGTATCCCAATCCATCATTCTCATACATTCTGATACCACCTGAGTGAGTGGTCATGAAACAATCAAAATCACCATCGTTATCAATATCACCAAAGGTGGCTGTCCAAGACTGTTGAAGATTTACCAAACCTCTGGCATGCGCATCATCAGTATAAACATTGTTTCCATCGTTGACAAACAACAAATTGGTTCTTCTTACATCCAATGGATCATTAGATGCCTGACGACACTTGGCCACCAACAAATCCATGTCTCCATCACGGTCAAAATCGCAAAACTCATTGCCATAGTTTCCAGACATCAAAGGATCCGTAGTTCCGGGATAGTTTCCTGGATACAAATTGTAATCGATGAGCGTTTGATCGGGAACCAATGTTCCTGTTCCGTCATTTCTAAACATAAAGGCTGGGCCATCATCATGGCAAGCAAAAGCATCCAACCATCCATCATTATCAAAATCACCGAACAAACATGCTTGCATAAAGATGCTCGCAGAACTATTCGTGGTAAGCACCGCGTTTCCGTTGGCATCGATGTTGTAAAAATGAGCGCCATCATAGTTTCCGCCGCACATCACATCACCATAACCATCGTTATCATAATCTCCCACTGTCATACCCCACTGGGCCTGACCCAATGGTGTGGTAGCAGTATTCACCACCGAGAAACTTCCGTTGGGCTGTTGATAAAGAATGCGCAATGTGGTACTTTGATCCATAACAACAATGTCGTTCAATCCGTCATTGTTCATGTCCCATACCCCCGTGACACCGCCTGAACGATACTGTCCTGGCAGTGTTCCTTGCACAAATGTTTGAGCCATCATCGTTGTCATACTGAACAACATCGCTCCAATCATGTAGATTTTTTTCATGCTAATCTTTTGGTTAAATTTTTCTTGCAACCGCAAAGTACCAAGTAACACGTCAACTCAAAACTTTTTTAACGTTTTTCTCTCCACTGGCATGATATTTAACAAAAAGGTTTTCTAAATTAGTAAAATGAAAAGAACCATCTTCTTAGCCATTGTAGCGTTCATCTCGCTAACAGCTTGCCATTCAAATAAATTTCTTGGATCCAAAGTAAAGGAGCCTTTCACCGGTGAAAAATATGAAAGCAACAACCGCTATTTTAGAGGGGTTGGGAAAGGTGAAAGCAAAGATCAAAACATCTCAGAAAGCAAGGCCGATTTGCAAGCCAAAAAAGAATTGGCGCAGCAAATGAGCACCACCATCAAGGGAGTCACCGATCAATATGCTGGTGAGACGGAGGTGGGTAAAGCATCTGAGATCACGGAAAAATTCGAATCGCTCATCCGTGAGGTAACCAACACCAAACTAGCCGACTTAAGAAAAATCGATCAAGAACAATACAGAAATGCTGAGGGAAATTACACCACCTACGTTGCATATGAGATCCACAAAAAGCACATGTATCGTTATTTGAAACAACAAGCCAAATTGAATCAAAAGCTGAATGACGCCGAGCGCAAAGAAATAGAAGCCATTATCGATGAAGAGCTCAAGAAAGCTGAAGCGTTGGGCGATTAGTCACCTCGCATTAGACTGAGCCTCAGAACTCCCATTGACATGTTCAAATCATGTCATTTTTTCCTAAAGGTACACAGGTAGTAAAATTCATAGATTTGATGAACCTGGACCTCCTCTGTATTCGGAGGCAATAAATGGCTGGGACAATGATGAATCAAGTTGTGAGAGCTCAATACTTTAGAGAAATATTGTTTTTCGATCCAAGTAGACTTATTGTAAAGCTGCTCATCTAAAAAAACTCCGAAACCTCCTGGTTTCATTACCCGATTCATTTCAGATAATGCGCGTTGGATATTGGTATAACCATTCAATGCCCCATAATTGGTGACAACATCAAAAGAATCATCCGCAAAAGGAAGATTTGTAGCATCTCCAATGACCAATTCCACTGAGATACCCAAGCGCAAAGCGGATTCCTGAAGTTGGCGCAACATGGTTTCTGATAAATCGAACCCCACAATTTCAGCATTTAGGGATGTCCAGCCATGCCGCAGCAATGAATTACCAGTACCTGTCGACACATCAAGTAGCCTAATTTTCTCTTTACCAGAGCGGAAAGCATCCTGAACTTCACGATGAATTTCTGCAAACGTCTTGCTATAACGGTACTTTTTTCTTTCTAAACTTATTTTGGCAGGCACTGCCGACCATAACAAATGAAAAAAATGTGGATGTCTAATAAAAAAAACACCAAAAAACACCAATACCAAAAGCCCAAAATAAAACTGAAATGAGAACATTCCTGATTGGAATAACCCTTGGAAAACGCTCACGAAAGAAAACGTTAATAATATCCATGTAGTCACAAAAATCAACCAATCGGTTTTTGAAATCGAAAATGGGCGGGCGGGTAATGACAACAATGGCATCAAGCGATGATAAAACTTCCCTAAAATCCCATCGTAAAATTGATCTCTTAATTTTCTATCTGCCCAGCCAATTTTATCTTCATCCAGTAAAAAAGAAATACCCTCTTTTACCTCAAAACGCGAACCACAACTTGAACAAAGGAGCTGCTCATGCTCTGCTTCTATAGCAGACGAACATTTTGGACATTGGAAATAATTTTGCACGACGGAAAGATACAATGAAAGGTTGAATTAAGATAAGTAAAGTGCCATTACCTTTTGCATTCGCATGGCCTCTTCTCGAGCTGCCAAAGCAAAATCACTACCTGATGATGCATACAATATGCTTCTGGACGCGTTAATAAGCAAACCTCCATCTTCAGTCATTCCTGCATTTAACACCTCTTCCAAGCTGCCTCCCTGAGCACCAACACCAGGAACCAATAAAAAATGATTCGGGATTATTTTACGAATATCTTTTAACTCACTGTTTTGCGTAGCTCCTACAACAAACATCATGTTCTCATCACTTCCCCAAAGGGCTGTTTGACGAATGACATGCTGGTATAGCTTTTCATCACCTGTGGAAAGCATCTGAAAATCGTGAGATCCTTTATTGGATGTCAATCCCAAAATAATGGCCCACTTGTCTTCAAATCCCAAAAATGGGGTTATGCTATCCTCCCCCATATAGGGAGCAATCGTGACAGCGTCGCAAGCATAGGTCTCAAAAAAAGTTTGTGCATAATACCGACTGGTATTGCCGATATCTCCTCGCTTGGCATCTGCAATAATCAAGTGATCCTTACCAATATACTTCACGGTTTCTTCAAAAAGAGTCCAACCCTCCTTTCCCATGCATTCATAAAATGCTAAATTGGGTTTAAAAGCTACCGCCAAATCTCTAGTAGCATCCACGATCGCTTTGTTAAATTCCAAGGGAGACACTCCTGCAGGTATCTTATTCACATCAATATCTAGCCCAACACATAGCAGTGATTTTCGCTCCTGAATGATTGCGGCTAATTTTTTCCTGTTCATATCTAATCGTTGTTACCAGCCAATAATTTCTCAGCATTCTCCGCCACTTGCAAAGCTTCAATAATGTCTTCTATCTCACCGTTCATGACTGCATCCAAGTTATACAAAGTCAAATTGATGCGGTGATCTGTCATCCGTCCTTGCGGGAAGTTATAGGTTCTAATTTTCGCCGAACGATCTCCTGTGCTCACCAAAGACTTTCGCATTCTCGCGCGTTCTTCTTGCCGGCGATTGACCTCAGCTTCAAAAATTTTTGTTCGCAACATTTGCATGGCCTTTTCCTGATTCTCATGCTGAGATCGCCCCTCTTGACAAGCCACTATCACACCTGTCGGAACGTGGGTCAAACGCACAGCTGACTCTGTCTTATTAACGTGCTGACCACCCGCCCCACTTGCTCGATAGGTATCTCGATGAATATCTGCGGGATTTATAACCACATCAAACTCCTCTGCCTCTGGCATAACAGCTACTGTAGCCGCCGAAGTATGCACCCTGCCTTGTGCTTCTGTTTCTGGTACTCGTTGAACACGATGTACCCCACTTTCAAATTTCATAGTGCCATAGACATCAACACCTTGAATTTCAAAAACAACTTCTTTGAATCCTCCTGCTGTTCCTTCACTCAAACTTAAAACTTCATATTTCCATCCCTTATTCGCTACATATCGGGTGTACATTTTATACAAATCACCTGCAAATATCGCCGCCTCATCCCCTCCAGTACCTCCGCGTATCTCCACCACGCAGTTCCGTTCATCCTCTGGGTCTTTGGGGATGAGCATCACTTTTATTTCATTTTCCAATTGTTCAATAAGCGGCTCAAGCTCATCATATTCCATTTGAGCCAATTCCTTCAGCGCCGCATCTTCTTGACTATACAATATGTCCTTTGCTCCTTGGAAATCATCTTTTGACTTTTTATACAACCGACCCTTGTCCACAATCTTCTCTAGATCTTTGTATTCTTTCATCAGCGCTGGATATCGCTTCATATCTGAAATAACGGATGGATCAGTAATCAACTTGGACACCTCAACATATCGATCCTCTATGGCCAAAAGCCTTTGCAACAAATCTATCATCAGTCGTTGTATTCAAATGTCCCTCTATCCGTTTGTATGGTAAGCTTTTTATTCAAACTCTCCTCCACTCTTCCTATAATTTGCGCCTCAATATTGAACGTCTTTGCCAAGGCTATCATTTCATTTGCCGATTCAACATCAGTGTAAATTTCCATTCTGTGACCCATATTAAATACCCGATACATTTCTTTCCACTCCGTATTGCTTTCCTTCTGAATCATCTCGAATAAAGGCGGAAGAGGAAACAAATTATCTTTTACTACATGAACATTTTGAACAAAATGAAGCACTTTGGTTTGTCCACCACCACTGCAATGAACCATTCCCTTGACAGCCGATCTATTCCAATTGAGAATCTTTTTAATCAGCGGCGCGTATGTTCGAGTTGGAGATAAAACCAATTTCCCCGCGTCAATGGACAACCCCTCAATATTATTCTCAACACTTTGACTTCCTGTATAAATTACTTCTTGGTGAATATTGGGATCAAAGGTTTCAGGATAAAGATTCGCATATTTCTTCTGGAAAACATCATGACGCGCGGATGTTAAGCCGTTGCTTCCCATGCCTCCATTGTACTCTTTTTCATAGGTCGCTTGACCGTATGATGCAAAACCCACAATCACCTGACCCGGAGCGATATTGGCATTATCGATAACATCTGACCGTTTAATCCTAGCTACAACCGTGCTGTCCACAATTATTGTTCGAACTAAGTCACCAACATCTGCCGTCTCTCCTCCTGTGGTTTTAATTTCTACTCCTTGAACCTTCAAATCTGCAACCAATTCCTCGGTACCATCAATGATCGCCTTAATCACCTCTCCAGGAATTAGCCCTTTGTTTCTTCCGATTGTTGAACTCAGTAGTATGTTATCTGTAATTCCGACACAAAGTAAATCATCTAGATTCATTACTAGCGCATCTTGGGCAATGCCTTTCCAAACAGATAAATCACCAGTCTCTTTCCAATACAAATAGGCCAAAGATGATTTGGTCCCTGCACCATCAGCATGCATTACCAATGCATAATCTTCATCACCCGTCAAATAATCAGGCACGATTTTACAAAAAGCATTGGGAAAAAGCCCCTTGTCCACATGGGCAATGGCCGCATGCACATCCTCTTTCTTCGCGGAAACTCCGCGCAATTGATACCGTTGTGAATCACTCATGATTATAAAAAAAGCAGCGGGTCAAGCCCGCTGCAAAAATAATAGGTATTGATACTGTATAAGTCTAAAACTTAACCGAAGTCATCAACATTATGGTTTCTTGGTTCCTGGTTTTCCACCTGGAGTTGGCTTGGTTCCTGATTTGCCTTTATCCGGTGCTAGGACAGGTGGAACATTATCCGGTTTGTTGGGATCAAAATCAGTGGCCAAAATGCGGAAAACAGTACGGCGATTCAACTGGTGAGCAACATCCTTCTCTTCATTGGTGGCCAATTTGGCGATATACTCCTCATTCAAAATATCACCCGCCTTGAAATTGGCTTGATCTTTCTTCAATGTGATGGGCTGGCTCTCACCTTTTCCAACCGGAACAATGCGCCTTGCATCAATCCCTTTGGACACCAAGTAATCCACACACGTCTTGGCACGACCATCAGATAGAATTTGATTTGCCTCTACACTACCTCTAGCATCGGTGTGGGCTTCCAATTGAATCTTCCAGGTTTTATTCTTGGCCAACAAATCAAACAGGTAATTCAAAGAGTCTTGAGAGTTTACCGTCTCGTTCACCAACAATTCTGTTTTGTTGTATGGGTATTGCACCAATGGCATGTGGTACTCAACATCCTTTTCAATGGGTTGAATGAAATACTCTTTAGCAAAATTCGTATTTTCTTTCAAATTGCGGGTAGAGAAACGGTCTCCTTGAATACCAATGTAATCCAATTTATCGACATCAACCATGTAAGTATTCTCAGCCAAAACTTGCGTATTGTCCAAATTGAAAGCACCTGATTTATC
>JBDKGG010000045.1:0-6196 GCA_039798325.1 Bacteroidota bacterium
TGGTTTGCCGGTTTATCCGGTTTCATATTTTCCTTGCAGGTTTTTATAAAAGGTCATCTTATCATTGGGATGACCTTTTGTTTTTCCCTTTTCTTCTTTGACGATAGGTGTAATAGGCGCCAACGGTTTCAATGGCCTGAAGCATGGCTTGATTGATGGGCATGTGCGTGTTCAATTGCAAATCGATACTGGCCATCCTTGAGGAGTAATGGGTCATGACGGGCATGACTTTGGGGTTGGATGCAATTTTAGCCAATGCGTTGGATTGCTCTTCTTTCAATATTTTGCAAGTAACCATTTCCTTTGTTCCTTCTTTATTGACACGAGCGGAATAGCCAAACAATCTGCAGATGAGTCCACGATTCGGATAATTGTTGCAAAGTCCTCCAAAGGAAGTAACGCTGGGGCGATACACAAAACACAGCGGTTCATTCAATTGTTTTATCTCATCGTACTTCTCCCAAAGCACCCCCTCATCCAACCAATCCAATGCCATGGGAAGAAATTCCACAGGAGTGCATTCAATATCTGCTTTTTTGCAACATTGGCCACAGCCAGATGGACAATGGAGTCCTGACTCTTGTTGCAAGGCGTCGATTTTCTTATCGAGCTGGGCATAAACTTTTTTTACGGCGTTGACTTTTTGTACAATGGTTTTCATGCAATTCACAATTTGCTGTTTGCAAATGTTGAAACAAAACAGAAAAGGGTTGACAACAAATTTCATTTTTGTTTCGATAAAAAGAATAAACATGAGGATTCTTCTGATTACGTTTCATCTGATGACCATTGGCCTAATGAGCTTGCTTAGTTTGGAGTGGGATGAACCAACGGTGAAGCAGGAAATTCCTTTGTCTTTTACCAAGAGTGGGACCAGTGTAGTGAAGGTGAAGATAGATAAGTCGGGTCTTGAAGGATTTGCCAAACTTGAAATCAACATTCCAAAGGGCTATATCGTTCGAGCGATGGAAACCAAAGGAGCCTCATTTACTTTCTCCGAGCAGAAAATTCGATTTGTTTGGATGAATCTTCCTCAAGTAGATCAATTTCAAATCACCTATCAGTTGGTGAAAAATGGAGCAGAAGGAAATTTAAATGACATTTCAGGTGTGTTTTCTTTCATTGAGAACAGCAAGCGAAAGGATATCGCGGTCTCCAGTAATTTAGAAGAGGGCTCTGCACAGAATGAGATGCTCGTGACGCAGGATGAGATGTTGGCTTATGCTTATAAGACAACGTTGAATGCAAACAATGAGCTGCCCACATGTGAAAGATTCATCAATAAGGTTGGTGATGATTTTGTAGTTGAATTGTTGGTGAAATTGAACGGATTGAAAGGTTTTTTAAAGTTGCAAGAGTGGGCGAGTGAGGGATGTGTGATTTCGAAAATGCAAAATGGCGGAGCCACCGTCACAGTGGATGGCGGCAATATCAAATATGTTTGGTTTGAAGTTCCTGGAGCGGAGGTAGTTGCTGTAAAATACAAATTGACTTGTGCGACTTTGCCTGAAAGTGGCTTGACCATTGACGGTAAATTGAGTTTTGTGGTCGATAATCAACCCAGAGAAATCCCAGTCGTTGCGGGTTCAAGAGTATCACCTCCAGCAGAAGTGAAAAATGAACCGAAAGTGGAAGTGCAGAATACGGCGCAAGTTGATCCCATTAAACAAAAGGCGGAACCAAAGGTTGAAGTAGCAAAGGAAAAGCCGGTATCTCCCAATCCGAAATCCACCCCAAAGGAGCGATTAAAGGAAGTGCCCAGCAAGAACAAAGAAGCCAAGCTGAATGTGGCGAGCAGCAGTGGCGTGAAGTACCGTGTTCAGATATTGGCCAATCACAGAAGTGTGGCCAAATCGGAATGGAAAAGCAAGTTTGGATTTGATGGACAGTGTCAAGTAGAGAATCATGAAGGATGGATGAAATGGACACATGGGCAGTTCAGTGAATACAAGGAAGCCCGGGACAAACGAGTGGCCTTGACCGCGCAGTGTCCCAATTTACCAGGCCCATTTGTTACAGCTTATCAAGATGGAAATCGAATTACAGTGCAAGAAGCATTGATGATTACCCAGCAAAAGTGGGTGCAGTAAAAAGATTGAACGCATACTTATTGCGAAGCAACGGCTTTCTCTAAGTACTTTGGTTAATAATAGAATTTGTTTAGGTAATGATGTCTGAAAACCCTCCCTAGTGGAGGGTTTCCGTTTTTATGAGAAGCCATGTCAACCCAATTAAAAGCATTTACTACTTACCTCCGTTTGGAAAGAGGATTGTCTCCCAAGAGTGTGGAGGCTTATGCTTACGATTTGAACAAATGGTTCGTTTTTCTGCAGGAGGGCAATAAGGATGTAAAGGATGCAAGCGAGGAAGAAGTTCGGTCTTTTTTGACCTTCTGTGTCGAACACGGGATAGCATCCAGTTCACAGAATCGTTTGCTATCGGCCATGCGTGCTTATTATGATTTCCTGGTGATGGAGTTCGGGCTAGACAAGAATCCGATGTTGAATATCGATAGCCCGAAAATGGGGAAGTATTTGCCGGATGTGTTGAATCAAGCAGAGGTTTTTGCGATTTTGGATCATGTTGATTTGTCCGCCTCAGCGGGCCATCGCGATCGAGCCATATTGGAAGTCTTGTACAGCTGTGGATTGAGGGTAGAGGAGTTATTGACCCTGAAAATCTCCAATTGCTTCTTCTCAGAAGGGTATGTGAAGATTTTGGGAAAAGGGAACAAGGAACGTTTGGTTCCTATTGGAAACACGGCGGTGAAATGGGTGCAATACTATTTTGATCGAGAACGCAATCACCAATTGGTGAAAGAAGGATTCCAGGATACTGTTTTTTTGAATCAACGCGGAAGCCGTTTAAGCCGCATGACCATCCTGAATATCGTCAATCGAGAGGCCGTGAAGAATGGTATTCAAAAGTCGATATCTCCCCACACGTTTCGGCATTCATTTGCGTCTCATTTGGTAGAGGCTGGCGCGGATTTGAGGGCTGTTCAGGAAATGTTGGGACATGCCTCCATCACAACCACAGAAATTTACACCCATTTGGATCGCCAGCGGTTGAGGGAGGAGATAGGATTGTATCATCCAAGGTATCAACAAAAAAAGGGGCATTGAGCCCCTTGAAACTTTGCAGTACGCAAATTTATTTTTTGAACTTAGCGAAACGGCTGTTGTATTTATCAATACGACCAGCAGTATCCACCAAGGTAACTTTTCCTGTAAAGAAAGGATGTGAAGTGTGAGAAATCTCCAATTTTACAACTGGATACTCATTGCCATCTTCCCATTGGATGGTTTCTTTGGTGTTAATGGTTGATTTGCCTAAAAACGCATATTCGTTTGACATATCTTTAAAAACAACCAATCGGTAGTTTTCTGGGTGTATTCCGTCTTTCATTTTCTTAAAAATTGGGATGCAAATATAAGTAATTTCTTTTGAATTACAAAGAATATTGAAATCCGATGCCCAAAACTTCTTTGAATTGAAGTCCAGGCCCTTTGATTTCTGGAATCGGTATGCCTTTGTCGTCAAATCCAGCGGGCTGCTTGATCAGAATAATATCGTCGTCATAGACCATTTGCATGGTCACAGAAAACCCGATGTTTTTGCTGATTTTACATCCCAATACACTTTCCAAGTTAAAGTCTATGTTTTGTGGATTGTGCAGGTAACTCGAGAACATTTCTAGTTTGGCGTCCAAACGATATTGGTCTTTCCAAGACTTAGAAAGTCCTATTCGGATGTATGCCCCATACTCCATTCTTAAATTTTCACCGGGCCTGGTGATGTTCCCATTTTCATCTTTTTCAGCAGGTCGGACACCAAACTGTCCCATATCAGCCAATTTCTGATTTTTAACGATGGTGCCTTTTGCGGTGAATGGCGAAATAAAGCAAGTGATGGTTCGCTGCTGCAAATAGTCCATTCCCAAAGCTGTTGTGAAATAGGCAGGGGATAGCCAATCTGAAATTTTGCCTCGCTGAAGGTCTGGAATTCCGCGACTGCCTGAAATGTAACCACCCGCGAATTGGGTTTTGAAGTTGAACATGGCGGTATAACTCCAATTGTATTTGGCTCTCCTTCCATACTTGGTGGTAAAATCCAACTTGTCGTCTGTTTTGACGGAGGGTTGATTCAATTCAATCACCGATCGTCCATAGGCCGCATTGAGAATGTTGTCCCAACTGTGCCTGTTGTCTCGGTAAAAGATTCCATAATTCAGAAGACCGGTTAGATTGAATGCGCTGTTACCTCCCGAAGCCCAATGGGAAAGATAGGTCTGCGTGCTGCTGATCGACAGTGCACCGCGATCTTCCCAACCTTGATCCACCACTTCAAAAGGACTTTTGATTAATTTCTCACCATCAGGACCAAGGATGATTTGGCATCTTGTTTTAAAAGACAAAATAACGAAGGCTGAAAGAAGTAGCGACCTGTTCATGAAATCCAATTCAGTGCAAAATAAAGGCTGTTGTATGGGAATTGTTTTTAATTTGTAAAAAATTATCAAGTGGCTTATCCTGAGAAAATAATTTTGGCTTGGTCTGAAGCCATTTTGGGAAACAAGGAGATTAGAGATTGGTTGATGGCCAATGGATACCCTGAATTAGGTTTGTTTGTTTATGCCTTGCACCACAAGCGAGAAGCGCGTGAATGGCTTTTGCAGAATAAGTTTCCGCATTTGATGGCGATGATAGAATGTTCAGAGGGTAGAGAACAGGCTTGCCAATGGTTGGTGAAATTTGATTTTGGACTTTTAGAGAAAGTGGCACGCATTGCCGATAATGATGAAACAGCTGTGCAATGGATGATGGAAAGGGATGAGAAAAGTCTCCTGCGTTTGGCCTTGAGAATAAGGTCCGTGAAAAATGATATCCAGTCACGGCATGATGACGTACATTTTATTTCTCCTGATTAATTGAAAGTACTAAATTTGTCCTATGTCTAAGAAACGAGTATTGTTGGATGAGGGACTTTTGGATGTCGTCATCAAACGGTTGTGTTTTCAACTATCTGAGAACTATTTCCCCTTCGACAACACCGTTCTTATCGGCATTCAGCCAAGGGGCATCGATCTGTTGGAGGCCATTATCCAACAATTGAATGCCATTCATCCTGATTTGAATATTGTACATGGGTGCATTGACCCGACTTTTTATCGGGATGATTTTAGGTTGGGAAACAAAAAATTGGTTGCCCACAGCACCAAGATACCGGCTCACTTGGATGGAAAGAAAGTGGTATTAATTGATGATGTGCTGTTTACGGGTCGTACCATTCGAGCGGGAATTGATGCCCTTTTGGAGTATGGTCGTCCAGAGAAAATTGATTTACTGGTATTGATTAACAGAAAGTTTTCCCGAGAGCTTCCGATAGAACCCTTGATGATAGGGAAGAGTGTGGACCATTACGATGGGCAAAAGGTCAGGGTGGTTTGGAAATCTGATGTGGAAAAGGAATCACAAGTATTGTTACAACAAGAGAATAATGGCTGAGAAATTACTTTCTACAAAACATTTGTTGGGCATCAAGGAATTGACAGCCAAAGATATTCAGCTCATTTTTGAGCATGCGGATGAATTCAAAGAAGTGCTGCAGCGTCCAATCAAACGCGTTCCTAGCCTGAGGGATGTGACTGTGGCCAATTTGTTTTTTGAGAATTCCACCAGAACGCGATTGAGTTTCGAATTGGCCCAAAAACGTTTGAGCGCTGATGTGGTGAATTTTTCAGCAGCCACTTCAAGCGTTAAAAAAGGGGAAACCCTGGTGGATACGGTCAACAATATTTTGGCCATGAAGGTGGACATGGTGGTGATGCGCCATGCGTCTCCTGGCGCGGCTATTTTTTTGAGTCAACATATTGATGTTCCCATCATCAATGCCGGGGATGGAACACATGAACACCCCACTCAAGCCCTGTTGGATGCTTATTCCATTCGTGAGAAGTTGGGGACATTAAAAGGAAAAAAGGTGCTAATCGTGGGCGATATAACCCATTCTCGAGTCGCGTTGTCCAACATCGATTGCTTGCAAAAGATGGGTGCTGAAGTGATGGTTTGCGGTCCTACCACCATGATCCCAAAGCACATCGCTTCCTTGGGCGTTCAAGTAGCCTATGACTTTGATGAGGCATTGGCTTGGTGTGACGTGGTCAATATGTTGCGCATTCAATTGGAGCGACAGG
>JBDKGG010000046.1:0-4904 GCA_039798325.1 Bacteroidota bacterium
CTTCCCAAGAAATAGGTTTATAATGCAACTCTCCTTCTGATAAAAACATGGGATGCGTAACGCGTCCACTCTTACCAATTTCATAATCACTCCATGAAGAAATTTCTTCTACACTGTGTCGCGCAAAAAAATCAGGACCACACTTTTTATCTGTCGCCTCTTCCGCTACAGCCTTTGCTCCATTCTCACAATACTCACCAATGGTCGAACGATGATCATCAGGATCTGGCCATGCACAACCCGGACAATCCACTCCGTGCTTTTGATTCAACTTCCACAAAGTTTTCATTCCCTTCCACAATCCCAATTCTTCAGACACATGATAGAGCGTAGAGGTAATGGCAGGAACACCGCAAGCAGCATCCTTTAATGGTATCTCCTTTATCCCCGTATACTTGGAGGGTGGCACAATGGTCACATGACGTTCGTTTGACATAAAACAAAAGTAATCGACTTCTCATTGGAAGCCAAACATTCAACCTTTAGTTTTCACCAACCAAAAGCTTGTATATTTCTCGGTGCTGGTTATTGAAACAATGTAAAAAGTAGATGCCCGATTCCATTAGATTTATTGGCGATTGAATTCGCTGTCCATTGGTATTCCATATTTCAAATTCACAAGATTGGTTGAAGATCAATTCTGGTCGAAATCCATTGTTCTTAATAACAACCATCGGCTGCTCATTATCTTCCATGCCTGAGGTGCAAAAAAACCATTTCATCTTACGCCAAATATCTTCCAACATGGTAACGCTCACCAATTCATTGTTTCCATTGCCCATGCGAACAAAGGAAACATTTTTGCTTGGAGCAGCACAAACCACTTGTCCATTTTTTCCGAGTCCGGCATAGGCATCTTCCGGTGCACTAGGAGCCAGCATACCGGGAAATTGTATTTGTGTTTCGGGAATCATAAATGAACTACTTCCATTGAGCCAAGTCAAATAACCATAGGCCGGATTAATGGTTTGTGACGGAGTAATCATGGATTGAAAATAATTAGAAGGTATAATCTCTGTCCCGTTCCAATTCCCTTGTGATTGTAATAAAAGACCAAATTTCGCCATGTTCCTTGGAGTACTTACAAATGTTTGATTGTATGGTCCACTGGGAAAATACAATCCTGAAATCCCACATGGCAATCCTATTTTCTGCGCAAACAGCTGATTCAAGGTCAATCCCGAGACATTCTGCAAAACTCCATCCAATAAAGTATAGGGAGCATTGTGATAGGCCCATCTCGTGCCTGGATCCGCTACATATTCCAAACATGCCGGCAAAGTGCAATCATCATCTAAAACGGCATCATTCAATCCCGTCGTCATCGTCAACTGATTCCACACTGTAATCGCATCTTCCTGTTGCTGAGTCAATGAGGTCCACCCTTGACCCAAATAAGTTGAGGTAGAGGCCTGCAAATTCAAATTGAAATCCTGTTCCGCAATTCCCACCATGGATGAAGTCAAAGTTTTTCCCGCACTGGCCCAATACCAGAGACTGTCTGCGGTGAAAGTGTCAAAATAATGCTCCACGATGATCTTTCCATCGTGCAGTACAATGAAGGCTTTGGTATCCTCTTGATCTAAAAAGTCGATCAGCGCATCAAGACTATCCGAGCACCAACCCGCCTCTGCAAAGGTTTTGGTTTCCCAATTTTGACCATTGATCGGAAAATAGGTTTGAGCATTTATGCCCATCTGCATCAAAGCAAAAGCAATCAATAACAAAATCAAGTGTCTATTCATCATGGGCTAATTTAATTCAATCCTACTCAATTAAAGAACAGTGTGAAAAATTTGAATCGAATACAAAACCCTTGTTGATTTCAAACACCTTGGATAACTTTATTCCACAGATTATTCAATGTGTGCGTACATTCGAGAAAAAAAAGATGTTTGATCAAACATTTATCAGTTCTATCTCCAATCAACCTTTTCCCGTTTCGTATCAAGTCCAATTTAAGAACATTGATCATTTCATTTTGGATATCATCAAAAAGAAACATCCTACATTTTCTGAGTCAGATTCTATTTCGATTGATGAACTCAATGATTTCCGAAGAGAATATGTGGCCTCACGCATGGTGGCGGAGCACAAAGAATTTAAATCGATTCGAAAAAAAGGTACTGGTCATTTGGGCAAAAACGCTTTTGACGCAGAAGAATTGGAACTCGATGAAAGTACCGACCTGACCTTTGGACAAAGACTTTCCGATCGCGTGGCAGCCTTTGGCGGAAGTTGGTTCTTCATCATATCTTTCTTATTATTCATCGGTCTTTGGATCATTTGCAATAGTGTCTTGCTTTTTTATTTTTCATTCGACCCCTACCCCTTTATTTTCTTGAATTTAATTTTATCCTGCATTGCTGCATTGCAAGCACCCATCATCATGATGAGTCAGAATAGACAAGAAGACAAGGACAGAGAAAGAGCCAAAAAAGACTTCCACATCAACCTCAAATCAGAATTGGAAATTCAATTGTTGCACAATAAATTGGATCACTTGATGATGCACCAACAACAAGAACTGATCGAAATCCAGAAAATACAAATGGACATGTTGAACGAACTACAAAATCAAATTAAATCTTTAAAAAATGACTGAGGGATTCCTAGCATACAACTTAAAATCAGAAATCATTGACGGGCTGAATTCCATGGGAATTCATCAACCTACCGCCATTCAATCCAGCGCCATTCCAGAAATTCTTTTGGGCAAAGACATATTGGGCATCGCACAGACAGGCACAGGAAAAACAGCGGCCTTCTTATTGCCTGTCATTCAAAAAATTACGGAAAGCAGCGATAGAAAAAACATATCAGCGCTCATCATCGTTCCCACGCGAGAATTGGCGACACAAATTGACCAAGCCATTGCAGCTTATGGCTACTTTACAGACATCTCTTCCATGCCCATCTATGGCGGTGGCGATGGGAAAATTTTCAATCAAGAAAGACATGCCATTGAATCCGGCATTGACATCATCGTGGCCACACCGGGGCGATTGAACATGCACATCAATTTGGGTTATGTCAATTTTTCAGCACTAAAATTCATCATCTTAGATGAAGCCGATCGCATGCTCGACATGGGATTTTTACCGGACATTCAGCGCGTACTGAAAGTACTTCCAAGAGAAAAACAAAGTCTGCTGTTCTCAGCTACCATGCCCGACAACATCTTTGGTTTGTCTTCTTCGATATTAAACAACCCTACCATCATCAACATTGCCCTGAGCAAGCCACCCTCCAATGTCAAACAAGGTGCATTTGTACTCTTTGACAACCAAAAAATAGGCGTATTGGTGGATTATCTCACACCGAGAAAAGAAAAAAGTGTGATCATCTTTAGTAGCCGTAAAGCCCAAGTTAGCGAGATTCAAAACATGCTCAAACGAAAAGGATTCTCATCACTGGCGATGTCCAGTGATTTGGAGCAGTCTGAACGCGAGTTTGCCTTGAATCAATTCAGAAACCAACAATGCAAAATATTGGTGGCTACTGACGTCATGTCCCGAGGCATTGACATCAAGGGTGTCGATGTGGTCATCAATTTTGATGTTCCCGGTGATGCAGAAGATTACGTGCACCGCATTGGTCGCACCGGTCGCGCAGAAGCGGAGGGAGAGGCCGTTACTTTTATTGTTCCTGAAGACCAGTACAAATTCAAGAAAATTGAAACTTTGATTCAAACCACGGTTGAAAAACTGCCCATTGATGCCAAGTTTGGCGCACTCCCGGAATACAATCCCAAGGCCCAAAGCACCAAGAAAAAGTCTTTTAAACCATTCAAACGAAAGGCAAGGTAATTCTTGCCTTTTGCCCATTGGGGTTTATATTATCTTTGCTGCACCAAAAGTCAATGAACCCTTTTGGTCAAAACGTTCAATTTTTTATTATTTTATTATGTCAAACAACTTGTCCAAAGACACGTACAGCAATGAACTGAGCGTGTATGTCAACCAAGAAAGAGCGGCCGTAGAATTGGCCCACATGGTTGGAAAACTATTGTTCGATAAGTCTATCGAATTGGTGCTATTTCGCAATCACCTTGCGGACACCCGAATCACAGAAATTCTTCGCTTGCACAAGTATGCAGCAGAAGTAGTAGCCAAACCCATCAGTGTTTTCGACTCTGCTGAATTGGCCGCAGAACTGTATCAAATGAATTTGGCACCTGCCAAAATCGACATCGGAAAATTGGCCAATGAATGGTCAAACTCCCGAGAACACTACAAAAACCAAAGAGAATTTTTAGAGGATAAACTACAAAACTTCATCGAAGAGTCTGGTCAAGAATTAGAACCCAGAGATGTGGTATTGTATGGTTTTGGCCGAATTGGTCGTTTGGCCGCCAGAGAGTTGGTCAGACAAGCTGGAAGCGGTCAACAATTGCGTTTAAGAGCCATTGTGACCCGCGAAAACGACGATTTAAGCATTAAAAAACGTGCAGCTTTGTTTGAGAACGATTCGGTGCACGGCCGATTCAAAGGAACAGTAGATACGGACTACGAAAACAAATGTCTGATCATCAATGGTCAGCGGGTATTCATGATTGGCGCCAAGGACGCTGCATCCATAGATTACACCGCCTATGGCATCAACGATGCTTTGGTCATTGACAACACAGGTGTTCTAAAAGATAGAGAAGCCTTGAGCGCGCACTTAAAATCGAAAGGCGTGAGCAAGGTATTGCTCACCGCTCCTGGAAAAGAAGTGCCCAATATTGTATACGGAATCAATCACCGTGATTTGGACATTGAAAATGAAACCATTTTCTCAGCAGCCTCTTGCACCACCAATGCCATTTGCCCAATATTAAAGACCATTCACGATTCGTTCAGCATCGATAAAGGTCATATCGAAACGGTGCATGCCTACACCAATGATCAAAACTTGTTGGA
>JBDKGG010000047.1:0-6458 GCA_039798325.1 Bacteroidota bacterium
TTTGGTGATCGGTATAGAGGGCTATTTGTTGGTCATTGTCTACAAACCCTTCACTCAGCTCAATGAGGTGTGGGGTGTATTGAACGATGATTTGTTTGTCTTCGAAAATTTGGTGGAGTCGCTCCAATTGTTTGGCTTGTCCTGCCGTCACCACTTGATCAAAACCTTCTTTGGCTTTGCTCACCAAATGTTTGCTCAGCATATCAAAGTTCTTGCTAAAGGAAGGTTGAGGCGTCATGGTGTATTGAATCTCCTGTGCCTCCATGAATAGGGCAGTGGGTCCCATCTCCACCAGGCGTTTGCCTTTGAGCAAGCGCATCCAATCAGTGGCGTGGGCATAAAGCTCTTCCGGAGCTTTGTGCTTGATCATGCCGCTTACTTTTTGAAACTGAAGTTGCGCGCGATCCAGCTCCTTCTCCCAGATTTGGGGCGCATTGGTACATTCAATGGACCAGATCACAGCGTCCGCATCGACAAACTCCAAGAAGTTGATGGTAGAGTCGATTTGACTTTCATCTTGGATGTTGGGGACAATGGTGGCCTTTGTCATAGAAGACAAACTCAGCTGGTCAACGGGATCGAATTTTCTGATGCTGTCAATGGTATCTCCAAATAGTTCAATCCGGTAAGGATGATCATAGGAAAAAGAAAATACATCGATGATTCCACCACGAACAGCGTATTGACCAGGCTCATAGACGAAATCAACTTTGGTGAATCCATATTCTTGGAATACTTCATCTACGATTTCGTGATTGAGTGTATTGCCCAGTTCAATCTCAAATGTTTTTTGTTCCAATGAAGCCAAGCCAATCACTTTCTCTGCGAGGGCTTCCGGATAGGTAACAATCCATTGACCTTTTGGTTTTTTTCTCAGCAAGTTCAGTACCTCTGTGCGCATGGCCACGTTGGCATTGTCGACGGTTTCTATTTGATAAGGAACACGCGCGCTGCGCGGAAAAAAGAGAATGGTGCGTTGAGCCAAGGTTTCCTTTTGGTAGTTCTCAATGTTCTCTAAATCATTGAGAAAATAGGCTGCTTTTTCTTTGTCCTCTAATACAAACACGTGTGTGGTATTCATGGATAAAGCAGTAGCATTGGCAATGAGTGCTTTGGCTGAACCTACAATTCCTTTGAGACGTAATTTGCTGCCCTCAGAAGATAAAATCTCCGAGATGTTTTGGGTGTGGACCGATTGGATGTATCGGTTTAAAAATGGAGCGTTCGACACAATCTTTGAATCTGAATACAAAGATAATCAATGCGTCCTTGGACAAGGTGAAAGAAAAAAGGCTGATCTCATTTGGAAATCAGCCTTTCTATATAATGTAGGTATTTTTTAAGCGAACAATTGATCCATTACTTGTCTCATGCGGGCCTCATGCATTTTGCTGGAACCAGCTGCGGGTGAGGCTTGCGCGGGATAAGCCACGACATCGATATTGGATTTGCGCATCATGCGCATGATGTAACTCCAAGCGCCCATGTTCTCTGGTTCTTCTTGTGCCCAAAGGAGTTGGGTATTTTTTCCAAATCCTTTTAATGCTTGATCCAATGCTTTTTGCGGAAAAGGATACAGTTGCTCCAAACGTATCAAGGCCATATCGGTGACCCCTCTCTTATCGCGCTCCTCCATCATTTCGTAATACATTTTTCCGGTACAAAGCACCACTTTGTTGACTTTCTTCTTGTCTACGCTGTTGTCTTCTATGACCATTTGGAAAGATCCCTTGGCCATGTCCTTGATGCTGCTGACCGCTTTGGGGTGGCGCAACAATTTCTTGGGTGTAAATACAATCAAAGGCTTGCGGAAGGGTTGTTTGACTTGCTTGCGCAACAGGTGGAAGAAGTTGGCTGGTGTGGTCACATCGCACACTTGCATGTTGTATTCTGCGCACAATTGTAGGAAACGTTCCATTCTTCCTGAGCTGTGCTCGGAACCTTGTCCTTCGTATCCATGTGGCAAGAACATCACCAGACCATTCATGCTGCCCCATTTGTCTTCAGCAGCGCTGATGAATTGGTCGATCATGATTTGTGCACCGTTGTTGAAGTCGCCAAACTGTGCCTCCCATATGGTCAAGCCATTGGGCGTTCCAAATGCATATCCATAATCAAATCCCAATACGCCGTATTCACTCAATAAAGAGTTGTAGATGCTGAGTTGCGCTTGTTTTTCAGAAAGGGCATTTAACGTGATGATTTCCTTTTCGGCATCTTCATCTGTTTTTACAACAGCATGGCGATGGGAGAAAGTTCCGCGTTCAACGTCTTGTCCTGAAATTCTTACTGGATGACCTTCATCCAACAATGTCGCATAAGCCAAGAGCTCTCCCATGGCCCAATCCAACTGATCATTTTTGATCATGTTTAAGCGATCTTCAAAAACTTTTTCAGTTTTTCTGAAGAATTTCTCGCCAGCGGGCAAGGTGGACAATTTGTTTCCTAAGTCAACCAACTTCTTTTGATTGACAATGGTATCTGGGGTGCTGTCAAAATCCTCAGGAGTAGCAAAACGCACATCCTTCCAGGTTTCTTCTAGGAAATGTTTGACAAAAGCCTTGTTCTTGGTTTTGGCCTTTTCTAAACTTTCATCCAAGTGTTTTTCGAAATTCGTTTTCACTTCTTCCGCCTCGGCTTCGGTAATAGAGCCTTCGGCTGAAAGTTGCTTATAATACAACGCTCTTAAATCGGGGTGAGCGGCAATGTGCTTGTACAAGGTCGGTTGGGTGAACTTGGGTTCGTCTCCTTCATTGTGGCCATATTTTCGGTAGCCCAATAAATCGATGAAGACGTCCATGTTGTATTTCTCACGGTATTCCAACGCCCACTGCATGGTGGTAATGACGGCTTCTACATCGTCTGCATTGACGTGGAAGATAGGACACAATGTTGTCTTGGCCACATCGGTGCAATAGATGGAAGAACGCGCATCCAAGTAATTGGTGGTGAAACCTACTTGGTTGTTGGTGACAATGTGAATGGTTCCTCCTGTGCGGTATCCATCCAACAAGGCCATTTGTATGACTTCGTAAACGATGCCTTGTCCGGCAATGGCCGCATCTCCATGCACCAAGATGGGAACAATTTTCTTCTCGTCTTTTAAATAGTTGTCGATTTTGGCGCGGGTTAATCCTTCAACGACGGGGTTCACTGCCTCCAAGTGAGAGGGATTGGGACAAAGGGTAACGTGTACGTTATGTCCATTGACGGTGATGTCGCGTGAATAGCCCAAGTGGTACTTCACGTCACCATCCATGTTGCCTTCAAATTCAACACCTTCAAACTCACGGAAAACTTCTTCTTGTGGTTTTTCGAGAATGTTGGTCAATACATTCAAACGTCCACGGTGGGCCATTCCAATCACAAACTCTTCAACCCCCATCTCGGCGCCCTTTTTCACGATGTAGTCCATCGCAGGGACCACCGCTTCGCATCCTTCAACGCTGAAGCGTTTTTGTCCGACAAACTTCTTGTGGATGTATTGCTCAAACAAAGAAGCCTTGGAAGTCATTTCAAAAATCTTCTTCTTGTCCTCTTTGCTGTATTTGGGTTTGTTGACCGCTTCAATCTTGGCTCTCAACCATTCCAAACGCTCTGGGTCGCGGATGTACATGAATTCCGAACCGATGCTCTGGCAATATGAATTTTCCAAGTGGGTTATGATGTCTTTCAACTTGGCATCTCCCAAACCGATGTCTGTTCCGGCATGGAAGGTTTCTTCCAAATCGGCCGATGTTAGGCCAAAGTTTTCGATGGCCAAGGTGGGCGAGTATTTTCTGCGCTCACGAACGGGGTTGGTTTTGGTGAACAAATGTCCACGGGTGCGGTAGGCATTGATCAAGTTGATGACCTTAAACTCCTTTGAAGTCACCGCGTTTAAGCGGCTGCCATCGGGAAGAACAGGATAGGATTCGTTCTGAAACTCAAATCCTTCAAAAAATCTTCTCCATGAAATGTCAAGACTTTCAGGGTCTTGCTTGTATTGATTGTAAAGGGCGTCTATCGTTTGGATATCGGCATTGCCCAAATATTGCTCTGAACTCATTTTTCAAATGCTAGAAATTCGCGGGTAAAGATAATTGGAAATGCAGGCCGTCGTTCCCTATATTTTTTCAGAAAGTTCCAACCACCGCAACTCCATTGCATTCAATTCTGCGATGACCTTGGCCAATTCATCGGAAACCTGCATCAATTGGTCGTGTTTGTCTAGAACCGTATTTAATTTTTCCTCCAGCTGTTGTTTCATGGTTTCCAACTCGGGCATTCTTTTCTCGATTTGATCCCATTCATATTTTTCCTTGAAGCTCAGCTTTTTTTGGCCGCTGGCCGCAGGAACTTCAGCCTTGGTGTCTGTTTTGGTTTCGGTTTTCTTGCTTTCGTTGGCGCTGTTCTCTTGGTCGTCCCGAAATTGCTGATACGAGCCTAAGATGTCTTTGACATTGCCTTGGCCGTCGAGTACAAACAGGTGATCGACCAATTTGTCCAGGAAATAGCGGTCGTGGGATACGATGACCAAACATCCTGGATAAGATTGTAAATATTCTTCCAATGCCGCCAGGGTAAAGACGTCCAGGTCATTCGTTGGCTCATCCAAGATCAAGAAATTGGGGTTCTTCATCAAGATGAGCAACAGCTGCAATCGCTTCTTTTCTCCTCCGCTGAGTGAATCCACATATTGAAAGTGCATTGGCTTGGGGAAGAGAAAGCGTTCCAGCATCTGGGCAGCGGTGATGGTGCGGCCTTTGGTCAACGGGATAAACTCAGCGATGTCTCTCACCACTTCAATCAATCGTTGGCCTTCTTTTAAGTCCTCCATGTTTTGGCGGTAGTATCCCATGACAACGGTGTCGCCGACAATAACTTTTCCGCCATCGGGCTCCTCATTGAGGGTCATCATTTTGAGCAAGGTGGTTTTGCCCGCCCCATTGGGACCAACCAATCCTACCTTTTCTCCTGTTTTGAAAACATAGTCCCAGCCGTTGAGGATTTTCTTCTCTCCCCAGTGCTTTTTGACGCGGTGAAATTCAACAATTTTACTGCCCAATCGGCTCATGTTGATTTCAGGGGCGAGCTCTTGTGCGTCCGGATTTTTACGAACATTTTCTTTGAGCTCTTTGAAACGATCCATGCGGCTCTTGCTCTTCACGGTTCTCGCTCTGGGCATTGTTCTCGCCCAAACCAATTCGCGGCGGAAGAGGTTCATTTGTTTGTCATGGGTGGCCTGTTCTAGGGCTTCTCTTTCCGCTTTCTTTTCAAGGTAGTAGGAGAAATTTCCTTTGTACTTGTACAATTGGCCATTCTCCAATTCCAAAATTTCATCGGTGATGTTTTCCAAGAAGTAACGGTCATGGGTAATCATGAAGAGCGTCATCTGGGATCGGGTTAAAAAGTTCTCTAACCATTCGATCATGTCCAAATCCAGGTGGTTGGTGGGCTCGTCGAGCAAAAGAAAATCGGGCTCTTCGACCAATACCTTGGCCAAGGCCACTCTGCGTTGTTGACCACCGCTGAGTTGTCCGGCCAATTTGTCCCAATCCTGCAATTCCAAGGCGCCCAAGATTTGTTTCATTTTGGCTTCATATTCCCAAGCCCCTGTGGCGTCCATATCGTTCATGGCTTTTTCCAAATCGCCGTTGTTTTTTAGGGCAATTTCATAATCGGCAATGGCCTTGGACATGGAGTTGGAGGCGGCCAATACATTCTCGAGGATGGACTTGTTTAAGTGCAAATGGGGATTCTGCTCGAGATAGGCTACACGAACTTCTTTGTTGTAAATGACCTTTCCTTCATCGGGAGATTCCTTGCCGAACAAGATGTTCATCAAGGTGGTTTTTCCTGAACCATTGCGGGCAAGGAGGGCAACTTTTTGACCTTTTTCGATACCAAAATTGAGGTTTTCAAAAAGTTGACGGATGCCGTAGCGTTTGGAAAGGTTTTCGACCGATAAGTAGTTCATGCGGTAAAAGTACGATGGTGCTTACCTTAGCTTCAATGAAAAATTGGCGATTGCAGAAAATGTCGGAGATGACCGCTTTGGAGTGGCATCGGGTTTTGGCCTTGCGGGCAGAGGTTTTTGTGGTGGAGCAAAATTGTCCCTATCAAGATCCGGATGGAAAGGATTTGCAGAGTTATCATTTGTTGATGGAGAGTGGCGAGGCCTTGGTGGCCTATGCGCGATTGGTTCCGCCAGGAGTGAGTTTTCCAGAGGCCTCCATTGGTAGGGTGGTGACTTCATCATTGGTTCGAGGCAGAGGATGGGGAAAGGAATTGATGGAGTTGGCCATTGCGCAAACCAAGAAGCAATTTGGTGTGGATGAAATTTGTATTTCAGCACAATCGTATTTATTACAATTTTATGGTGAATTGGGTTTTGTGGCAGAGGGAGAGGAATATTTAGAGGATGACATCCCGCATTGGAAGATGCGGAGGAAGGGGTAGTGAAGGAGAACGAGGGT
>JBDKGG010000048.1:0-27070 GCA_039798325.1 Bacteroidota bacterium
GAGTCGTTGATGCAACTGCCTGAACAATTGTAATAGGTTTGGGCAAAAGTGCATGGACCAGCATCGGTTGCATTGTAGGCATAATTGCATGCGCTCATGTTCATGCAACCCACAACTTCCAGTTGATTGCAAATGCCATCACCATCTGAATCCAATAAACATTGATTGCTACAATTGTAATACTGCGCTGGAAAGGTACATGCCGCACTTACGTTGGCCGCGGGGTTATAATTACAAGCCGTTGCATTGGTGCAACCTACAACAGCATCCGGCCAATTAAAATTGGTTATCCTCAAAGTGGAAGCTCCATAAGCATCGTCATTGGAGAAGATCGCAAATCCTATGGTTGTACCGGCTGTTGCATACATGGTAATACTTCCTGTTGCGGAGGTAGCCGGATTGCCTTCTGTGATGGGATAATAAAAATTATTGATATAATACGCAGCATCTTCATACAAGGCGTTATCCAACGTTGTATGCTGCCACGTGAATGTATAATTCCCAGACAAAGGCGCCACCATTGTCACGCGGGTTTCAATCAAATTGAACTGTAAGGCATTGCTTCCTTTCAGTGTGAGCATCGATGTTGTAATTGTTCTGAGACCATTGCCCCCGGCATCTTGATAGAAAGTCCATGCGCTACTGGCATGACCTCCTACAAAGCCTGTACCTGCATAAACATCCATAAATGGACATGTCAAGAAAACAAAAACAATGATTTTCAACCAATAAGATTTCATGGTGAAAATTTACGAATGAAATTATAAAAATCCTAATTCCAATTGTGCCGCTTCAGACATCATGCTTTTGTCCCAAGAGGGTTCCCATGTAATCTCAACTTTGCAATCGGTCACTCCTGGGGTTTCTTTTACTTTGGATTCTACCTCAGGAGGAAGTGTTTCGGCTACTGGGCAACTCGGCGAGGTCAAAGTCATGCTGATCTTCACTTCTCCGCTGTCGCCTAACTCAATGCCGTAAATCAGGCCCAACTCATAAATATCCACTGGGATTTCTGGATCATAGATGGTTTTCAAAGTGGCAATGATATCTTCTGTGATTTTCTCTTTGTCCATTTTTTATTGCATGATTAGTGCATACGTTTTTATCTGTTTGATCATGGCGGCCAAACCATTGCTCCTGGTTGGAGAGAGATTTTCCATGAGTCCTATTTCCTTTAAAAAATCCAATGGTGCCTGTACAATATCCTCTCCTTTTTCACCGTCAAAAACCCGAATAACAAGTGCCACAATTCCTTTGGTAATGATGGCGTCGCTATCTGCTGTAAAGTGCAATCTACCTTCTGAATCTTGAGAAGCGGAGAGCCATACTCTGGACTGACAACCTTTAATCAAGTGCTCCTCCGTTTTCAAATCTTCCGCAATACAAGGGAGATCTTTTCCCAAATCGATGATGTACTCATATTTTTCCATCCAGGTGGGAAACATTTCAAACTCCTGAACAATTTCTTGCTGTTTCTTTTCAATGCTCATCACATCATCATGTTAATGGTCTTTCTCAGTGCTTTCTCAAAAAATTCTATTTCCTGCATGGTGTTGTAAACCGTCAACGAAGCCCTTGCTGTCCCATTGAGTCCCATGGCATCCCATAAAGGCTGAGTGCAATGGTGTCCAGTTCTAATGGCTATACCCTGCTGATCAAGCAATGCGCCAATGTCGGAAGGGTGGATTTGATGATGAACAAAAGAATACAATGCTACGCGATGAGGATGCATTCCTATCCAATGCAGATCGGTAAATGATTGCATCACCTGTTTCATGGCTGATTGTTGATGCTCCTCAATTTTCCCTATCAATTCCCAACCCAAATTACTCCACCATTTTATGGCCTCGGCCAGTGCAATAATCCCTTCAATATGTGGTGTACCTGCTTCAAACTTGTAGGGCAATTGATTAAAGGTTGTTCCATCAAAGCTTACCTTATCAATCATCTCTCCACCGGAACGATACACATCCATCGCATTAAGTACATTTGACTTTCCGTACAACACACCAATTCCTGTTGGACCAAATATTTTGTGACCTGAAAACACCAACCAATCGCAATCCAATGCTTGAACATCAATCGAAAAATGACTTACGGCTTGAGCCGCATCAATCAACACCTTGGCGCCAACAGCATGAGCTTTTCGAATCATTTCTTGAACGGGATGAACGACACCTGTGGCATTGCTCACCCAACCCACTGCCACCAATTTGGTGTTAGCCGTTAAATACTGATCGTAATCACTCACCCATGCGCCATCTTGCTGTAATGGAATTACGCGCAAAACACTTTTTGTTCTTTGGCACAACAACTGCCAAGGAACAATATTGGCATGATGCTCAGATGTTGCAATTAAAATCTCATCACCCTCTTTTAAAAACTTATTGCCCCACGCTTGCGCTACGAGGTTAATCCCATCTGTTGTACCCTGCGTAAATATGATTTCTTCAGAACCATTGGCATGAACAAAATCTTGAATGGTTGACCGAGCTTCCTCCATTCGACCTGTAGCCAAATTGGCCAAGTGATGCGCTCCGCGATGAACATTGGAATTGTACTGCTGATAATATTCAACAATACTACTAATGACAACATCTGGTTTTT
The DNA here is from genome assembly GCA_039798325.1 of Bacteroidota bacterium. GTDB lineage: Bacteria > Bacteroidota > Bacteroidia > Flavobacteriales_D > Sanyastnellaceae > CAMCTV01. The sequence goes on from JBDKGG010000048.1 coordinate 2,608, forward strand.
GAGTAGTTGCTGCATTGTCAAAATACACCAACTCACTCCCCCTTACCTTTTGATGCAGGAGAGGGAACTCTTTTCGAATATCGAGAATATCTTGCTCAATGCTCATATTTCATCAGCAATGATTCGTCCTCTGTTGGAAAGCTCTTGCTTGATATAGGTCACGACTTCGTGATTATTGGAGCGCATGATCACCTCATTTACGTAAGCAGAGACCAACAATTGCTTGGCGCCCATTTCACTTAATCCTCTGGCGCGCAAATAAAACAACGCTTCTTCATCCAATTGTCCCGTCGTGGATCCATGGCTGCATCGCACGTCATCCGCATAGATTTCAAGCTCTGGTTTGGAATCCATAACGGCCAAATCGCTCATCATGATATTCTTGTTGCTCTGATAAGCTTGTGTCTTTTGGGCATCTCGCCTCACAAACACTTTACCATTGAATACCCCCCTTGACTTATCATACAAAACCCCTTTGTACAACTCATCTGACGTACAATTGGGGACACGATGATCAACCACGGTATGGTTGTCAATCAATTGACCATCTTGTGGAAGATAAAATCCTGACAAGCCTGCATGCGATCGCTCTCCATTCAAACTCATCCACAAATTATTCCGCACCCATCCCCCATTCAAAACATGGGTAACGACGTTGCACTTGGCATCCGCTGCTTCATCTACCTTCACATCCAGCAATTGAAAGAAGGCATCTTCATTGTCCTCAATGATGTCCATATCCAACTGACCACCTTGAGCAACGTTAACGTCAATAATTGCATTGCTCAATCCTTGAACTGTCCCCATAAAATGAACCACTACTTTGGCCTGTGCCTGCTCTCGAACATCGATTCGGAGATAAGGCTGGGTCCATGCATTTTCTTGGTTGCTTTTAATAACAATGTGAAAAGGAGTATCAAAAACTTCATTGGCCGGAATGGTCAATGCAAACGCCTCCGTTGTAGCGATCTGATTGAGATTCCCGAAAAAAGTATTTCTAGCAGAAGATTCAACCAAATCCATTTGTTCAAACTCAGGATCTGAAAGAACCTCAGCTTGTTGCAACTTCCAATCACATTGATTGAGGCGTTGTGTGCGGGTATATTTCCACTCTTCCATTTTGGAATGAGGGAATTCCATGGTTTCCAGCTGCGCATGGATATCCGCATGAAATTGATGTTGCACTACATTACAACCGCTAATGGACTGCAACCACTTTTGAACAGACGGATGAATGACCTCTACCATTACGCAACAGTTTCTTTAATCCAATCGTATCCTTTCTCTTCCAATTCCAAAGCCAATTCTTTGGTTCCTGTTTTGACAATTTTCCCTTTGTACAAAACGTGAACAACATCTGGTACGATGTAATCCAACAAACGCTGGTAATGGGTAATGACAATAAATGATCTTTCAGGAGATCGCATGGCATTGACACCCTGCGCAACGATGCGCAATGCATCAATATCCAACCCTGAATCTGTCTCATCTAAAATGGCCAACTTCGGTTCCAACATGGCCATTTGAAAAACCTCATTGCGCTTCTTCTCACCACCACTAAATCCCTCGTTCACTGCGCGATGTGCCAATTGTCCATCCAACTCCACCAAAGCTGATTTTTCTTTAACCAATGCCAAGAAATCTTTGGCCGACAATGCCTCTTCACCACGATGCTTTCTAACCTCTCCCACAGCCGCTTTCAAGAAATTCATGTTGGAAACACCTGGGATTTCAACGGGATATTGAAAAGCCAAAAACAAACCTTCCCTTGCCCTTTCCTCTGGAGCCATTTCCAACAAATTCTTTCCATTGAAATGGACCTCACCTCCAGTTACTTCATATTCCTCACGACCCGCCAATACGGAAGCCAGTGTTGATTTACCCGATCCATTGGGCCCCATGATGGCATGCACCTCTCCAGGTTTCACCACCAAATTCAAACCTTTTAAAATTTCTTTCTCGCCAATCGAGGCTCTCAATTCTTTGATTTCAATCATAACCTTTTTGTTTATCCAACACTTCCTTCTAATGAGATGGCCAAGAGCTTTTGTGCCTCAACCGCAAACTCCATGGGAAGTTTATTCAATACTTCTTTTGCGTATCCATTTACAATCATGCTGATGGCTTGCTCCTCATCTAAGCCCCTTTGCAAACAGTAAAAAATCTGATCTTCACCAATCTTTGATGTCGTAGCCTCATGCTCTACTTGAGCCGTAGAATTATTGACCTCAATGTATGGGAAGGTATGGGCTCCGCTGGTATCAGTCATCAACAGAGAATCGCACTGAGAAAAATTTCTTGCATGCTTTGCACTGGGGTTGATCTGCACCAATCCGCGGTAACTATTATTGCTGTGACCTGCGCTGATTCCTTTGGAAATGATGGTACTGTTGGTATTTCTGCCAATGTGGATCATTTTGGTTCCCGTATCAGCCTGTTGAAAATGATTGGTCACAGCTACAGAGTAAAATTCTCCGACGCTATAATCACCCTTCAAAATACAGCTGGGATATTTCCAAGTCACGGCTGAACCCGTCTCCACTTGGGTCCAAGAAATTTTGGATTTGTATCCATCACAAAGACCACGCTTGGTAACAAAATTGAAAACACCACCTTTACCATCTTTATCTCCTGGATACCAGTTTTGAACCGTGCTGTATTTGATTTCAGCTTTCTCTAACGCGATCAACTCTACCACAGCCGCGTGCAACTGGTTCTCATCTCGCTGTGGCGCTGTGCAACCTTCCAGGTAACTCACATAACTTTCTTCATCAGCAATCAACAAGGTCCTTTCAAATTGACCGGTTCCCGCTTCATTGATGCGGAAATAAGTGGACAACTCCATGGGACATCTTACTCCCTTGGGAATGTAACAAAAAGAACCATCCGTGAAAACGGCTGAATTCAAGGCCGCATAAAAATTGTCCGTGCGCGGAACAACTGTTCCCAAATATTTTTGAACGAGGTCACCATGTTCTTGAACGGCTTCGGAAATTGAACAAAAAATAATTCCCAACTCGGCCAATTTCTCTTTGAAAGACGTGGCCACTGAGACGCTATCCATCACAAAATCGACAGCAATCCCGTTGAGTCGCTTTTGCTCATCCATGGAAATGCCCAAACGATCCATCGTCTTGCGCATTTCAGGATCAATCTCATCCAAACTATTGTATTTGGGCTTTGTCTTGGGAGCAGAGTAATAAGAGATCCCTTGAAAATCGGGCTTGTCATAATGCACATGCGCCCAGGTTGGCTCTGTCATGGACTGCCATATTTTAAAAGCCTCTAATCGCCATTCCAACAACCATTGCGGTTCGTTTTTCTTGGATGAAATCAAACGAATGATGTCTTCATTCAATCCAGCAGGAATTTTCTCGGATTCGATATTGGTTGTAAATCCAAACTCGTATTCCTTCCCTGTTATTTCGTCTAATATTTCCATGCCTTAAATTGAAAAACTCTCACCACAACCACAAGTTCTAGAAGCGTTTGGATTATTGAAAACAAAGCCTTTCCCATTAAGACCTCCCGTATATTCCAACTCGGTTCCTATGAGGTAAAGAAAACTCTTGCGATCCACCACCACCTTTACACCATTGTCTTCAAAGATTTGATCACCCTCTTGCATTTGATTATCAAATTTCAATTGGTACATCAAACCGCTGCATCCACCTCCTTCTACACCCACTCTAACAAATGAATCGGGAGAATGGTTCTCCTCAGCCATCAATTTGGCTACCTGCATTTTTGCGCTTTCTGATACTTTTATCATCTCTTATTCTTATTTAGAATTTTTCTAAATAGCTTATTAGGTGCAAAAATACACCTTTTAAGGGATTGACAAAAAATAATAATGGAATAAATCTAGTGCAATTGATTGAGCTGATGGGCTGCTGCAATCAACTCTTCATCCTCTTTTGCAAAGCAAACACGAAAGACTCGATTGTCCTGCATGTCCTCATAAAATACCGAGGTGGGAATCAACGCCGCGCCTTGACTGATGGCCCATTCCTTGGCCAAATCAACATCACTCCGCATGGAATCCCCATTGAACTTCATTAACTGAAAATAAGTACCGGCGCATGGCAAAACCTCAAACAAAGGATGATTCATTTCCTTTAATAACAAATCACGCTTGTGCTGATACATCGGAGAAATCGCGTCATAGATTTTACCGTTCTCCATGTACTGGGCTATGGCATGCTGAAACGCAGAATTACAAGTGAAGACATTAAACTGATGTTGTTTTCTGAAAGACGACATCCAATCAGCTGGACCTACGGCGTAACCCAATTTCCAACCTGTTGCGTGCAATGTTTTCCCAAAGGAAAACGTGAGCAGCAGTTGATTGCGCAATGCAGGATATTCTGCCATACTGATGTGGCGCGCTCCATCAAAAACAATGTGCTCATAAACTTCATCCGCTATCAAAAACAAATTGTTTTCTAATACAACATCAGCAATACCATCCAATTCCTCTTTGGACCAAACCTTGCCACTTGGATTATGCGGATTGTTCAGGATAATCAATTTTGTTTTTGATGAAATGGACTGTCTCAACTCTTCTGGATCCAATTTGAAATTGGGGTAGGTCAAATTGACCCACTTTACAATTCCTCCATTCAAGACAATGGCTGGCGCATAACAGTCATAAGCCGGACCAAATAACACCACCTCATCGCCTTCTTGGATCAATGAACCAATGGCGGTAAACAAGGCCTGAGATGCTCCAGCAGTAATGGTCACTTCACTCTGCCAATCATAGTGCACACTTTGACGTGACGCCATTTTCTCTGTGATACGCTGTCTCAGTGCAGGCACACCCGGCATGGGTGCGTATTGGTTATGACCATCTTTCATGGCCTTGGTCACCAAATCAATCAGCACGGGATCAACAGGAAATGTCGGGAATCCCTGACCCAAATTGATGGCCTTGTACTCGACCGCCAATTGTGACATCACGCTAAAAATGGTTGTGCCCACATGGGGCAATTTGTCTACCGGGAAAGCCATGTTAGATGCATTTGAAATGATCAAACGGCTCCAAGCAATCACCACATTTGTAAAGTGCTTTGCAGGCCGTTGTGCCAAATTGAGACACCATAATGGTATGGATGGAATGGCAACGGGGACAAGCCACTTCTTTGATTCTTCCCATGAGCAAGCCTTTATCCGCAGAACCTTTTTCAGGTGGTGCGATTCCGGTGGCTCTTAATTTCTCTCTGGCCTCGTCCGTCATCCAATCCGTGGTCCATGGCGGAGATAGAACCGTATCCACCACAACGTTCTTCACTTGCAATTCAGCCAAAGTCTCCAAAATATCTTCCTCAATGGCCTTCATGGCTGGGCATCCGCTGTAGGTGGGGGTGATGATCACATGCCACATTTTCTTTTCCTCTTCCCAAACCAATTCACGCACAATGCCCATCTCGATAACATTGAGTACCGGGATTTCCGGATCTTCTACCATCCGCAAATACTCCCAAATCAAATCTGCGTGAGCGCCTACCATTTTGAACCAGGATAAGCCCGTTGTAAAAACTGCATCTCCGCCAATATGAAACCCAAATGTTCAGAGTGTTTGCCTTCCTTTCCGCCCTTTTGCATCCATGTCTCCGGATTCACTTGAACCGCTGCCTCTTCAAAAACGGCATCCACGATGCGAAGAACGGTGTCTTGTATTTTCGTATTGTCCACACCTACACCGGCAGCAATAGCCTTGAGCTCTGCAGCAGAAGTAGTGAACATTTCACCTGTATATTCCCAAATGTCATTGAGCGCTTGTTGCAAACGACGATGGCTTTCCGCTGTGCCACCACCCATTCTCAATATCCAATCACGACTGTGCTGAAAGTGATATTTGACTTCCTTGATGGACTTTTGAGCGAAACCTTGCAAGAAGGCATCATTTGATTGCTCAAGCGCTTCTAAAAAATGATAGTACCAAGTAGAAAACACAAATTGTCGAACAATGGTTTTTGCGTAATCCCCATTGGGTATTTCCACGATTAAGAGATTTCGGTATTCCCAAGCATCTCTGAGAAAGGCATAGTCATCTTCTGTTTTGCCCATTCCTTCGCGTTGTGCAACTTCCTTGAAAAGTGAAGTTGCTTGACCGATGTAATCCAAAGCGACATTGCTCAAAGCAATATCTTCTTCAATCGCGGGACCATGTCCGCACCATTCAGACAAACGTTGACCTAAAATCAGCAGTGTATCTGCAAGGGTCAAATAATATTCCTTGTGTTCCATAGTCATCACATATGACCCACTTCAGGGGGAATTTCATAAAAAGTAGGATGACGATAAACCTTATCATTGGAGGGGTCAAACAATGCTTCTTTATCCCCTGGAGATGACGCGGTAATCTGCTCGCTGGGGACCACCCAAATGCTTACCCCTTCCATTCTTCTTGTATACACATCCCTTGCATTCTCGATGGCCATCTGTGCATCTGCTGCATGCAAACTGCCTACATGTTTGTGCGCCAAACCTGCCTTAGATCGAATGAAAATTTCCCAAATGGGCCAATTGCTTTTTTCCATACCATTTTCCTTTGCCACGAAAATACGAGATTTCATAGGCAAACAACTGCTCAATATCATGAATGTTCAGAACTTACACCACTTTTTTAAAAGAAAAAAGCCGCTGCAAATCCCAATAGAATAATTAAAAATTTAATGCGATTAAAACGATGCCCCTCTTCGGCTTCAAAAAGTATCGTGGTGGACACGTGTAAAATGATCCCCATCAATATGGCCATCACATAGGGCAATAATTGTTCGGCATGAAACCAGTCCCAAGTTTCACCAAAATGAAATACCAATGCACCCACCGGAGCAATCATCGCGAAAAAAACAGCTGCCAAAAAAGCCTTCCAACGTTCTTTAACCATGGCCAGCAAAAGGGCGGCAAAAACAAACGACTCGGTAAACTTGTGAAATGATATACCCATCAGCAAAGATTGCCCATGATGATGGTGCTCATGCCCATGATGAACGGCTTCTTCCGAAAGACCAAAAGGCATTCCTTCGATGAAGGCATGAATCCACAACGAAATAGAAACCATCCAGTAAAACTTGGTCCCCATGTGTTGATGGGTGTGGGCATGGCCATGCTCCACGCCATGAGAAAAATAATCCAGAATAATTTGCAATAAAAATCCAATGAGGATAAATACGCCAACGCCCTCACCGCCATCTTCCATTGCCTCTGGCAACAAATGCAAAAAAGTAAGGGATAACAAATACGATGCACTAAAAGACAACAACAGTTTCATTCGGGTTGGCGTAATATTCCAACCTAAAAAAAGAATTCCACTTCCCAAAAGGGAAATCAAGAATAATACAGCAATGGAAGTCCAAATCATGCCCCTGAAGTTTTTTGAGCGATAAAGATACATCGAGTGGATGAGGTTTGGAAAGGCATTCCTCGATAATCGCCCCAAACATCGATAACCTTAAAACCTGCATTGCTCAACATTTCCTCAATGGCATCAGGACTGTAAGCCATGACACGCTCTTGAAAATGCATCGACTGACCATCCATTTGAAAACGGATATCTTTGATAATCTGGTTGGCTACAATGCTTCTTTGGATGTGATATTCAGCCAGTTTTCCATTCACTACTTCTTCCTCTTTCAAAGATTCCTTAATGTGGTCAACATTAAAAAAATCCAATATCAGTTTACCATCCCCCTTGACATTTCGATTGATGTTTCGCAACAAATCAATGTGTTCAGCATCATTTTCAAAATACCCAAATGAGGTGAATAAGTTCAGGGCGTAATCCACTTTTTGGGGCAACTCAAAATTTCGGACATCAGAGATCATCCACCGGTCTTGAAATTGAGACAGTGATTGCGCTTGCAAAATATTATTCGTACTCAAATCCACACCATAAACGTGCAGTCCTTTCGATTCCAAATACAAAGCGTGTCGACCTGATCCACAGCAGGCGTCTAAAATCACATCATTCGCACCCCATTGAAAATATGTCAACAAGGTGTCGATGAAGGACTTGGCCTCCTCATCATTGCGCTTGGCATACAAATCATGATAGAAAGCAGTGTCAAACCAAGAAGCAAACCAATCTTTTTGAACCATAGCTGGCAAAAGTATTTTATTTTCTTCATTATATTTGTTTTTCAAAACGAAACTATGGAGAATCTAGATTTGGTCGGGTCCAGCAAAACCCCAACCGTTAATTTCAACGCAACAACGGGTGTGCTTTCTCTTGCAGGAAGATCCATTCCCGAGAACTCCATCGAATTTTACAAACCGCTTTTGGGTTGGATTGAAGAATACAAATCGCAACAAGCTGAGCAAACAACCTTACAAATCAAATTAGAGTACTTCAATACTTCTTCTAGTAAATGTCTTTTGGACTTGTTTAAAAAATTAGAGTCTATCGGCGGCAAAACAACCATCGAGTGGTACTACGAAAATGATGATGAGGACATGTTAGAAGCGGGTGAAGATTACGAAGCCATTGTTCATGTGCCGTTCAAAATGATCGGCGTAGAATCCCTGTAGTCTTTTAATTTCTTTTTTTCAAGCCATACACCCAGGCTGAAATTCTAGTGGTCCATTCTCTTTGAAGTGCAAGCATCATGACAAGGGTCATGATCCAAAGCACCGTGACATTTACCCACAAGGTGGAAATTTGGTAGCCAAATAAACGCTTCACAGGCGCGTAAAAGTGAGCCGCAAACAATCCATCTTCATCCGGTGTTTTGTAAATCAAATTGCTCTTTTGAATAAACTTATTGTCGTATCGTACAATTTTTTGAAGATCGTTTTTATGGGTTAAAATATCTTCGATGGACTCATTGTGAAACTGATCTTTTAACCGCATCAGCGCATCTCTCTGTGATTCGTTACTGACCATTGTGGCCAATAATGATTCCTTGGATTGATTGGCTTGGCTGTACATTCTAATGTAGTAGGACTCCAATCGTTTTACATTGTTCAAATAATCGTCCAATTCCTTTAACCCTATGGACTGAGGATTGCCATCCCAACTGGGCACAACAAAATCCGGAATTAAAATCTGCTCCCGTTTGAACTCGTTATATATCAATTGCAAATCCATTGCATTGGCTATTCCCTTGTTTTCTACAGCCGTTCTGCACTCCCCTATCAAAGCGCGCATTTCCTTTGCCCAAAAGTCCTTTTTCCAAGCGCTATTTTTTAATTGCGCATCCCATTCAAAAAATGGTTTCTCGTACGGGTTTTCTTTATACTGGTATACCGCCATGGCCTCAAAAGCCCAACGAGAGGCCATGATTTCACCAATCCATGGAACTTTTTCTTGCTGCGTTATGGAAGGAAATAAACGATCAAATCGCACAATCACGCCACTAAAAAGAAGCTGAGGAATAATCATGATTGGAATCAAAATATAAATCACTTTGGCCGAATCAAAGGTTGCACTGATATTTAATCCCAAAGCATTGGCGAAGCAAGAAACGGAAAACAGCACCAGTAGAAAAGGCCAAAACATGCCTTCAACGCCCAATATCCAATTGCCAACAGCTAAGAAAGATGCTGTTTGAATCAAGGAAATCAAAAACATCACACCCAATTTTGACATCAAATAGGCGGTGTAAGAATGTCCAAGATAACGTTCACGCTTGAGAATTTTTTTGTCCTTCAAGATTTCCTCTGCACTCACGGTCAATCCAAGAAACAGGGCCACCACAACAGAAAAAAACAAGTACTGCGGATAATTCACATTCTCTCTAAAGGTGTACTCACCTATTCCTTTGCCGGTTATCGGATAGAACTTCACAAACAAAGAAAGCAGCACACTGAGCATGGGTGCTTCCAACAAATTGATGAGCATATAAGTATGGTTCACCCATTTGCTCTTAACATCCCTCCTAAAAAAGGTTTTCAGCGTACTGATTACAGAATGACGTTTTCCATTGGAAGTAATACCCGCGTTGGGCAAGGCTTGTTCCAAAATGGGTTGGTTGAATTGCTCGTTCCATTCAGATGGCGTTACTTTTCTAATTTCAGTAATATCGCCATATTCATCCACCAAACGTGCTTCGATGATATTGAACAATTGTTCGGGGTTCACATTTCCACATTGTGGACATTGACTTTCGCCTGTATCGGCAAAATGTGCTTTTTTCTTGAAGTGAATCAGACTTTCAACAGGATTGCCAAAATAAATGGGATAACCTCCTTGATCCAAAAGCAGCAACTCATCAAATAACTTAAAGATATCGCTGCTGGGTTGATGGATGACCACAAAAATCAACTTGCCCCGCAATGTCAATTCTTTGAGCAAGTCCATGATCATCTCAGAATCTCTACTGGACAATCCGCTGGTGGGCTCATCTACAAAAATCACATGAGATTCACGAACCAATTCCAAAGCAATATTGAGCCGCTTGCGCTGACCTCCAGAAATGGTCTTATCCAAAACACTACCAACACGCAAATCACTCACCTCTGTCAATCCAACCGAACGCAACACTTTCTGAACACGTCCCAATACTACATCATCGGCCTCATTTGGAAAATCCAACTTTGCGCTATAATACAAATTCTCGAGAACGGTCAATTCTTCAAATAAAATATCATCCTGCGCCACATACCCCATTTTACTCCGGGTCAACGCCACCTCATCAAATACATGATGCCCATTCAATGTCACACTTCCCTTGGTAGGCTTCAAGTTACCGTTCAACACATTCAACAATGTGCTCTTGCCTGAACCACTTCCCCCCATGATCCCCACCAAATGTCCTCCACCAATTTGAAAGCTCAGTGGATGCAACGCCATTTTCCCATTGGGAAAACGGTAACTGAGGTCGTTGACTTGAAAAACAACTTCCTCCGTCAAATTGCTCTTCAAAAAACGCTGTAAAATATCCGAGTAATAAATGGGATGAAACTTAGCCCCCCTGATTGCGCTGCCGGTGGCAAAGGCGTAGGATCGATTTCTTTCCAAGCGTTGGGCATTGAGCATCACTTCCTCATCGCCCAAATATTTAACCAAGAAAAAACCTTCCGATTCTATCCAGTAGAAAAACAAATTCCCTTTTAAATCATGAACATCTTTTTGGCTTAAAACACAAAGATGTTCATCATTCCATTCTATGGCATCATTTTCATCTGCCATTCGGGAAATGGTTAAAAATGCAGAGTGGATGCGGGGATCAATGTAAAATACTTCAGAGACCGTTTGAACAAATTCCCATTCTTGGATATCGGCTTCCTCATATTGACTGACAAACTCTACCAAACGCAGGAGCACCATGAGTTTATCGCGATAGCTGAGCTCCTCGTTCATCTCTCCACAAATACGAAGAACTTTCACACTTGCCAGTGACTTCTTCTTATCTGTCAGCTTGGATTGATCATAAAACTTGGTTACATAATGGTTGTAAATACCAATATAATATCGGGTCAATTCGGCATTGAGTTGACCTTTTAAAAAAAGTCGAACGTTGCTTTCTCCCACCTCACCTGATTTTCCTCCAATGATGGCGAACAACTGCATTAACGCATTTAAAATTCCTTCACTCATGGCATATTAGGATTATGGGTTGAGGGTGAGTGGTGAGCTCCAAGGTCGTCGCCTTGTAACAAATCGGGACGCAAGTTCTTGGTTTTATTCAATGCTTGATCCATACGCCACTGGTCAATGGCCTTAAAGTTTCCACTGGTCAATACTTCCGGAACCAGATGACCTCTAAAATCCGCTGGCCGCGTATAAACTGGGGGTGCCAATAAATCATCTTGAAAAGAATCCGTCAAAGCACTGGTCTCATCATTCATCACGCCGGGGATTAATCTCACAACAGCATCCACCAGAACGGCGGCTGCCAATTCACCACCACTCAAAACATAATCCCCGATAGAAATCTCTTTTGTAATCCAATGATCTCGCACGCGCTGATCGATGCCTTTGTAATGCCCACAAATCAACAATAAATTCTTTTGCAAGGAAAGTTGATTGCACGTCGATTGATTCAAACGACTGCCGTCTGGCGTCAAGTAGATGATCTCATCGTACTTCCTCTGGCGAGACAATGACTCAATAGCATCGACAATGGGCTGGGCCAACATGACCATGCCTGCACCCCCTCCAAATTGATAATCGTCTACACTCTTGTGTTTATCCAAAGAAAAATCGCGAATGTTGTGAATGACGATTTTGCACAAATCATTGTCTTGGGCACGTTGCAAAATACTATCCGCAAAAGGGCCGTCCAATAGTTTGGGCAAAATGGTCAGAATATCAATGTGCATCGCCCAAAAATAAAACTGAAATGCTTACCAAACAGAATTAACTTTGCAAAGAGATAACAGACTTCATCGCTTCAAGCAATTGGGGAGGAAAGTCCGGGCTGCACAGGGCGCCGCACTGGGTGAAAAGCCCAGGAATAAACACAAAGGTGTTTTTGACAGATAGTGCCACAGAAAACAAACCGCCTTCGGGTAAGGGTGAAAAGGGGGTGTAAGAGACCACCGCTATGCTTGGTGACAAGTGTAGGCACGGTAAACCTTGCGGGCAGTAAGACCATGTAGACCAAGGATATTGACGCAAGTCAATTGAAGGGCGGCTCGTCCGGTCTTGGAGGGTAGGTCGCATAGATAAATGATGAAGCTGCCAAAAGCAGAACAGAACCCGGCTTATGACGTTATCTTATTTATCGAGGCGCTTTTGGCGCCTCGACCTTTTAAAGATGGTTTTACTTAACTTTACCGCATGTCCCATTCCAAGTACATCAAATCCCTAGATGGCATTAGGGCCATTGCGGCGCTGTTGGTATTGGTTTTTCATTTCAGTCAATACGCCATTTTCACTTCAGATTGGGGAAAGTGGATTCAAAAAATCGGATACCTCGGTCAAACCGGTGTTTCGTTATTCTTCGTCTTATCCGGCTTCTTGATCACCCGGATATTGTTCGATCAAATCAATGAACCCCACTATTGGAAAAATTTTCTCATTCGAAGGGCTTTGAGGATTTTCCCTTTGTATTACCTCTATTTGATCTGCGAGTATTTTGTGGTACCCACCTTGTTCGGATCCGACATCCCCGACATCAGTCTTCAATGGTATTATTGGTTCTATCTGCAGGACTTTGCTACCACATTCCGATGGTCCGCAGCTGGGCCCAAACACTTCTGGTCTCTGGCTGTTGAAGAGCACTTTTATTTGATCTGGCCATTCATTGTACTATACTACAAAACCAAGAAGATCATTCATCCCATTTTTGTCATCTTAATCATCAGCGCCTTGACACGCTTCACCCTAGCCTATTTCGGCTACGAAACCTACTTCTTCACTTTTGCAAGAATGGATGAGATTGCCTTGGGTGCGCTTTTGGCTTGGATGGAAAAAAATAATCGATTAAACTTTTTTCAAGGTAGAATCTTTGTTTTTTCAGCAGCGTGCACAGCATTTGTGGCCATCTTAATATGGGGACTTTTTTCAGCGGACGGGCTGCTGTTGGTCCAAGTGATCAAGTACAATTTGATCTCTCTTCTTTATTTTTTCTTGATAGGTAAAACGATAACACTTCAATCTAACCATTGGCTTTCGAGGGTACTGTGCTCCGGATTTTTTAATTATACCGGAAAAATCAGTTACGGTCTTTATGTCTATCAAGCCACAGCGGTAATCTGGGGATTGACGCATGGTTATACACAAACCCCTTTACTTTTCTTCACATCCCTCATTGTCTTTTGTTACATCATAGCAACACTCAGCTTTTACCTGTTTGAGCAACCAATTCTCAGACTAAAAGACAGACTTACTTGCTCTTGACCTCAGCTGTAATGGTGAGTACTGTACTAATGGGCTCTGTATTGGCAACAATGGTAACCTTCTTGGAGTTCTTTCCAACCTTATTGGCACTGTTGAACTTTACGACAATTTGACCCGTTGCTCCAGGAGCAATGGGATCTTTTGGCCATTGTGGAACTGTGCAGCCACATGACCCCTTAGCGTGTTCTATGTGCAAAGGTTCATTGCCTGTATTCTTGAATCCAAAAGAATATTCTTTTACCTCTCCTTCTGTAATGGTACCGAAGTCATGACTCGTTTGAGAAAAACTCATGACTGTTTTCTTTCTGGCTTGAGAATCTGCTCCAATGCTACCCGCTTCAGTATTCATGTGCATTTTGCTTGCTCTAGGCGCCAATAATTGCGCTCCGACATAAGCTCCTGCACCCAAAATAAAAATCAATAATCCAACTTTAATTCCTTTCGTCATAACACTATTTCTTTGATTGTACTTTCTTTTTTTCTTGAACTTTTGGATCCAAGTTCATTTGATCATAAGCGCCACTATTCAAAATCTCAACAGCCTTTTTGGCTGCTGGATTGAGCTCATTGATCAGATAATAAAATGCTTCGTTGTCGTATAAGTTTCTTGCCAACAATGCCTTTGTTCTAACTCCTATTGCATGACGAGAATTCACGTATCCCTTTTCATCAAATGGCACTTCTTTTTCAACGGCCATTTGAATGATTTTATCTTCTTCAGCTTTGGGCAATTCGAAATTTTTGGCGAACAATTCCATGCTTGGATAATTCTTCAGGAGCTCCTCTCTATTGGCATTGGCATAGGACATGGACCAATCATTTTGAACACCTACTCGAATCAAATCACTAAAGTATCGGCTATTCTCTGAGGTATCCAAAGGAACAAAAATATCGGGCATAATACCTCCACCTCCATACACTGTTCTTTTGGTAATGCGGGTCTCGTACTTCAACGAATCAGGAAACTTTATACTATCCGCTGAGAAGAACTCGCCGCTCTTAAATCGACGTGCATAATCATCATAATAATCTTCCTTTCCCTCAGCATATGACTTTTGGATACAACGTCCCGCAGGGGTATAATACTTCTGAACAGTCAATCTTACAATAGATCCGTCAGGCAGATTTACTGGACGTTGTACCAATCCCTTTCCAAATGACCTTCTTCCAACAATTACTCCTCTGTCCCAATCTTGGATGGCACCACTTACAATTTCAGAGGCGCTGGCTGAACTTTCATCTATCAAGACAACCAATCTTCCTTTCTCAAAACTTCCTGGTAATCCCGATCTGGTATTAAAAGGCTCCCTCTTGAATGCGCGGCCTTCTGTATACACCAACAATTTTCCCTTCTCATTTTTGGGCGCATCTTTGGGCAAGTCATCACTCAAAAACTCATCTCCCATTTCAATTGCTGAACGCAGCAACCCGCCGCCATTATCTTGCAGATCTAAAATTAGATCCTTCATGCCCAATCCCTTCAATTCAGCAATGCCTTTTTTCAATTCCTCCGTGGTGGTGGCTGCAAATCTGCTGACTTTGATGTAACCAATTTCTGGAGCAATCATATATGCCGCATCCACCGAATAAATGGGAATTTTATCACGTGTAATATCAAAATACAACAACTTGTCAAAGCCCTTCCTCGCCATCCCTACCCTAACCTTGGTTCCTTTTGGACCGCGCAGCTTACCCAAAACATCACTGTTCTTCACCCCAACGCCCGCCATGTTGACACCGTCAACCTCAACAATTTTGTCTCCGGCTCGAATCCCCAATTTTTCAGAAGGCCCTCCTTGAATGGGTTCAACCACAAAAATGGTATCGTGTAAAATATTGAACTGTATACCAATTCCATCAAAACTCCCTTGTAAGGGTTCATTGGCCTCAGCCACCTCTTCTGCTGAAATGTAAGTGGAATGAGGATCCAACTCCTCTAGCATGTGAATGATTGCTTTTTCCACCAATTGCTTGCTATTGACAGAATCAACATACATCGATTCTATGTATTGTAAAAGAGTAGCAAATTTATCAGTGGTCTCTGACCGATTGATTGTTGGCTGAGCCATCACAGTTGACCCCGTCAACATCAACGCAACAAATGGTAGTAAAGAAAAGATTTTTCTCATGTTTCAAATTTACAACATGAACGGAGAATTATCTTAAAACGGTCACCGTACCCACTCTTTTTTGTGCTTCTTTATCAAATACGGATTTTACAATCAATTCGTAGTGATACACATCTGAGGGAACATAGTAGCCATTTCCTCTTAATGAACCATCCCAACACTTATCAAAATCTTTGGATTCAAAAACGATTTCACCGTGCCGATTAAAGATGGTCAAAGCATAACGCTCTATGTCGATGGCATTGCCAACGGGTTCCAAACAATCATTGATGTTGTCGCCATTGGGGGTAAAAGAATTGGGAATGTAACAATTGTAAATTTCTTCTTTGACATGGGCCACTATGGTATCAGGAGCAAAGAACACCATCTCTATTTCCTTTTCTTCTGCATTCGGTGAAATGACATTCTGCTGTGCGCTACTCCAATGGGTGAAATCGTAAAATTCATTTTCCTGCACCCCGAACTGAATCGGCACTCCATGTGCTGTCTCGAACTGAATCATGTAATCACTTGAACCTCCATTGCTGCTGGTAATTGTGCCTGTATAAGGAGCGTCCAGCAATACAGTAATGAGGCTATGCGGAATCTCTTCAAAAATGGCCTTGATGGAATCCTCTTGACTCACCGTAATGGCGATAGTTCCCGCGGTTGCATTAGGAGACAACACGGTACCCAATGATTCCCAATGATTAAATGCTGTCCATTGTGCCAAAGTGAGTGCTCCTAAGTTGTGGTTCTCTCCTATGGCCCAATCAAATGTGACGGGCAAGGTGGGCAATTCAACACCATCCAAAAACACTTGACCAATATGAACCGGTGTTTTGTCAATGGTCACCAAAGCATGGGGAGTAAAATCGAATACCACATCAATGTTTTCAGCGCCACAAACTATGGTATTGACCGTTGTTGCGGTGTTGTTAGGAGTTAGTGTATAATTGGTAGGAGTCCAATTGGTAAAATCATACCAATCCGCCGACCAAACTTCAAAGGTCAAAGCAACCCCTGGAGTGACAGTCAAATTTTGAGGAAACCCAGTATAGGTTGTTCCGTTAAAAATGATCCCTCCAGCATTTGGAAATGCAGAAGACAAAACGACATTAACGGAACTTGGAGGCAGTGCTGTGAAATTGACGTTGATGACAACATCAGAAGTAATGGTCAATGTAGGATTCAAAGATGTGGTATTGGACAAAGCACCCGTTCCAGAAACGACTTCCCATGAAATCAATTGTCCGCAAGGTCCATTCTCAATAGCCGATAAATTGATTACGTCGGTAGACAAAAAGTTGAAATTGCCATTGCTCAGCGGCTGTCCGTTAATATTGGCATCACCATTTCCAATCACATTTACTACCACCTCATATACCGGCAATAAAACAGCCACCAAATCATCATCCATACAGGGAACAATATCAATGAGAACATCGTTTACGCTAGGCAATATGGTGGTGAGATTGGATTCCCAATGATCAAAAACAAAACCGGTATTGGGAACAACTTCAACCGCGACATTGGTGCCGGCCACTTCATTTTGAGGACTGGGCATACTTGTGTTCGATGTACCATTCCAGACCACCGATGCAGCGCCAGCGGGCGATACATCAATCGTGGTTACAACATTTCCTGTGTTACCTGTACCAAACTGCGCTTCAACCACGGCGTCGCTTTCAATGACCAAGGTCGTAATTGGATTGAACGGATCTGCAAAAGTGGCCGTTCCTGAAATCACCACCCATTGAATGAATTCTGAGCAAACACCTGTACCATCAGCCACTGCTTGAATATCGATGGGCATCGGCGCTGTATTGCCACTGAAGTAAGTTCCTGTGTAAGGGACATAAGCGGCAGGCGGAGCGGGAACGGTAATTTGAGATTCTTCAATGATCACTGAACCGGGTCCAGAAATCTGAATCGTTAAATCTTGCTGGGTAACATCATAACAACTCTCCAATCCTTCTATAACATCGTTGATTGAAGTTTCATCAGGGCATCTTGCGAGAATGTAATTTCTCAAGCTCAGCACATTGTTTTGCCATTCTGCCAGCGTACCTCCCCAACGTGCGATGTGTCTGGGCATTTCAGGTTCGATGTAGGCAATCATGCTATCCAATACTTGAAGCATTTTGGTGCAAGAAAAAATCCCATTGCTCAACTCCGCATAACGTTGAACATAATCGGCATTGAAATCTGGATTATCAAACAAGGCATTCAAAATAGGAACATGACCTTGGCCTCCAACATCTCCCTCTGACTCAATTTGACAAGGATCTGCATCGGGACTTGTGGATGCAACGCCCGTGTAATTGATGTAATGGCCAAAAGTTGCGTCATTGTCCCATAATGCATAACGCCATCTGCGTGCGTCTCCATTGGGGTTGTAACCTCTCCACCACTGTGTATTCCAATTCAACCAATCCGTGCACACCGCATAACCATTGAGAATAAAATAATCTATCAAACTCATGGTATTGAATTGGGTTTCCACGTAGTCATAGTTGGCTTGAACCGCCATGTTATTTCCTACAATGAATCCTTGCAAGGTAGCCCAATTGTTTTGCGCATTGAAAGCGGGTGCAGCATCGTATTCCGCCCATGTGCCTCCCCAAGTTTTTAAATAATCCACCTGTCCTCTGGACTGATCAAAGTAATGAGATGTAAAATCTGTATCATCAATCTTTTCTCTGACTTCATACACTCCCCAATATTGACCATTCAGGTAAACGATGCAATTGCGTGTTGCACGCTCATCTAAATGGAGTCCGCCAACTATGGATAGCTCACAGACATAAGCATCACGAATGTGCGCACCGCCATTGGAAAATGGATAGTTGTCGTTGGCCGCCGCCTTAAAAATGAGTCGATCAAAATGATCGCGATCTCGATGGGCAAACAAAGGTTCCTCTACTGAATTGTCATAGCCCAATTCATCCCGACCGATGTAATCGAAACCTCTCTGGCCGTAAGCATTGGAATCATTTCCGTGCTCATTGCTATCTCCGTGGTTTTCTGTAATAAACGTCCCACCAGCCGTGAAAAATTCAATATTGGTCAAGCGATTGTTTCCTGAACCCGGCCATTGTCCATTCATGTTGTTTCCAGAAACACTGACCGTTAGCATCCCATGGCTGTCATTACCAAAGAAGTAAGTATTGGTTTCGATAAAGCTAGGGAGGTGAGTTGGATCACTCGAGTAAACGATGGCCCGAAGCACCGTTGTCGCACTAATGGCAATTGGACCGGTGTACAAAGTACTGGTGTTGCTTGGCGTATTGCCATTGGTGGTGTAATAAATGGTTGCTCCCGGTTCTGCTGTTGTAATCGACACATTGATGGGGCCGGCATAATAACCTGCTTGAAGGTCCAAAATGGGATTGGCAGCGTAGGCTGAAGCACTTCCCACAGCGGCAACAGCAGCTAGCGGCGTAGGATCAGTCTGAATCTTCCAATTGTTGGAGCCATCAGGCATTCTTGACCAAGAATGGTTGGCTTGATTGGGAGATAAAAAATCTGCATCATTGGCAAAACTGTAACTTTCCAAGATCAAGCCGCCGGCATTGGAAAACACAATCTCCTCTGCAGCAGTTTGATTGATTTTAAAATTGGTATTTAATCCTCCCAAATATCCGGGCTGATAATCTCCTGTTCCAGTTATCAAAACCAGGCGAAAACCATTTGCTGGAACGGTTGTTCCTGCGGGAAAGCTCCATTTTTGGGGCGCCGCTTGATTGTCACTCAACCAATATCCGCTGATATCCACAGCTACTCCTGTGGGATTATAAAATTCAATCCAATCTTCAAAATTGTTGCCTCCTGCTGGCAAAGCATAGTCCGTATAATTGGCAATGCATATCTCATTGATAACGACCTGTCCGATAATAGAACTTTGTAACTGAAAACTCAGAAACAAAACAAAAAACAACTGAAACAATTTCACGCGATAGATTTTTTCAAAAATAAGACAATGATCGATTAAAAAGGTTGCAGGGTTTCCAATGTTTTATGATTTAGTGTACTTTTGACACACAGGTACAAAACATGAAAAAAGCAATAGGATCAATTTTGGTCATCTCCATGATGACGGGATGTGGAATACACGGTGGAGATGCGACTTCCACCGCTGAGGTCGTTTCCTCGCATGAGACACATGTTCTTCGTCACCCAGACTGGGTGAAAAATGCAGCCATATACGAAGTCAATTTAAGACAGCACACCCCACAGGGAACCATCAATGCCTTTGTCAAAGATTTGGACAGAATCAAAGCTCTTGGTGCGGACATTTTGTGGTTCATGCCTGTCAATCCAATTGGACAATTGAATAGAAAAGGCAGCCTAGGAAGCTATTACAGTGTAAAAGACTACACAGCACTGAATCCAGAATTTGGCACCTTAGCAGATTTTAAAAACATGGTCAATGCGGCGCACGCAAAAGGCATGTATGTCATTTTGGATTGGGTGGCCAATCATACCGCTTGGGACAATCAATGGATTACAGACCATCCCGATTGGTATACCCATGATGCGAGCGGAAAAATCATCCCTCCTGTAGCCGATTGGTCGGATGTGGCTGATCTGAATTACAAGAATCAAGACATGCGCAAAGCCATGATCGAGGCCATGAAATTCTGGGTTAAGGAATGCAATATCGACGGCTACCGATGTGATGTTGCGATGGAGGTTCCCACCGATTTCTGGGACCAAGCCAGAGCTGAGCTGGATAAAATCAAACCAGTTTTCATGTTGGCAGAAGCTGAGCAAAAAGATCATCACTTGAAGGCCTTTGACATGTGTTACGGCTGGGAGTTTCTTCATCTGATGAACGGAATCGCCAAAGGCGAAAAATCGACCAATGACATAGACGCCTATGTTTCAAAAAAATCGACTGAATTCCCCAAGTCAACCATTCACATGTACTTCACCACCAATCACGATGAGAATACATGGAATGGTACTGGTCCTGAACGATACGGAAAAGCGCGCAACCTTTACGATGTGCTTGCATTCACCATTGGAGGAATGCCTTTGATCTATTCTGGACAAGAAGGCAATGAGGCTCACCCAGATGGAAAACCTCATCGTTATCGCTTTTTTGAAAAGGACACCATTCATTTCAATGAATACAAAAATGCGGCATTGTACACTACCTTGCTCAAAGCACATCACGAGGTTCCCGCTTTGTGGAACGGCGCAGAAGGCGGCGCGTTCAGTAGGATTCACACGAGCAACAGTAAGATTTATGCCTACAGCAGAATCAAAGGAGACAGCCAAGTAATTGTCATGTTGAATTTTAACGAAGCCCCACAAAGTACTTCGTTCACAGATGTGATTCCTACGGGGATTTTCAATAGCATTTTCGATGGAAAAGGTTTGGCTTTGTACGCCACCGGAAATGCTCAAATTCCTGGATATGGTTATCAGGTTTTTGTAAAAGAGAAATAATGGCCAAGTGTTTGGGCATTACAGGAGGCATAGGCGCTGGTAAAACAACCATTTCCAGAATATTTCAAACGCTTGGTGTACCCGTTTTTGATGCCGATGCGGAAGCCAAAGACTGTTACAATGATGTTGAAGTTCAAAATAAAATATCCCTCACGTTTGGTGAGGGCATTTTTATTGATCAAAAACTGCAGCCCAAAATTTTAGCGGCTAAGGTCTTCGCTTTCCCAGATGAATTAAAAAAATTAGAGGAAATCATTCATCCCATGGTACATCAGCGTTGGGAGAAATTCGCTCAATTGCATTCAGACAGACCTTACATCATCCGAGAAAATGCCATCTTGATTCCAAGTGGTGGTCATCTCACTTGTGACAAAGTACTATTGATCACCGCTCCCTTGGAAGACCGAATTGCAAGGGTTATGTCGCGCTCCAAACTTACAAGAGAAGCAATAACAGACCGCATTCAGCACCAATGGACCGATGAGAAATTATTGCCATTCAGTCATTTTGTTATAGAAAACAATCAGCACTCAACGCCATCTGAAGCCTTGATTCCTCAGGTGATTCAGATTGATCAATCGATGAAATCTTAAATTCACAACTTCCTATTCATAACTTCTTAGTGCCTGGTTACTAACGCGCCAAATAAAAGGCAACTTCGTGAAAACCGAAAGCCGATGTCAAACAAAGCCAAACGTTGGGTACTCTGTACTTTGATTTTTACGAGCATCTACTTATTTATTGTACATTGATTTTTCGCAAAAGCGAAAGAGCAAAGTATATTTAAGCCATGAATCATTCGAACGCCTTGCGTTGGACGGTAGCTGTGGCTTCTTTGGGTTATTTTGTTGACATTTACGACCTCCAACTTTTCAATATTATTTCCAAATCTAGTCTTCATGGAATTGGGATAACCGACCCTCAAGAACTGGATCGTTGGGATTATTTGTTATTTCTATGGCAAATGGGCGGAATGCTCGTTGGCGGTCTATTGTGGGGATGGCTCGGGGACGTCAAAGGAAGAAAGCGCATTTTGTTTGGATCGATTCTCTTGTACAGTCTGGCCAACATGGCCAATGCCTTTGTCACCAATGTAGAAATGTACAGCGCCATACGGTTTGTCGCTGGTTTAGGATTGGCAGGCGAATTGGGTGCTGCCATCACATTGGTCAGCGAGCTCATGGACAAAGAAAAACGGGGATATGGTACCATGGTCATTGTCACCATGGGAGCCTTGGGGGCGATTGGAGCCGTATTGGTATCCAAACTAACCATCCCATTCTTTGGACTAGCTTCTTGGCAAACCTCCTACATCATTGGAGGTTTATTGGGAATTATCCTATTGACACTCCGCGTGGGCACCTTTGAAAGCGGTTTGTTTGAAGAGACATCCCAATCCAATATCCAGCGAGGTAATTTCTTACTGCTTTTCAAAACCAAAGAGCGTGCACTCCGATACTTGGCCTGTATTGCTATGGGCCTCCCAGTTTGGTTCTGTGTCGGAATATTGATCAAGTTCAGCAAAACTTTTGCGCTATTATCCAACCTGCAAATTGATGTCAGCACGGCCATCGTATTTACCTATTTGGGATTGTCCTTTGGTGATTTGATGAGTAGTCTCTTAAGTCAATATTTCAGAAGCAGAAAAAAGACGATTTCCATTTATCTGTGGCTCACCGTTTTGGTCACATGCACTTATTTGCTTGTTCATCCGATTGGATTAAATTTTTTCTATTTCCTTTGCTTCGCCTTGGGCTCGGCAACAGGTTACTGGGCGCTGTTTGTTTCCATGTCAGCCGAATTATTTGGCACCAATGTAAGAGCCACAGTTGCGAGTACTACTCCGAATTTTGTTCGCGGCTCTGTCGTTCCGCTGGTTCTCTCATTTAAAGCAATGGAAGGATACTGGGGCAGCATCACATCTGCAATGATCTTGGGTTCCATCACCATTGGATTGGCCATCATCAGCGCTCGATATCTTCAAGAATCTTTTGGAAAAGACTTGAATTTTCAGGAGGAATAAATTGATTTTTAACACAAAATAAAAAAGCTCCGAATTGGAGCTTTTTTATTTCAACAATCACATCGTTTACAACACGTGATCCAATTTCTCAGTCAGTACATTCTTGGGAACGGCACCCACACTCTTGTCTACCACTTCACCATTTTTCAAGAAAACAATGGTAGGAATGTTTCTGATTCCAAACTTCATTGAAGTCTCAGGATTCAAATCCACGTTAACCTTACCAACGATGGCACGACCTTCATATTCTTTAGCGATTTCTTCTACAACAGGCGTTACCATGCGACATGGTCCACACCACTCAGCCCAAAAGTCGATCAATACCGGTTTGTCTGTATTTGTGATCTCTGCAAAATTGCTGTCTGTAATTTCTAATGCCATTTTATTAATTTTTAAATAGGGCTACAAAGATAAGCCATTGTCTTCAAACAAAATTCTTTTTGCTCCATTTAATTGCCTGAAAGTTTTCAACTTTTAACTACTTAACGACTGAATATCAAATGAATAGATATGAGACTCCCATTAAACAAGATCAATGCACGTGATTTCCGGCATGATTCCTACTCTGCCTGGAAATCCTAAGCAACCCAATCCCCTATTGACGTATAGGTATTGGTTGCCCTCTTGGTACAATCCACCCCATCGCTTGTAACCAAACCAAGCAGATGGACTCCACTTGACTCCCCAATCTGGTATTTCTACCCCAAACTGAGCGCCATGGGTGTGGCCTGATAGGGTCAAGAAAATATCCTCCTTGTTCATCACTTTCTCTTCAAAATGCGTAGGATCATGTGAAAGCAAAATTTTATTCACTCCTTCAGGCAAACCAGTCATCGCCTTTTTCAAATCACCAAATTGAAAGAAATTCCTTCCCCAGTTCTCTACTCCCACGATGGCCAATTGCGTTCCTTCAGCACCCAAAAGAACATGCTCATTGCGCA
Source organism: Bacteroidota bacterium (assembly GCA_039798325.1). Classification (GTDB taxonomy): domain Bacteria; phylum Bacteroidota; class Bacteroidia; order Flavobacteriales_D; family Sanyastnellaceae; genus CAMCTV01. The sequence goes on from JBDKGG010000048.1 coordinate 26,929, forward strand.
ACAATCTAAAACCCATTTGCCGGTGCACCGATTCCAAGTCCAGCATATTCTGTTTTTTCTTGGCCAACATCTCAGGCGAATCACCTCGGTAAACATACTCCGCGTAATCATGGTTACCCAAAATGGAATATTTACCCATCTT
>JBDKGG010000049.1:0-20456 GCA_039798325.1 Bacteroidota bacterium
CCAATCCTTTTGCGGTAAGAAAAACAATGGGAATGGTTTCGTTGATTTTGCGAATATCTTCAGCCAAAGAAAAACCATCCTTCTTGGGCATCATCACATCCAACAAGCACAAATCATAAGCCTGTTTATTGAATTGCACCAATCCCTCTTTGCCGTCCGTGGCCAAATGCACAACGTAGCCTTCTTCTTTCAAGGTGTCCTGGATGACAAAACCCAAGTTTCGATCATCCTCGACCAACAAGATATGTGGCAGTTGATTTTCCATGAACGAAAGATAATCAAATTTTACTCAAGGGGAGTTCCAGTGTAAATACGGAACCTTTTCCCCACTCACTTTTTACGAAAATTTTTCCTTTTTGCGCTTTCAGCATGGTCTTGACATAAAACAAGCCCAATCCAAATCCTTTCACATTGTGGATATTGCCGGTGGGAACGCGATAGAAACGATCAAAAATCAATCGCTGTTGTCGTCTGTTGATTCCAATTCCGTTGTCTTTAAAGTCTATGCGGATACTGTTCTTGGTGTTGTAGGTACTCACTTCGATTTGCGGAACTTTATCCGTGTACTTGATGGCATTGTCCATCAAATTGTAGATGATGTTGGAAATATGGACACGATCCGCCTTGATTCGGCCATTCAACGCATCCAAAGACAATTGCAAATGTCCTCCTGCATCTTCCACACGACCCAAATTGGCCTGATACGCATCTCGGATAATGTCATGCACATCAAAATTCTCCCATTGGATATTTCTTTTGCGAGGGGTCAAAGAAGACAACTGCAACACCTTTTCCAATTGATCCTTGAGACGCTGGGTTTCTGTTTCAATGATGCCGATATAGGTGTTCATGCGTTCGACATCCAATCTCGTTTTATCCTGCTTGAGTACCTCTGCGCTCAATTGAATGGTGGCCAATGGGGTTTTGAGCTCATGGGTCATGTTGTTGACGAAATCATTGCGAATGGAACCCAATCGTTTCTCCCGAAACAAAACACCAATGGTGTAGGCAAAAAAGACAAAAATGAGAAAGATGATGCCTGTGCTGTACATCCAGAAATCGATACGCTTGAGCAGATAAACATTTTTCTGGGGAAAATAAAGACTCAAATAATGCCCTTCTTCAGGTGAGGCAATCAAACCGCTGGGCACGTATTCTTGTTTCAATAAACTATCAGCGAACAACCAGCCATTCGCCTCAAATTGTCCCGTAAAACAATCGTACAGGCCGTATTCCACCGGTTCCACCAAACCTTCCAAGATCAGTTCCTTCTCCAAAAGCGTACGCAATAAAAAAGAATCTGGCGTGTGATTGATGACCACCAAAAAACGGGAATCATTGATGCGCTTGGCGGGAGTTAAAAGAGATTTGTCATTCTCAATCAAATGAATCTTGGTGGCGACATCCGTCAAGGCTGTAGTCACCTTTGACTCAAAAACCCTTTCTTGCAATTGGTAGGCCTGACGCACCCAATAGACCTGACCTGCAGTGATCAACCCGAGAGAGATCACCGCAATCAGAATAATGACTACGATACTTCTTTTAATCATTCACCCCACTCCGCTGAACGAACAGGAAGATCTCGATTGACTTTCTTAAATAGACCTTGCAACACTTTTCCCGGCCCTACCTCGATTACCTCGGTGCAGCCATCGGCAATCATGTTTTCCATGATTTGGGTCCAACGAACTGGTGCGGTTAATTGCTCGATCAATAAATTCTTGATGGTTGCAGGGTCCGTTTGCGGCTGCGCATTCACATTTTGATAAACCGGACAAATGGGCGTTTGAATGGGGGTTTGTGCAATGGCTGACATCAACTCTTCTTGGGCTGGCATCATCAGAGGACTGTGAAAAGCTCCACCCACTTGCAACTTCAAAGCGCGCTTTGCACCAGCTTCTGTCATTTTTGCACAAGCCAAATCAATGGCCTCATTGCTTCCTGAAATAACCAATTGACCAGGGCAGTTGTAATTGGCAGCAACAACCACTCCTTCAATACCCGCACAAATCTCTTCTACTTTGGCATCTTCTAAACCAAGAATAGCCGCCATGGTAGAAGGGTTAATCTCGCAGGCTCTTTGCATGGCCATGGCGCGCGCTGAAACCAAACGCAAACCATCTTCAAAGCTAAGCGCCTTGGCGGCAACCAAAGCCGAGAACTCACCCAAACTGTGACCTGCAACCATGCTGGGTTGAAAGGACTCACCCAAACAAGCCGCCATAACTACAGAATGTAAAAAGATCGCTGGCTGAGTGACCTTGGTCTGCTTTAATTCTTCTTCCGAACCATGGAACATGATTTCGGTAATGTTGAAACCCAAAATTTCATTGGCACGATCCAACATGGATTTGGCCATTTCATTCCCTTCATAGAGATCCTTGGCCATGCCGGGAAATTGGGCACCTTGACCAGGAAATACATACGCCTGCTTCATATTGTTTGTCATTAATTCTTAATCCATTTTTTGGTAACGCCATTGATCTCAATGATATAAGTACCTTGAGCCAATGAAGAAGCATCCCATTGTCCCAACGCATGTACATTGTCATAAAACACAACAGCACCTTTCTGATCGATGATCTTGATTTTTGAAGATGATTCCGACTTGATATTCAATGATGATCCAGGATTGGGGAAAACCGTCCAATCAGCCTGCTCGTTTTGATCAATCGAATTGGGTCCAGTTGAATAAATCAACGCCCCTGTTGTCGCGCCCAACGAAGAATTGATCTGCAATAGCGGAACTTTGATTCCAGGGGTCAACCACTTGTACTCCACAGCCTCTGGCCTGGGAAAAGAAAATCCGAAAGAAAATTGAGAGATATACAAAGAGTCCGTTCCTGTCACTGTTGACTTCACTTTCAGAACGGGATAATCAGTACCGAAAAAATTCATATTGCCGTCGCCCAAAACTTCGGTTCTTCTTACTTGAGCAGTAGTATACGTTCCCAATGTTGGAATGTCATATTGGAAATATGAATTGTTGGTTTGATCCAACGGATAAGTCAAAGGCAAGGGATAAATGATGTCGATGGGATTGCCTTGTGCACCTGTTGGAAAACCACTGATGCTTGCGCCAAAACCTGTCAAAGCATAACGCGCATTGGTCACTTGATAAAAGGCGTAGGTATTTTCAATGGTGATGGGGATGGGCAACGGCAATTGATCGGTGGGCAAAGCAGGAGGTGTGGTAATGGTTGTGTAATCACTGTTGTGATCAGCATCAAAAGGAGAGTTAAAAAAGAATTGATATGCAAAAGGCGCATTGGTCAATGGTTCACAATTGACTGTCGCATAGGTTCCCAATGGAGTAAGGATGGAAGCGTTCACATTCCAACTCTGTCCATTTCCGGTTTGATCCAAATTCCAGTTCCCATTCCAAGTCGCATTCTCTTGGATAAGAACATCTCCGGCAGCCGGCATATCTGCTGAAGTGATGGACACTTGTGCAAAAAAATTGATTTGACTTAAAAAACAACCAAACAATAGAATGTACTTCATGATATTTTTTTTCGAAGGTAATAAATCGTTGAAAACTTGTGGGGAATTTTTTAAGAAAATCTTCAGGTCAACACACTCCGTGATTAGTTTCGTGGCTAGTCAAAACCGCATTGAATTGAGTATGATAGACCATTACGATTTTGTTATTTTGGACATCATCCAAAACTTTAAGAAGAACAACAAAAATCAGTTGATTAAACTATCACAGCTGGAAGCCAATTTTTGGGTGAAGGTTGAAAGAGAATTGGCCCATCAAAATCAATCCGCTCAATTGGGAGAAAGAATTTCTAAACTTTACCTAGAAGGTTTTATCATCAACAAACCCAATTTGGGATATACCATCACGCGCAAAGGAAAAGAATTGTTGCTAACAGAAAGACCTGTTCAGCAGTAATTACAAGGCATTGTATTTTTCTCTGAGGGCAGCCATTTTAATCGCCGTTGCTGCAGCTTCTGCACCTTTGTTCCCTTTGCTACCACCACTTCTGTCTTTGGATTGCTGGACGTTGTCATCTGTCAATACGCCAAAGATCACGGGCATCGCATATTGCAGACCCACATTCATGATTCCTGTGGCTGTTGCTTGTGACACGAAATCAAAGTGAGCCGTCTCTCCTCTAATCACACAACCCAGACAAATAACACCATCCAAGGGTTGGGATTCAATCATCAACTGCGCACCGTGCGCCAATTCAAAGCTTCCGGGAACGTAGGCAATTTTAATCTTGGACTTTTTCACGCCGGCTTTTTTCAGGACATCCAATGCACCTTTCAGCAATCCGTTGGTAATTTCGTGATTCCATTCAGACACCACGATACCAAAAGAGAAATGCCCGGCTTCGGGCATTTGACTCCAATCGATATTCGATAAATTTTTTGTTGCCATTATTTACCTTGGGCTTCAATCCATCCCAACATTTTTTGCGCTTCTCCAATTTCTTGGCTGCGCTTAAAATTGTCTACTAGGTCTTGAAGAAGTGTTTTTGCTGATTCAAAATCTTGACGCTCACACTGAACACGTGCAGCTTTCATCAAATAAACAGGAGCCAATGCATCCTTAGAATCAGATGACATTGCCTTCTTGGAGGCCTTTTGCAACCAATCTGCCGCATCATCCAACTGACCCAACTCGACATACATGTCACCGGCATTGCCGATTGCTTGAACACCAACAGTGTTGTCATCAAAGTCAACCCCTTTGAAAAGATCCAAGGCACCTTGAAAATCGCCAGCATCACGCTTTGCACATGCCGCATAGAATTTGGCTTTTTCAGCGGCTACTGTTCCAGAGTATTTGTTCATCAATTCTTCTGCACCAATGAATTCACCATTTCCTTGCAATACCCAATTCATGCTGTCCATTTCTGCCCATTGCTCAATTCTCCAAAGCGCCTCATTGGCCTCTTTGTTGCGGGGTCCCATATATAAAAATTGAAAGGCCAACCAACCACCAATGATCACAATCAATGCGCCACCTGCAATTTGAACGTTCTTTTTGTTCTTGTTGTAAAACCCTGACCATCCAGCTAATTGGATTTTGGTCTCTTTGCTTGTTTGTAAATTTTCTGACATGTTTCAAAACTTTCGAGCGCCGAAAATAAGACATTTTATCAAATCTTTGCAAAATATGTCAGCGCTCAATCAAAATCTCTTTGAAGGGATAAGACTTTATCAATTCAAAAAACACGCAGAGTTGGAGATTGCACTGCATCCGAGATTCAATTGTTGGCTCGGAAAAAATGGAGCGGGAAAGACCAATGCCCTGGATGCCCTGCACTATTTGTGCTTGACCAAGAGCTACTTTCACCGCACTGATTTATTGTCAATCCAACATGGACAAGAAGAAACCAGCATCAAAGGTTGGGGACAATTCAATGAGCAACCCTTTGAGGTTTTGTGCAACTTGAGAAAAAATGGGAAAAAGACTTTTTCTGTCAATGAAAAATCGCTCAATAAACTTTCCGATCACATCGGATGGCAGCCTGTTGTGGTCATTGCGCCGCAAGATCAAATGCTGATCACAGAAACAGCTGAGGAAAGGAGAAAATGGATGGACAGTGCCATCAGTCAAACCTCTCCTGCTTATTTGCAAGCCTTGGTCAAATACAACCATCTTCTGCAACAGCGCAATGCCCTATTAAAAAGTCAGCATGAACGAAAAACCAACCAAATTGAGGATATCATTTGGTACGACGAGCTTCTATTGGAATGGGTTAAAGTGATTGAAAAAGAACGCGCCCAGTTGGTGGCCTTTATGGCTGAGCAACTGCCCCTTTTGATCCAGTACTTCTCCTCTGATCATGACCAGTGCTCGCTTGCATTACAAAACAATTATCACCCTGAACAATATCTCCAACAACTTTCGTCCGCTTATCAACAAGATTGGCATGCTGAGCGCACCAGCATTGGTCCACACAAAGACGATTTGAACTTTCAACTGGGCGAATACCCCATCCGAAAAATGGGTTCACAAGGACAACAAAAAACGTTTGTGCTTGCCCTCAAGTTGGCGCAATTGCTATTTATTCAAACATACTCCTCAAAAAATCCTTTGCTGTTGTTGGACGATATTCACGATAAATTGGATGCGCAACGATTGGGCAACCTGTTTACTTGGTTAAATGAAAACATTCAAGGGCAAGTGGTCATTACCGACACCGATGACGATAGAATACCGAGTATATTAGCCGCAATGAATGCGGAACATTCTAAAATTCTATTCTCATGAGCAGAGACTTCAACAATCAACCCATTGGCGCCATCATCAAAGAATGGATCAAACAGCGCGGGTTGGAGAAGAAAATGATGCGGGTGGATGCCATCACAACCTATCGCGAAGTAGTGGGTGATTTTATCAGTAAACACACCACCAAAGCGGAAATTTTCGGAAAAACGCTGAGTGTTAGTATTGACAGCGGAGTCATCAAACAAGAGTTAAGCATGAATCGTCAAAGTATCGTGCAACAAATCAATGAAAAAATGGGTCAAGCAGTTATTGACCGAATCGAAATTTGGTAATTGTTCAACGCTTTTTGTTTTAATATTGGTTTGTTTTAATATTGGTTTTGAAATCATGAAAAAATTAGTATACCGTCATCCCAAGAAATTCATTCTTGTGGCCCTTATTCTTTCGGCAGGACTATTCTCATTGGGATGGTCATTTGTTCCGCATAAAGGGAAATTTCACTCTCAAGCGGAAATGGTGAAAATGTTGAATGGAAATTTACCCATTTATGACAACGGATTTTTTGTGGGTAGTGGCCGCTGTGCCGGATGTCACGGAGTAGACCCCGTGGGATTTGCCAACATTACCTCAGAAGGAGAATTGGTTAATCCCGCTGAAAACTGGCGAGCTACCATGATGGCCAACTCGGCAAAGGATCCTTTTTGGCGGGCCAAACTTTCTCATGAAATGACGGTTAATCCGGGACATGCACAAGAATTGGTCAACAAATGCACCAGCTGTCATGCGCCCATTGGTCGTTACACCAATATTCTCAGTGGCATACAAGATTATGACATCAATCAATTGCCTACAGATTCGATGGCGAGAGACGGTGTCAACTGTAGCGCATGTCATCAGCAAAGAATGGATCAAGTAGGTAAGGATTTCTCTGGTATTCTTCACTTTCATACCGATACCATTTGGGGGCCATTTGTCAGTGAGGAGCAAGATTTCCCGATCTTTTATCAAGCGATGCAGAGTTTTGTTGGCTATACTCCTGTGGGCAATCACAAATTCTCCAAGTCTGAAACCTGCGCAGGTTGCCACACCTTGGCCACCCACACAGCAGATTTATCGGGTAACTATACAGGCAATGATTTCATTGAGCAAGCCACTTACCACGAATGGTTAAATTCTTCCTATAAAACAAGCACCGATCCAGCAGTGCACCAAGAGTGTCAAGATTGTCACATGCCCAAGCTCAATGAGCCCATTGTCATCGCTTCAGGATATTCTTTTTTACCAGGCAGACAACCCTACCCCCAACATTGGTTGGTAGGTGGAAACACCTTTATGTTGGAGCTAATGAAAAATAATATTGAAGCATTGGACATCACAGCCAATGCGGGACATTTCAATACTGTCATTTCGCGCACGCAAGACCAATTGCGCTTTAAGACTGCGGAATTGACCTTAACATCCGGTACGATCGACAATGATACCGCTCGTTTCGATTTGCGCATTAAAAACCTCGCTGGGCATAAATTCCCCAGTGGTTATCCTGCCAGAAGGGCCTTCATTGAATTTGTTATTACGGACAACAATGGACAAGAAGTTTTCCGTTCTGGAGGGGTAGACGATACTTACCGCGTGGTAGGAGAAAACGCCACTTACGAGCCCCATTACGATGTGATCAACGCGCCTGAGCAAGTTCAGATTTACGAAATGGTCATGGCTGATGTGAATGGTAACGTTACAACCGTTTTGGAACGTGCAGATGATTATTTGAAGGACAACCGCCTAACTCCACTGGGCTTTTCTACTCAAGTTGGTGGGTTGTATGATACAACAAAAATTGTTGGTGCCAATTGGGACGCCGACTTCAATAAAGTCAACGGTGTTGAAGGTTCAGGATCTGACATTGTCCATTTTCACATTCCCATCCAAAATTTCAACTCAGGTGATTACCACGTTACCGCTCGATTGTTGTACCAAACCGCCCCTCCAAAATACATGGATGAAATGTTTGCGTATGACACCCCTGAGATCAATACTTGGAGAAACATGTATTTGGCGCAAGGCCCTGCCCCATTTGAAGTTGCATTGCAAGAAACCAACTTCTCTCACGTGGGAGTGGGTGAAATAAAAGCACGACCAAGTATTTTCCCAAATCCCAGCTACAATGGTTGGGTTACACTGAACAATCCGGGATTGTTGGTTCAATCCATTGACATTTACAGCAATGACGGCCGGTTAATCTCGACCAAATGGATCAAAGGAAATGTTCAACAAATTGAACTGCCCGAAACAAAGGGAACTTACCTCTTGGTATTGCGCGGATTAAATGAAAAACGATTGGTGAAAGTTGTTCGAGAATAATTGACCAATCCCCAACCAAGCTTATCTTCGCCACATGCAAAAAATATTGGTTGCGAACAGAGGTGAGATTGCTTTGCGCGTGATGCGTTCAGCCAAAGCAATGGGTATACAAACCGTTGCGGTATACAGTGAGGCAGATAAAAATGCACCCTTCGTTTCCTTCGCGGATGAAGCGTATTGTATTGGTCCTGCCCCATCCAATCAGAGTTATTTGAAAGGAGATGACATCATTGCCTTGGCCAAAAAAATTGGCGTGGATGGCATTCATCCTGGATACGGTTTCTTGTCTGAAAATGCACAATTTGCGCAGCATGTTCAAGATGCAGGAATAACCTTCATCGGCCCAAGACCGCATAGCATCGAAATGATGGGCTCAAAATTGGCAGCCAAAGCAGCCGCGAGAAAATTCAACATCCCCATGGTTCCTGGAACTGAAGATGCCATTGCCGATGTTGATGAAGCCAAAAAAATTGCGTTGGAAGTGGGACTCCCCATTCTGATCAAAGCTTCTGCAGGTGGCGGTGGAAAAGGGATGCGAATTGTTGAGCGAATTGAGGACGTGGCTGAGCAAATGGAGCGGGCCATTTCTGAAGCCGTGAGCGCTTTTGGTGATGGTTCTGTATTTATTGAAAGATATGTCGCCGGTCCAAGACACATTGAGATACAAGTCTTGGCTGACCAACATGGGAACATCGTTTATTTGTTTGAGCGCGAATGCTCCATTCAGCGCCGTCATCAGAAAGTAGTAGAAGAAGCGCCCAGCAGCATATTAACGCCAGAGATGCGCAAAGCCATGGGCGAATCTGCCGTGAACGTTGCCCGTTCTTGCGATTATGTCGGTGCGGGTACAGTAGAGTTTTTGGTGGATGAAAATAGAAATTTCTATTTCCTTGAAATGAATACGCGATTGCAAGTCGAGCATCCCGTTACTGAAATGATTACGGGTGTTGACTTGGTGCAAGAACAAATTAAAATTGCCCGCGGAGAGGTCCTATCTTTTAAACAACAAGATTTAAAAATCAACGGGCACAGTTTGGAAGTACGCGTTTATGCGGAAGATCCCATCAACAACTTCTTGCCCGACATTGGTCAATTAATCAGCTATGAGCGTCCTTCTGGAGAAGGGGTTCGCGTTGATGATGGATTTGAGGAAGGAATGGAAATTCCCATTTACTATGATCCAATGATTGCCAAGTTAATTGTTCATGGCAAAGACCGCAACGAGGCCATTGCTAAAATGACACAAGCCATTGATGATTACTACATCACTGGAGTGAAAACAACACTACCCTTTTGCGCTTGGGCCATCAACCATGAAGCCTTTGTCAGTGGTGATTTTGACACCCATTTCGTCAAGAAGTATTTTACCCCGGAGGTCTTGCAACAAAACGATGAAAATCTAAATGATTTGGCCGCAGCGCTGGCTTTGCATGTGCATCATCAAGAACAAAAAACACTTGCCCATGCGGCTCAAGAAGCCAAATCCCAAGGACATTGGAAACGCCGTTACCAATAATGAACGAAGAAACTATCTAAAACAACCAATATGAGAAAAACGATCCTTTTCGCAATTTTGACCTTGTCGGTTCAATTTGCTTTTGCCCAGTACAAAGTGGTAACCGTTATCGAATCCATTATTCCAATGGGTATGGGGCGTTCAAGAATGATTGAAGCAACCACTGAAGTAGATTACAATGCTTTTACCACATTAAGAACAGATGGAAAAGACACCAAGCAAGGGGATGTAGAACGCGGCGATATTAAAGTAGCCGGCATGCGTGAGACCAAAATGTTGAACTATTTCTCTGGAGTGGGGATCAACTTTCAAAACATTGCTTCCAACGATGCCATCATCATGTCCAAGTTAAACGAAATGGATGCCCAAGGTTACGATTTGGCATTTGTTGCTAGCGGTGTAGAAAGCGATGGGGGTAAGGAAGATGGCCAAGGTATTTTTGTTACCCGAATGTTCTTCAAGAAAAGAAATTGATTTGACTTTTTTATTTTTCAAAAGGTCGCCAATGGCGACCTTTTTTTATTGATTCAATCTGAAGGCGTAACCTACATTGAACATCCAAAAATTGGATTGTCCTGAGTAAATCGGATTCATCAGAGAAACGTCCGGATTTGCTTGATCAAAAAGGCGAGGAGATTTTCCTAAAAAATAACCCCATTCCGCAAATAGGACCGATTGCTTGATTTGAAATTCTAGCAGCGCTTTTACACCCATCTCATTGTAACGAATCCAATGATTGGACAACTCATTTCTGAAGGATCTGGTCATGGAGCGATAAGCCAATGCGATATTCCATCGGTTGGGCTTCAGCTGATAATGCAATTTCATGGAGTTGGGCAATGTCCCAAAAATTTGAAACCGTTCATTGACCTTCCAGTCCAATCCCACCAATGGCACAACGAAAGTTCCAAAAAACTCTTGGTTCACATAAATACCCAACTTGTATTTGAACGTCGGTGAATGGGTCCAAGTAGCCAAGGTGTAGATTCCATACTGCCAACCTGAAGCGTCGGAAAATGACCGATGATTGCCCCCTGCCCATTTGGGAATCACAAGCGATAACCAACGAAGATTGGACCTTTTTTTTGACGTCCACTGATACCCCAAAGGAAGGGCAAATGACCACAATTTTTCGGTAGCAAGGGACTGTCGTATGTCAACTTGTTCAAAGGAGTTTCGAATCAAAAAAACATCCCCATTTTTTCGAACAATCGGAATGACAGCATTGCAGGCCAGATTATTCAACTGTATCGATGAAGGTGAACGAGACAAATAAGACTGTTGATTCAATGAAAACAATTCCGTGTAATACTGGGCGTTGGTATCAGAAGAAGCTACCGCCAAAGAAATGAAGAGAAAACAAATGAACTTTTTCACGGTGCAATATCCAAACTTCACCTTCAAGTTCCAAAAGAAAATGTTGTGGGCCATACCGGAATCGAACCGATGACCTCTACCATGTCAAGGTAGCGCTCTAACCAGCTGAGCTAATGTCCCAATGCAGCAAAGATAATCTATGCCCCTCTAAAAAATCAAATATTGTTGAACAAACTCAAAACCAAACGCTCGTTGGTTTCCAATCCTTCTTCAATGATGCGGTCCATCCAAACACTATAGTTGGCCCTTTCCATCAATATTTGAGAGGTACGGATGAATTTCTTTCTAGGTCCATACTGGGTTTCGGTTTCAAATGACAAATTGAATCCCAATACCATCACCCGCTTTCCAAATCCATTGATCTTACTGACCATGTGTTGGAACTCTCCATCACCGCCGATGATCACCATCACATCAAAACGATCCTGTGCAGCCAAAGCTACTCCTTCCGCCGTAAAGGCTACATTGATTGGCTTGTCCAAAGGCTCTTGGGTCTCGTTGTCCAAATGGATTGGGCTGTAATGCAATTTAACCCCCTGATAAACCAATGAATCTTCAGTCTTTCTTTCGCTATTCATGATCTCTGAACGCTTTTGAGGATCTGGATAACGTGATTCAAAAGCGTTCGAAGAATAACGACCTTTGAACCAATGTGATTCTACTATTGGACAAAGATGATATTTCGAATGTTCCTGCTGAGCGACTTTGTGACGGATATATTCCATGAATCCGGAAAAGAAAAAACTCTTTCCAACGGAATGGTTGTGCTTGTAAAAAGAATTGATTTGAAGAAAAAATGAGCCGTCAAAGAATACGGCAATACGGGTTGTTTTTTGGTCTGTGTTTGTCATGATATGATGTTTTTAGTTATATACTTTGATATTGAAAACAAGTCATCTTTAAAAAAGTTTTCGAACTATTCCTGATTTAAGAAATTCAGTATTTCATCCAAGGCAACGGCTTTTTGTTCACCCGTCAACATGTTCTTTACATTGACTTGATTCTGCGCCAACTCTTCATCGCCTATTACCAATACAAATGGGATATTGCGATCATCAGCATACTTAAATTGCTTCTTCATCTTGGCGGCCTCCGGATACATCTCTGCAGCCATTCCATGACTTCTCAAATGGTAGAGCAATTGGACACTTCGGTTAACGGTCTCATCACTAAAGTAGGCAATAAATACCTGGGTTGTTTGAGCAACATGCTCTGGAAACAATTGCAGCATCTCCATCACATCATAGATGCGGTCAGCGCCAAAAGAAATACCAACACCGGATAAATCAGAGACACCGAAGATTCCTGTCAAATCATCATAGCGACCACCTCCCCCAATGCTGCCCATGTCGACACCGGTGGCCTTGACTTCAAAAATAAAACCGGTGTAATAATTCAGCCCACGGGCCAATGTGAAATCCCATTTCCATTGGGCATGCTGAAGCGGAGCTATTTGAGCAGCCTGATTGAAAAAAGCTACCTCCGCTTGAGACAAATCGGATCCGAATTCACTCATCAGCAACTTCACCCCTTCCGTATCGGATTCCATTTGGCTCAACCAACGTTGAAGACTCTGAACTTGTTCAATAGAAATGCCCTTCTCCGTCATTTCTTTCTCCACACCGCTCCAACCAATTTTATCCAACTTGTCCAATGCAATGGTCATGTCCATAAAATGTTCCGCCAATCCGCAGGCCGAAGCCAAGGCTTGCAACACTTTTCGGTTGTTGACGTGTATAACAACTGGAATTTTTAAAGATTGAAATACCGCGTCATACAATTTCACCAACTCCCACTCACACCAAAGACTCGTGGTTCCGATGATATCTGCATCACACTGATAAAACTCCCGGTAACGTCCCTTTTGTGGCCGATCCGCGCGCCAAACGGGTTGTATCTGGTAACGCTTAAAGGGAAAGGTAATTTGACCATGATTCATGGCCACATATCGCGCAAAGGGAACGGTTAAATCATAGCGCAATGCTCGATCGCACAACTGTCCCACCAAAGCCTTGTGATTTTTCTCGTTCCAATCCTTTTCGTCCACTCCTTTGGAAAACTCTCCATTGTTCAAGACTTTGAACAACAATTGATCTCCTTCCTCCCCGTACTTACCAGTCAACGTACTGTAATTTTCCATCGTTGGGGTTTCCAACGGCAAGAATCCAAAGCACTCAAATTGACTTTGAATGGTATCAAACAAAAACTTTCTCTTGGCCATGACGTCTGGACCAAAATCACGTGTTCCCTTGGGGATTGAAACTGAAATTTTTGACATTGCTGGCAAAGTTAATTCTATTTTTACCCCATGTCCATCAAAATAGAAGTAATTGACACTTTTGATTTTCATCAAGCACCCGTGTACGCATTGCTGGCCGATGAGCATCATCTGTACTCCGCTGGTGGCGATCGGCATATCATTCGTTATCACCCTACCTCTAACCATTGGGAAGCGGAGCCATTTGCCCAAACAACAGAAAGTACATTCGTTCTTTTTCGAGATGGGAGTTATCTATTTTCTGGAGGCATTGCTGGAAACCTCAATGTATTTGACATCACAGAGAAAAAAATTCTTCACCGTTTTGCTTGCCATGCCCAAGGCATTTACGCAATAACTGCCAATGATGATTTTCTCATTACCGGTGGTGGTGATGGGAAAATTCATCTTTGGAGCAAAGTTGAGTGGCGGATTGTGCGAACCATTTGGACTGAGGAATCAAAAATTAGGGGCTTCATTTGGAACCATGACAAGACGCAATTGGCATCCATCGACAACGCCGGATATTTTCGCGTCTTTGATACCCAATGGTGGAACGAAATCTTCACTTTCAAACATACCTCGGGTTGGACCAGCGGATGTTTTCATCCCATAAAAAAAGCTTGGATATTGGGATCAAAAATCGGAGAGATGGTGGTTTGTCCTTCAATGAACCCTACCCCACTTCTTCAAATACAAGCTCACCAAAATGCCATTTACGGATTGATTTGGGATGAAGAAGCGCATGGATTGGTGAGTGGATCATTGGACAAAACGGTAAAATGGTGGAAAGGAGAAACATTGGATCTCATCGGAAGATGCGATAAAATCAATGATTCAATGTTCAGATCAGTGAACAGTTTGTTAAAATGGAAGGACCTTCTGGCCATTGCTGGTGACAACAAAAAAATTCACCTCACAAAGATTTGTTTTTTCGAATAATAAATTTATATTTGGACATCGTTCAAAACCTATACGTATGCAAGAGGGAAATAACTACCGTGATGATGTATATTCAAAACCGGTAAGAGCTGGAAAGAGAACTTACTTCTTTGATGTCAAATCAACAAGAGGAAATGATTTGTTCATGACCATCACAGAAAGCAAGCGCACTGGGAGTGCTGAGACCGGAAATGTCAACTATGAAAAGCACAAGATTTTTCTTTATAAAGAAGATTTTGAGAAGTTCATCCAAGGTTTAGAAGAGACCATTGCCTACATCAAAGAACGTCAACAAGATGCTCCATCCGCACCGCAAGAATCTGAATCCTATCCTGATTCCATCGATGAAGAATTCAACGCTTTGTAAGCGTCTTTACTGTGATGAATAAAAATATTGGGGTATACCTTTTGCCCTCGCCTATTGCAGACGAGGGTTTTTCTTTTGCCGGCATGCCTGAATCTGAGAAGGTTCAAACCATTTCCCTCTGGATTGTAGAAAACATTCGAGAGGCCCGCCGAAACCTCAGAAAAATGGGATTTACCAGGGCCTTTGACGAATTGACCATCTTGGAATGGAATGAAAACACTTCGGATCAAGAAAAGCATCAAATATTGGACAGGCTGAGCAAAGAGCCTTTGGCGGTGCTCATGAGTGATGCTGGTTTACCTTGCATCGCAGATCCTGGAGGACAAGTGGTGGCTTTTGCTCACCAGAAGAAAATTCCTGTTTTTCCTATCGTTGGGCCATCTTCTATTCTTCTCACGCTGATGGCATCAGGAATGAATGGACAACGTTTTCGGTTCAACGGTTATTTGCCTCGAGAAAAGAATGAACGTCTGAAAATGCTCAAGCAATTGGAATCCCAAGCAAACACAGGCGAATCACAAATATTTATGGATACGCCGTACCGCAACAATGCGGTTCTCGAAGACTGCGTGCAACACCTGGCCAAAACCACCTATTTGTGCATCGGTGTTGGATTACATGGTCCTCATCAAAAGATCATTTCACAAAGTCTTGAACAATGGAAAAAAGGACAATTGGATTTGCATAAAACACCAGCCATGTTCATCCTCGGCAAACCTTTGATGCCTTAATTTTTTTTAACCTTCATCGGCCAAAATGGCGCTGTTTAGGGCCAAAAATGGGTTACATTTGTCCACCTTGTTAAAATTAGAAAAGATATGAAGAGAATTGTTGGTATTTCTATTGTTTTGTTGTCCTTTTTCACAACAAACATTTGGGCACAGCCGGGAACGAATGATGCAAAAAAGAATCAAACGGTTTTGACCATTGACGGAGAAACAGTCAGTTTAGAAGAATTTGAAACCATTTTCAAAAAGAACAATCGGGATTCTGCCATCACGCAGGCTTCTTTGGATGAATACATGAAATTGTACATCAACTTCCGATTGAAAGTGGCTGAAGCCAAGAAGTTGGGATTGGACACTGTTGCAAAGTTCAAGAATGAGTTGGCCGGATACCGCACGCAATTGGCTCGTCCATACTTGGTTGATGCCAGTATGCTAGACGGTTTGGTACAAGAAGGATACAACCGATTGAAAGAAGAAGTACATGGATACCACATATTGGTCAAATGCGACCCCAGCGCCGCGCCAAGTGATACTGCCCGTGCTTACCAAAAAATCCTGCAATTGCGCAATGAGGTCATTGCTGGAAAATCAACTTTTGAAGAGATTGCGAAAAGAAGCAGTGAAGATCCATCAGCCAAGGACAATGGCGGTGATTTGGGATACTTTACCGCCTTCCAAATGGTTTATCCTTTTGAATCAGCGGCCTATCAGACCAAAAAGGGTGAAGTGTCAATGCCCGTTAGAACCAAATACGGTTATCACATTGTAAAAGTAACTGATCGTCGACCAGCCCGCGGAGAAATTCGGGTTGCACACATCATGATTCGCGACAAGCATGACGATGCCAACTACTCCAAGACCAAGATCGACGAGGTTTATACCAAGGTCAAGGCAGGTGAAAAAACATTTGAAGAGCTCGCCGGACAATACAGTGAAGATGGTTCATCAGCAAAAAAAGGCGGAGAACTGCCTTGGTTTGGAATCAATAAGATGGTGATGGAATTCGAGGACTCTTCATTTGCCTTAAAACACAACGGAGACATTTCTAAACCTTTCCGCACTTCTTACGGATGGCACATCGTGAAAAGATTGGACTATAAACCTTTGGCCAGCTATGAGCAATTGGAAAAAGAAATTCGCGGTAAAGTGCAAAAGGATTCTCGTGCCGAGAAAACCAAAAATGCTTTTTTGAACAAATTAAAATCTGAATACCACTACACCCAAAATGACATCCTTTTGGACAAATTGATTGCCGCGGCAGACAGCAATGTGTTCAACGGAAAATGGAAACCCAAGAAGAAGCTGACCAAAGGAAATTTGATTACTTTGAACAACCAATCCATCAAAGGCAGTGAGTTTGTTCAATACCTCAATAGAAAGAAATCCAATAGAAGCAAGGTTTCTCCTTTTGACTATGTTTCCAATGAGTTCAAGAACTTCAGCAACGAGCAAGTTTTGAAATTTGAAGATAGCCAATTGGAGTCCAAATATCCCGCATTCAGAATGCTCATGAATGAATACCGTGATGGCATCTTATTGTTTGAGTTAACCGATCAAAAAGTTTGGTCAAAGGCTGTAAAAGATACCGCTGGCTTGCGTGCATTCCATGAGACTAGAAAGAACAACTACTTGTGGCCAGATAGAGCGCAAATTGCGGTATTCACTTGTGAAAATGCCAATTACAGCAAAACGGTTCGAGAAATGTTGCAATCAGGAGAATATCCTATTGAGTCCATCGAATCAGAAATCAACGTTGACAACTTGCCCCATGTCATGTATGACACCGGAATTTATTCAGAGGAAGATCGTCCACTATTAAAAATGATGGACTGGAAAGGCAATGGAAAAATCAATGACAAAGATTTGGATGTAAACGGAAAGTTGGCTGTTGTGAAAGTGATTGATTTCATACCAGCTGGTCCTAAAAAATTAACCGAAGCCAGAGGGGTAATTACGAGCGATTACCAGAATTATTTAGAAGAATCCTGGATTGAATCTTTGAAAAAAGAAAAAGAAGGTAAGATCATCATCAACAAAGAAATTCTTTACAGCATTCACTAATGAGGTTGACTCTCTTCATAGTAGTTGGGATGCTTTGGGGTTGTCAAACGCAAAACGATTCTTCCTTGATTTTGGTTGAAGTGGATAGTGAGCAATTAACCGCAGCTGAAATCCATGCCCATTTGCCCAAAGGCATGTCTGCACAGGACAGTGCTGCATTTTGTTCGGCCTACATCCAACAATGGACAAGAGAGCAAGTGCTCAAAATGGAAGCCGGAAAATTATCTGCACCAGCTGATTTGGAAATACAATTGGACCGATTCAAAAACCAATTGCTTGTCCAATCATTGAGGGAGAAAATCATTTCAGATCGAATTGGTCAATCACAAAATATGAAGCCCGATTCAACACAAACTGGACTTTCAGAAGAAGTTATCTTGGAGAATAAAAAGTGGCAGATCTGGGAACAGTATCAAACAGAGCTTTTGAAAAAATATGAAGCCGAAGGAAAAATTAAAAAACAATGAATGAGATGAAGAAAGTATGGGTGCTGTTGTTTATTCTAGGATTCATTGGAGCAGCTTGGACTCAGCCCCCATTGCAGGTAGTAGATGAGATTATTGGGGTGGTAGGTGATGAGATCCTTTTGCTTTCTGATTTGGAAAATGCTTTAATGGACAGCTACAAAGGGAAAGTTGTTCCGCAAGAAGCCCGCTGCCAAGCCTACGAAAATCTGCTGTATCAAAAATTGCTCTTGCATCACGCCAAAGTAGATAGTGTTGAAGTAGAAGACAGCGAAGTGCAACTTCAAGTAGATAAGCGCATCAATTATTTCGTACAAATGTTGGGATCTGAAGAGGCTTTTGAAACATACTACGGCAAAAGTATTCCCGTATTGAAAGAAGAGTTTTTTGACACCGTTAAAGATCAACTGTTGATTGAGAAAGAGCAGCAAGAGGTGACCAAAAGTTCGGTTACCACGCCTGCTGATGTATTAAAATACTACCAAAACCAACCTACGGATTCCATTCCATTGATTCCTGAGCAAATCAGTTATTCGCAAATTGTCTTTGCGCCAAAAATCAGAGAGAAAGAAATCACACAAGTCATTCATCACTTGGATTCCATTCGAAATGACATCATTGCTGGAAGGACTTCCATGACTTTACAAGCTGCAAAATGGAGTGAAGATCCCGGGAGCAAATACAAAGGAGGATGCTATCCATTGCAAAAGCGAGGAACCTTTGTACCTGAATACGAAGCCGCAGTATACAATACCGATGAAGGAAAATTTACACCCGTTTTCAAAAGTGACTTTGGGTATCACTTTGTCAAAGTGGTAGAAAAAAGAGGCGACTTTTATGAGTCTTGCCACATCTTGATGACGCCGAAAATCAAAGACAAAGATTTAGAAACAGCACATCAATTGGCCGATAGCGCCTACCAACAAATTAATCAGCGCGAGATTTCTTTCAAGGAGGCTGCTTTGCGCTATAGTTCAGATGAGGAAAGTAAGAATCAGGAAGGACAAGTCATGAGCCCCGTTACTGGCGGATTGAAACATGAAATTGGCAACTTGGAGCCCGAAATCAATTTGATATTGAGCAGAATGAAACCCGGTGAAATTTCAGAACCAATATTGTCTACAACAGTCGATGGCGTAAAGCGTTATGTGATCTATCGATTGGATGAAAGGGTGAATGCCCATAAGGCTAACCTGGATTTGGACTATGAAATTTTTCAAAATGCCGCTACCGCAGAAACCAAGAGAAAAGCCACAGACAATTGGGTCAAAACAAAACTAAGTAGAACCTATATTCAATCAGATGAAAGTTACCGTGATTGTGCTTTTGAATTTTTCTGGTTGAATAAAAAATAATATAACATGTCAGAAGTAGAGAACTTGAATAAGTTGCGCGCTCAGTACAAAGCGTTGCAACAGGAAGTGGGTAAAGCCATTGTCGGACAAGATGAAGTTGTGAAGTATGTCCTCATTTCCATCTTCAGCAATGGGCATTGCTTGTTGGTGGGAGTTCCTGGATTGGCCAAGACCTTATTGGTCAACAGCATCGCGCAAGCTTTGGGATTGAATTTCAAACGCATTCAGTTTACCCCAGACTTGATGCCCAGCGATATTGTAGGTGCTGAAATATTGGATGAGAACAGACAATTCAAATTTATTCCTGGACCCATATTTTCCAATATCATTTTGGCCGACGAGATCAATCGTACTCCGCCCAAGACACAATCCGCCTTATTGGAAGCCATGCAAGAACGCAAAGTAACCGCAGCGGGTAAAACCATGCCACTGCCTGCGCCTTTCTTTGTTTTGGCGACACAGAACCCCATTGAACAAGAAGGAACTTATCCCCTTCCCGAGGCGCAATTGGACCGTTTCATGTTCAACATTTGGGTCAACTACCCTACTCTTCAAGAGGAAATAGACATTGTTAAGGCCACAACGGATGACCGCAAAATTGAAATCAACCCTGTTATCACGCAGGAAGAAATTCTCAATTACCAAAACATCATTCGCAAAATGCCTGTCGCGGATAATGTCATTGAATATGCCGTGAAATTGGTCAACAAGACCCGACCCGAAGGTGAAATTTCGCCGGAGTGGGTGAACAAGAACATTGCCTGGGGCGCAGGACCACGAGCCTCTCAGCACCTCATCATTGGCGCCAAATGTCATGCGGCCTTGAATGGTAAGTTTAGTC
>JBDKGG010000050.1:0-10439 GCA_039798325.1 Bacteroidota bacterium
GGCTCGTTCTTCAGGCATAAATCCGCATCATTTATGCGTGAGCAAGGCCCGCGATTTGACTCAATTTTGTATTCCGTATGGATACAAAATATAGAAACGTTTCTATGAGAACAGTTGGTGGAAAATGGCATGAATTCTATTTTGAATTTGGTAAATTATTATTTACTTTTGAAAAGTTGAAGTGATGAAGTGCAGCGAAGTTTTGAGATTGCTTCAACGCAATGGTTGGATAGTCATCGGGCAGAGAGGCTCTCATGTCAAATTGAGAAACGACCAACATTTGGATAAGGGCATAATCATATTTCCAAATCATGGTAGTGATGAATTGGGTATAGGATTGGAAAAGAAAATTTTGAAGCAGGCAGGAATAATAAACAAAAGAAAATGAAACTACCGAAAGAGTTTGTTTGGCATATCGAACGCACCAAGACTGGTTTCTCAGCCTATGAGGCCACTCATCCGCTTTACACCACTTCAACTACCATCGCTCAAATGTTGAATCAATGTTATGAAGCGGAGTCTTTGTATTTCAATCAAGATGAAAAGCGAATGGCCAAAATCAAGCACCGATTGGTTTGGGATTGGAAGTCCTTTTTTATTCATTATAAAATAATCAATGCCAAAATACTTGCGGAACGGATTGGCATGAATGCCAGTTTATTGTCGCAGTATATTCAAGGAACCAAGATGCCATCACCCCAGCAGATCAATAAAATCATTGATGGTATTCATCTGATTGGTCAAGAATTGAAGGAAATGCAGTTGGAGTGATTTTCAACACAACCTCCCCCTTCTCAAATCCATTACAATCTCCTACCTTTACTTTGCATTATGTGTGGACGTTATATTGTAGTGACCAAGGTCAAAGAGATTGAAAAGAAGTTTGGCGTAAGCATGCCCAAGGGTTTTGACTTTTCGCCGACCACCAATTTGGCTCCGGGCAGCCCCGGTTTGGTCATTACCAATGATCAACCGCAATCCCTCCAGCTGTTTCGCTTTGGTTTTACCCCTTCATGGTCCAAAGATGGTAAGCTATTTATCAATGCCCGTTCCGAGGGTGATCACAACCAGGAGAATCGACGCGAGTACACAGGAGCCAAAGGAATCATTGATAAACCCATGTTTCGCCGTGCCATCCGCAGTCAACGCTGCCTGGTGGTGGCAGATGGTTTTATCGAAGGCCCACAAGGCATTGGTCTGCAACAACCGTTTTGTGTTTATCCCAGGGCAGGCAATGGTCCCATGGCCCTGGCAGGTATTTGGGATACTTGGCAAAAGGGCGCGGAGAACATTTCGTCTTTCGCCATTCTCACCACCGCGCCCAATGCGGTGCTTCAAAAAATTGGTCACCACCGTTGTCCTTTAATACTACCTCCTGAATACCATTCGACCTGGCTCAATGCAGATGCTCCGCTATCGGACATCACTTCCATGATGCAGCCTTGTCCAGATGGTTGGCTCAATGCCTATCCCATTTCATCGGCCATCAAAAATCCAATGGCCAATGGAAAGGAATTGCTGAAACCCATCGGTGAAAGGGTATTGCAGGAATTTGATTACGAGGTGTATCAAGACATTGAGATGTTTGGGATGGGAGAAACCCGGGCCCGAAAGCGCAGGGATGATCAAATGTCATTGTTTGATTGATCATGGTCCACGTCCATTCCTATTTCTCTTTGCGCTACGGAACAACGGCTCCTCTGGAAGCGGCGGAGGCCCTACGCGATGAGGGATGGGAGACCTTCCTTTTTGCAGATGTGAACAACACTTCGGCAACTTGGGATATCAAGCGTTGGTGCAAGAAAGAGAATTTTTTGGGATTAACCGGCGTTGATTTTAAAAACAACGTCACCACTGTTTTTGTGGCGATTCCTGTCAGTGAGGAAGGGTTCAGAGAGGTAAATGAGTGGTTGTCTTTTCACCTGCATGAGAAGAAGGATTTTCCTGAACGCGCGCCAGAATGGCAACATGTAAAAGTAATTTATCCGCTGGATCAAGTGCGTGATTGGCCCATGGACATCATGCGGGAAAATGAATGGGTGAGCGTGGCTCCGCATGAAATCAACCGGTGGAGAATTTCGCGATGGAAAGACTTTGAGCGCTGTTTGGCATTGCCCGTTTTTAGTTTTCGAAACAAACGTGCATTCAATGCGCATCGCTTGCTGCGTGCGGTGGAGAACAATGTGCTGTTGAGTAAGCTCAGCACTTTGGATCACGCCACAGAACGTGAAATTTGGAAATCCAAATCGGAAATAGAAGAGGGTTATGCGGAATATCCGTTGTTACAAAAAACAACAGATGTGTTTAAGGAGTGGGCAACGGCTTGGGTGATGGAAGAGTCGGTGACCATGAAGAATCAATTGATCTATGGTCTCAATGCGGCGCAGGATGAGGATTTATTGGAGCAATTGTGCTGGGAGGGTTTGCAATATCGTTATCCCGAGGTGAGTCGAGAAGATGAGAAGAGTCCAATTATTGTTCGGATTCGAAAGGAGTTGGACATGATCAAGGAGAAATCCTTTGTGGCGTATTTTCTCATCAACTGGGACATCACGAGCTATGCACGCAGCAATGGGTATTTTTATGTGGGTCGGGGCAGCGGAGCCAATAGCATCGTTGCGTATTTGTTGCGCATCACCGATGTGGATCCCATTGAGTTGGATTTATACTTTGAGCGATTCATTAATCTCTACCGCCAGAATCCTCCTGATTTTGACATTGATTTTTCATGGACAGACCGTGAGGACATGACGAAATATATTTTCTCTCGCTTTCCCAATGTGTCGTTGTTGGGAGCCTACAATACTTTTCAGTACCGCGCAGCAGTGAGGGAATTGGGAAAGGTGTTCGGATTGCCCAAAGAGGAGATCGATGTTTTGGGAGACGGGAAGTTTCAGTTGGATCAATTGGATGAGATGCAGCGGCTCACCTTGCGCTATGCACAGGTGATTCAAGATTTTCCCAACGCATTGGCCATTCATGCTGCAGGGATTTTGATTACCCAAAAACCCGTGTGGTATTATACAGCAACTTTTTTACCACCCAAAGGATTTGCTACCACGCACTTTGACATGTTGGTGGCGGAGGACATTGGGATTTATAAGTTCGATATTCTCTCGCAGCGCGGATTGGGAAAAATCAAAGAATGCATGGAAATCATTGCCTACAATCAACCGGAAAAGGCTGACTTTGACATCCATGATTTGGCGCGCTTTAAGAAGGATGAACAAGTGAAGCGACTCATTCGCTCTGCCGATGCCATTGGATGTTTTTATGTGGAGTCGCCTGCGATGCGGATGTTGTTGGGCAAATTGCAAGTGGATGATTATTTGGGATTGGTAGCGGCGAGTTCTGTGATACGCCCCGGCGTATCCAAGAGTGGCATGATGCGCGAGTTTATCATGCGACAGCGCATTCCAGAGCGCAGGAAGCAGGCCAATCCGGTGTTGCTTGAATTGATGCCAGAGACCTACGGGGTGATGGTGTACCAAGAAGATGTGATCAAAGTAGCGCACTACTATGGCGGCTTGACTTTGGGAGAGGCCGATGCGTTGCGCCGCGGCATGAGCGGAAAGTTCAGGGGCAGAGAAGAGTTTGATCGAGCGCGTGATGCCTTTATTGAAAAGGCGCTGCAAAAAGGCAGGCCATTGGAGGAGGTGCTGGAAATCTGGAGACAGATTGAAAGTTTTGCAGGATACGCTTTTGCGAAAGGGCATTCTGCATCTTATGCGGTAGAGAGTTTTCAAAGTTTGTTTCTCAAAGCCTATTTCCCATTGGAATACATGGTGGCCACTTTGAACAACGGCGGTGGTTTTTATTCGGTAGAGTTTTATGTGCATGAGGCGAGAAGGAAAGGAGCAATCATTCATCCGCCGAGCATTCAAAGGAGCAGCGCGGTGACCATCATTCAAGGACGAGATATATTCCTGGGATTGGGGATGATCAAGGACTTGGAGCATCCATTGATTGAACGTCTGCTATTGGCAAGAAAGACCAACGGTCCGTTCAAAGATTTTGAGGATTTTCTAGACCGCGTCCGGATTGGCGTTGAGCAATGCACCTTGCTCATTCGCGTGGGTGCTTTTCGGTTTTTGGGACAAAGCAAAAAGCAATTGTTGTGGAAGGCGCAGTTGTATTTTACGCAGCGATGGGATGTCCAAGAACAGTCACTATTTGGAGTGGAGAGAAAACAATTTGATATTCCGAATTTGGTTGATCTTCCATTGGAGGATGCCTTTGATCAATTGGAATTGCTGGGATTCCCATTGTGCAGTCCATTTGATTTGTTGCCAACGGAGTGGAAAGGTGTTGGCGTTCCAGCGCGAATGTTGCCCGAACGATTGGGAAAGCAGGTAGCGGTATTGGGATATTTCATTACATGTAAGCCCACCAGAACCAGCAAAGGTGACCGCATGTATTTTGGTAATTTTATTGATGCGGAAGGAGAGTTCATCGACACCGCACATTTTCCTGTTGTAGGAAAAGACAACATGTCTTGGCGGGGTTCCGGAATTTATCACATTCAAGGTCGCGTCATTGAGGAAATGGGGGTCTACAATATAGAAGTGGATGTGATGACCAAAGTGGCTTACGAAGAGGATCCACGCTATGCTGACCTGAGGCAAGGAGAGAAGTCGAGAAAAGGAAAAAAGCACTAAATTGAAGCCCAAATCAAAGGGCAGTGAGAAGTTTGTTTTTCTTCATATGGTTGTTGGTGGTGCAGGACATGGCTGCTCAAGGAGTTTTTCATTTGCAAGTATTGGACAATGAAACGGATCAACCCATCCCGGGGGCGGTTGTCTTGTTGGATCAAAAAGCGATCGGATTAACGCAATGGGATGGTCGTTTGGATATGCTCAAACTGCCTGCAGGAAACATCACGGTGAGGATGATGGGCTATGCAGATGGACAGTGCCGTTGGGATGGTTTGCAAACGGAGGTTCATGTATTGCATTTGCTTTCCATCGCAAAAGAGTCTGCGACTTTATTGGTGAGCGAATCACTCTATGGGCAATCCTCCAAAGAAAGTACGCAGAGCATTGTTTCCGTTGACGGAAGGGATTTGATGCGCAAACGCACGACAGATTTGTCAGCTGCATTGGAGCGTATACCGGGAATCACAGTATTGGATGGCCAAGCCAATATCCGCGGAGGAAGCGGCTATGCTTATGGAGCGGGAACCAGGGTGCTGATGGTGTTGGATGATGTTCCATTGATTACTGCGGACCGCAACGATGTCAAGTGGAATTATGTTCCCATTGAGTTGTTGGATAAAATGGAAATCGTCAAGGGGGCATCATCGGTCCAGTATGGATCGGCTGCTTTGAATGGCGTGGTGCACGTGCGAACCCTCATGCCCAAGGCCAATCAAGAGGGAATGATTCAAACCTATTATACGGGTTATTCGGCTCCCGGAGTGGCTGGTGCACAATGGTGGGGCAAGGCTGCAGTGAATGATGAGCAGGCGCCGCATCAAATTGGATATTTGTTTCGGGTTGGCGAGGGCAATAAGCGATTCAAGTGGTTATTGGGAGGAGCGGTGCACAGTGCAAAAGGATTCATTCATGGAGAAAGAGAGCAGCGTCAGCGGTTGTCTTTTAAGACCATTGGCCAATTGGGAAAAAGTCAGAGAATCAAATGGGGTGTCAATGGGATTGTGATGAATCAGCGACAGGAGCAAACTTTATTTTGGCTCAATGATACCCTTGGCGCCTATTCGTCCTCCACGGCGATGGCGTCGTACAACGATGTTTGGCTCAACGTCGATCCATGGTTGGAGCATTTTGATCGAAAGGGAGGAATGCACCACCTGAAAATGCGCTATTATGGCTCCTATATTCCCAGAACGGGCGGTTACAATACGGGATTGCAGTTGCGACAATTGCAATACCGGTATTCCATCAAAACCAATGGGGGATTCTCATTCTTGGTGGGAATGAATGCCAGTCGTTTCACCTTTAGTGATGGTGCATTGGGGGGCAGACAGGCGGGAGGATTTGGGGGTGCGTTTGGACAGGGCAACTGGTCCAAAGGGAAATGGCATCTTACCGCAGGACTGCGCGCGGAAATGTATGGATTGGATACTTTGCGTGTAGGTCCAATTCCTGTTGGAAGGTTGGGAGTTTCTTTTGTATTAAATGACAATAATTTTTTAAGGGCTTCTTATGTTCAAGGGTATCGCTTTCCATCTCCAGCGGAACGTTTGGTCCGGTATTCCATCGACATCATCAATATCTATCCCAATCCGGACATTGCGCCTGAGCAAGGATGGGGCAGTGAGTTGGGCTATCAGCACGTATGGCAAGGAGAGGCGGTCCAGGCCTCGATGGATGTTGCTTTGTTTTTAACCCGATACCGCAACTTGATCGAGTTCACTTTTGGTCGCTGGGGAACCTCAGCAGACACTTTGTTTGGATTGGGTTATAAGAGTACCAACGTGGCGGATGCACAAATTGGAGGTTGGGAGTGGAGTGGTGAATTGAATGGTCAGTGGAAGGGAATGGAGTGGCATGGTTTGGCAGGGTACACCTATATTCTCCCAGTGGATTTGTCTTTGTATTCTCAAGGTTCTGGTCTGTGGAATTATTTTGGAGATGCGGTCAAGACCTGGGGCAATTCAGATACCGCCAATTATATTTTGCGTTATCGATTCAAGCACATGGCCAAGTTTAATTTGGATGTCCAAAGGAAACAATGGGGAATGGGCTTGGGGTGGCGCTATTATAGTTTCATGGAACGGGTAGATCCTGTATTGGAGTTTTTTATCCCGGGATTGGATCATTACCGTGAAGTGAATCGAAAGGGAACCCAAATCTGGGATTGGCGGATAAACTATCAGCCCCATGAGAAATGGTCCTGTAGTCTTCAAATACAAAATGTTTTCAATGCGTTTTATGCCACAAGACCGGCAAAATCAGATGCGCCAAGAAATATTTCCCTGCAGCTGACATGGCGGTGGTAGTTAGGATGCGTTGACAATATTCATGGCCCGCTCAACCCCCATTTGAGCAAAATGAATGCAGCCCTCTGCGGCTTTTTGGATGCGTTCCTCTAGTGTTTTTAATTCATCTTCGTTCCAAACGCCCAGCACATAGTCTACTTGCTTTCCTTTGGAAAACTCACTCCCTACACCGAAACGGAGACGCGGATATTGGTCGGTATTGAGGATGGCTTGGATGTGTTTTAATCCGTTGTGTCCGCCGTCGCTTCCTTTGGAACGCATCCGTAATTTGCCAAATGGCAAGGCCAAGTCATCGGTGATGACCAAGCATTGAGCTGGAGTTAGTTTCTCCTCTTGCAACCAGTAACGGAGTGCATTGCCAGAGAGATTCATATACGTTGAAGGCTTGATGAGCACCAAGGTTTTTCCTTTGACCCTGATTTCGGCGACATCTGCATAACGAGAAGTCTTCCATGTTCCGCCGTGTTTTTCAGCCAGGAAATTGACGACATCAAAACCAATGTTGTGGCGGGTATTGTTGTATTCAAAACCGATATTGCCCAGTCCAGCGATGAGAAACTTCATTTGGTAAAAATAAAAAAGGGTAGCCATGTAGCTACCCTTTTTTATTCAATGGCTGTATTATGGTAAAACAATCTTTTGCGTGAATACTTGTCCGTTCTCGTTGGTAGCCTGAATGAGGTAAACTCCTTTGGATAGGGCCTCATGATCCATTTCCCACTGAAGGGCATTTCCATTCCATGTTTGGATGGACTTACCCGTGGCATCCATCACCTGGATTTGGGTCAAGGCTATTCCAGCATTGCGAACGATGAATTGGGATTTGCCCATGAGTACTTCCAATTTCAAAGCATCCCCTTTTAAAGTCGATGGGTTGACGCATCCACCTTGGGGACAGTAGGTCAAAGTTCCAATTTGTCCATGCATTTCTTCGTTGACAGGAAGGCGGAATTGCGTGCTCGCTGAACATTGCAAGGCATCTCCGTTGTATAGGATGCTCCAATTTTCTCCATCATGGCTGTATTGCACCGTGGGAAGTAGATTGGTGAAGTACCAATTCCCTTCAGCAAAGCGCGCAAAGGACAAAGTGGCCATTTCAGCGTAACCGGGCATCAAGTCAACTTGAATGTTCATGGAAACATTTTCGTTGGGATGAACGGCATTGGCTACCAAAACATGGTTGTCTTTTGTTACAATGGAGATGTTCGATTTTGCGCGGTCCATATCAAACATGTCGGTGATATCCAATCCTTCGTCATGGCCATCTTGGGCTTCAGGATTGAGAATGATGTTGGCTTGATCCTTGAATTTTTGGTCTTGCAAGGAAAGTTCCAAAGCAACCACGGGCAATCCACCTTCAGAACGCTCAAAAACTTTTGGCGAACAGCGACTGACTTTGGCAGATTCAGGGAAGTTCACCACCTGACTTCCTGAAGTAGCAATGACAAAAAAGCTTTGACTGTGTGGAATGCACTTGCCGATGCCATCAGGGTAACCCGCAGAGGTGTTGAAAGTACCGTCGTTGTTGTTGTAATATAAGTAGTTGGAACTTTGGTAGTCATACACAAAGTAGGCGCCGATGTTGGAGCTGTTGTTTTCTACTACGCTCCAATCAATTTCCGATGGAAAGGGATTGGCGATCAAATTTCTTCCGTAAGATTCAACGGCTCCGCTTGCTGTGTAGGTCAACGATGCGGTGCGCGTTCCCTTACCGAAATATCCGGATGGGTTAAGGGTTCTTGCTGAAGTGTTGGCAAATACATTGTATCCCAAAAGCGGATTGAGCTGACCAGCAGAAGGACTCACCACGGTGAAACCAAAATTGGTCACGCCAGACAACGTCTCATTGTACCACTTGATGCTATTGGAAGTCATGGACAGCGCAGGATAGGATACGCCATTGACTGTTTTTGTTCCCCATGCCGTATTGGGAGATAGGCGAGTGGAAAGAGAACTGTTTCCATAGAGTGGGCAAGAGAGGAACAGCCAATTGCTGGCGGCGTTGGATGGAATGTAGCGTTGCAACAAGATTGGTCCAGACACATCTGCCCCAGAGGCAATGGTTTGAATAGAACCAGAGCAAGTTGCAGTGGACATCAAAGACAAACTTCCTCCTGAACCATCCGTAGTCAAGGTACCAGCGTTGGGGTATACCGCGTTGGTCACATAGATCGGAGCATTGAGTGTAACTCCCGCACTGTTGTTGATGGTTAAATCCATGAATTGTGTGCCTGCGGTACCTCCGATGGTTTGCGCACTAGATCCAGCCATGATGATTGCGCATCCTTCCGAACAACAACTGCTGCTGTATTTTCCGTTGAAGGAATTGGTCGCATTGTTGTTGGTCCAATTTCCGGATAATGTTAGACTTTGTGCAGTGCCGTTGGCGGTCAAACTTCCACCCGTGGAAAGGGTAACATCTGACAAGTTGTAGGAACCATCCACGGTGATGGCGTGTTTGATGATCAGGTCTGTATTGATATTGAATGCAGGCGTTACCGCAGAACCACCGTCCGTTAGTGACCAAACCGCATTGCTGCTCATGTTTCCAGCGGCGATGCTGTAATAAGTGGCGCTTGATGAGGTTTGAGAAATGCTCAAATCATCAAAAGCAAAATTGTTGTAAACAGAGTTGGCCACCGGGGTTCCGGATGAAGTAGTGTAGAGCGTGCTCAATCCGAAATAACTCATGTTGGTATAGGTCGTTTCAGTCAATGAAGTACTGGACGCATCAGTTGATCCGTTGCCATCGAAGTCAACGTCAACAGTCCATGCCCCACTGGAGCTTCTGTTGACAGTGATGCCAACTGCGTTGGTAATACTTTGCGAACCATAACCCCAAGCGGAGGTAGAACTCCAAGAGATGGTTGTAGGACCAGTTGTAGAATTGATTCCTCCGGTGATTTCAGTTAACCGTGTGGCTACTCCAGCATCCACGCGCATCAGCTGTAATTTGCGTGTGTTATCCGGTGAGGTACCAAAAGGGTTGATCCCAATCGCATAACCGGAAAATTTTTCTGATGTACTTCCATAGGCCACGTTTCCAGTAGAGCTGATGTAAGGGGTAGATTTATCCGAAGCCAATACCACCCAAAACTTTGATCCCGAACCAACGCTTTTGGCAAATGTTTTCACCTTGAAGCTCCAAGTTGTATTCACCCCAGAAATATTGCTCAAACTTCCATCTACTGCCACAGAGGCACTTGTATACACCGAGCTTCCTGAAGTGTATCCATTGTTGTTGTGTCGCATCGATCCGGCACCATTGATGGGTGTGGATGTATCGTTGGTCCATTGACTGTTGGTAGTCCAACCAGAAGGAATGCCACTGTTGAAGTCAACCGTCATTTGTCCAGAAGTGTTCATAGAAATACCGATCATCCAGGTGGAAATGATGGCATACAGCAAGGGTAAAT
The DNA here is from genome assembly GCA_039798325.1 of Bacteroidota bacterium. Taxonomy (GTDB): domain Bacteria; phylum Bacteroidota; class Bacteroidia; order Flavobacteriales_D; family Sanyastnellaceae; genus CAMCTV01. Next base: position 10,378 of record JBDKGG010000050.1, read on the forward strand.
TTCTAGTCATCCTAAAATGTTTTGCCCGAATTTACGAAGAAATGCCCGGAAGGTTACAATTT
>JBDKGG010000051.1:0-2540 GCA_039798325.1 Bacteroidota bacterium
ACCGTCCAGCGCTCTTCTTTCCCTTCATGGTAAACAATCAAAGAACGCCATCTGAACAAGTCCTTCATCAAATCCACTCTTGCTAAAAAGGTTGGTATACCGCTATGATAGGCGGTATTCAATCGATACAAAACAACCAGTGGCAAAATCAAAACAATAGCCTTCATGCATCGATACAACAGGGACTTAATGGATTCACTCGTTTTCCATTCACGAATCAAATTAGGCAGCGCACTGGCACCCCAAATGATAAGGGTCAATAAAAAAGTAAACCCATGTGAAAAATACACCATCAACAACAATGAAAACAGCATCAGGTTTTCCTTCACTGAAAATTGCCTTTCAAAAAAATGCCAACTCCTCGAAAGAAATAGCAACGCAAAGATGATGGACAAAGAATAATTGTAAAACCCAATAGAGAACACAAAACTGAATACAAAAGGGAGTGCCCACAAAGACCACCATCGATTCCCGCCTATCGTTCTAATAAAATAATCCACAGCCAACGGCAACGACACAAAATACAAAACCAACATCAATTTTTCCGCCAACCACCATTCCCCAAAGATGAAATAGAACAAGGCCAAAAGGGCGTGACCCATCCAATTGGGCACCACCATCGGATTGAAATGATAAAAGTGTTGAACAACAAAACCATCTCCTTGTAACAATTCCAAGATCAGCTTGGCATTGTATAAATGCGCCGGTGAATCCAAAGATGGAAAATAATAAGAAGCAAACAGAGGTGACATTGTAGCCAACAACAAGATAAAAAACACAATACGAAAGCGCCTAGGATTTTCGCTCAATGACTCGAACCAAATTGCGATATTTTTAACGAACGCCAATGTACTTATGCGTTTGAAGGCTGAGTCGCCAATGAGGATATTGATTCAAATGGGACATGATCAAAGGCATGGATTCATCTTGTCTTTCCCATTCTGGCTGCAACAACAGATGACAATTTTCGTTTGTCTTTTTGGACAACTCAATGGCCCATTGAATATCCGAAGGATGAAAGACAATCACCTTCATCTCGTTGCAGATTTGAAAAATTTCTTCTGTGGGTGCTTTGAACTTCTTAGGAGAGAAAGTGATCCAATCCCAAACACCCGTCATCGGATGCACGCCGCTGGTCTCAATGTGTGTTTTAATTCCCCTTTCTCTTAATGCGGTAGTCAACCGATCTAAGTTATGCATCGTGGGCTCCCCACCGGTAACAATAACCCGAATAGCACCACTATTCAAAACATTCTGCACCAAGGTTTCTATCAATACTTCAGGATGCTCATCCTTGTTCCAAGACTCTTTGACATCGCACCAAACACATCCTACATCACATCCTGCCAAACGAATAAAATAAGCCGGACATCCAGAATGCACTCCCTCTCCTTGAAGGGTGCAAAATTCTTCCATGACCGGCAATCTGTCCATTGGCAATTAATTTTTCAATTCCGCGAACAAGTCGTATTGCTCTGCATCTGTGATGATGGTGTTCACAAAATCTCCTATGCGTAAATATTGATCTGGCGCATGGATAATGACTTCATTGTCCACCTCAGGAGAATCAAATTCTGTTCTACCGATGAAATACTCTCCCTCCTTCCGATCAATGAGCACTTTCATTTCTTGGCCAATCTTGTCTTGATTCTTCTTCAACGAAATTTCCGATTGAATCTCCATGATGGCATTGGCACGCTGTTTCTTGGTTCGTGCAGGCACATCATCCTTCATTGAAAAGGCATGGGTATTTTCTTCGTGAGAATAAGTAAAGACACCCAATCGATCAAATTTTGTCTGCTCAACCCAGGAAGCCAATTCCTCAAAATCTTGTTTGGTTTCACCTGGAAATCCAGTGATCAAGGTTGTGCGCAAAGCGATATCGGGAACCTTGGCTCTGATGTCTTGCAACAAAGCATCGGTCTTCTCACGGGTAATACCACGGCGCATGGCCTGCAGCATTTTGGTTGTCCCATGTTGCAACGGCATGTCCAAATATTTGCAGATGTTGGACCGCTCATTCATCACATCCAAAACATCCATCGGAAATCCACTGGGATATGCGTATTGCAAACGAATCCAATCGATGCCTTCAACATCCGAAAGGTTGCGCAGCAAATCGGCTAGCTTACGATCCTTGTACAAATCCAATCCGTAAAAAGTCAAATCCTGCGCAATCAATATCAATTCTTTTACTCCATTCTTGGCCAAGCCTTTGGCTTGCGTTACCAAGTCCTCCATAGGAGTGGAGACATGTTTTCCGCGCATCAATGGAATGGCACAAAAAGAACAGGGACGATCACATCCTTCAGCTATTTTGAAATAAGCGTAATGACTGGGAGTGGTGAGCAAACGCTCTCCTACCAATTCATGCTTATAATCCGCCTTTAACGTTTTAAGCAAACGGGGCAATTCACGTGTCCCAAAAATTCCATCCACTTCTGGAATGTCTTTTTCCAATACATCACGATAACGCTCCCCCAAACAACCGGTCACCAATACTTTGTCGACGTTGCCCTTCTCTTTCTCTTTGGCCCAGG
>JBDKGG010000052.1:0-30160 GCA_039798325.1 Bacteroidota bacterium
GCGATACCTACACATTATTGGGTTGGGATGGGAGAGACAACTTGACCAATGCCAAGGTTTTGGATGTGATCAAGATTACGGCCAAGGACAAAATCCGATTTGGTGAAGGGTTGTTTGAAACCGGCACGGGCATGAAGAAGCGATTGATGTTTCAATATGCCGATGAAGTCAGTGCGTCCTTCAAATATTATCCCAAGAAGAAGTGCATTGTGATGGATCATTTGTCGCCCAAGTCCTCCATGATGGAAGGCATATTTGCGGATTACGGACCAGATGGAACCTATGATTTGTATCAATGGGAGAAAGGCAAATGGAAGTTGTATTCCAACATTGACATCAGCCTTTTCTCATCGAGTGATACCAAGATGTACAAACCACCGGTTAGGCAGCGGAATTTTTGATTATTGCACCACCAATCGAAGGGGATGTTGGTTGATGTTAATAATATAAACACCGGCAGACAAATGGGGCAGGAATCTTGTTTCATGATCATGTTTTGTAAGGATGTTATTCAAAAGTAAAGATAAGTCAACCAATGTTATGTGAAAACATCATTAGGTGACCTTTTCCATTTTTCTTAGAAAACATTTTTTTTGCTTAAGCACTCAAAACAAAAAATAGTCTGTAATTTTGAAAAGACATCTGAATTAATTACCTTAACATCATGAAAAAATCAACGGTTATACAAACCTTAAATGAGCTTCCCCAAAGGTTTGATTTGGACGAGTTACTCGAACGACTGATGGTGATCGAAAAAATTGATGAAGCTCTTGAAGACGCCAAATCAGGCAAGACGGTAAGCCATGATAAGGTGAAAAAGATGGTTGCCAAATGGAACAAATAAAATGGACGACCAAATCCTTGAAAGACCTGAAATTAATCAATGATTTTATCTCTTCGGACTCAAAATTCTATGCCGCTAGATTTTTAAATAGACTTATTCAACGTGTTGACCAATTGGTTTTGTTTCCAGACTCAGGCCGAATTGTACCAGAAAAAAACAACCCTGAAATCAGAGAGTTAATTGAAGGCAATTATAGAATTTTTTACAGACGGCAAAAAAATTTCATTACCATTCTAAGGATACATAATTCCGCGAGGAGAATCAAATAGGAAATTGATCTTATTCATTACAAACATTTCGTTGAACACATAGATTGTTGCTTTTTCTTTAAAAAAAATGAAAAATGTATAGATTTTGTGATTTTCTATACATCAAGGCTGAAACGTGTATAGATTTTGCGATTTTCTATACAGGTTATTTCGTTGTGGGCATGTTCATGTCCTTGCCCATTTGATCATAAACGGCATCATTGGGCTCCCACAACTCAATCTTGTTGCCCTCTGGATCCATGATGTGAACAAACTTTCCGTAGTCGTAGATTTCCATGGTGTCGCAAATGACAACCCCTTCCTTTCGCAATGCCTCAATCAACGCTTCCAAATCTGCCACCCGGTAATTGATCATGAACTCCTTGGTGGATGGCGCAAAATACTTGGTCTTTTCAGCGAATGGACTCCATTGGGTAAACCCTCTTTGACTGCTGTCCGCACCTTGTCGCCACTCAAACACCGCCCCGTATGGATTGGTATTCAATCCCAAATGTTGCTGATACCACTCTCGTATGGCTTTGGGATCTTTGCACTTGAAAAAGATTCCGCCAATGCCGGTTACCCGCTTGAAATCACCTTCCGCAGCGGGATGCGCTGTGTATCGGTGCGCAATCCATCCCAACCCAAAAGCACTCGCCATGAGCATGATGCTGATTAGATTTCTATTTTTCAGGCTCATGGCTTTATGGTTTAATCCAAAGACATTACATGTTTCTGCGGTACTGTCCACCGACTTCAAACATGCTTTGGGTCAGTTGTCCCAAAGAACAATACTTGGTGGCGGTCATCAAGACATCAAACAAATTCTCATTCTGTATTGCAGCATGGCGTATCTTGTTCAAACTGTCCTGCATCTTGTCCGGACTCATCTGGTGCAATTGTTCCAACATCTTGATCTGGTACTCCTTCTCCTCGCTAGTAGCTCTTATGATCTCTCCAGGAACCACGGTGGGGGAACCCTTTGAACTCAAGAAGGTATTGACCCCAATGATGGGATATTCTCCGGTGTGCTTCAGCATTTCGTAATGCATCGACTCTTCCTGAATCTTGCTGCGTTGGTACATGGTTTCCATCGCGCCCAATACGCCACCGCGCTCGGTGATGCGGTCAAACTCACTCAATACGGCCTCTTCCACCAAGTCGGTCAATTCTTCTGTAATGAACGATCCCTGCATGGGGTTTTCATTCTTGGCCAATCCCAACTCGCGGTTGATGATCAACTGGATGGCCATGGCGCGGCGCACACTTTCCTCAGTGGGCGTGGTGATGGCTTCATCATAAGCATTGGTGTGCAAACTGTTGCAGTTGTCATAAATAGCATACAATGCCTGTAACGTGGTGCGGATGTCATTGAAGTCAATTTCTTGCGCATGCAATGAACGTCCGCTGGTTTGGATGTGGTATTTCAACATCTGCGCACGTGGGTTGGCTCCGTATTTTTTGCTCAGAGCCTTGGCCCAAATGCGGCGCGCTACGCGACCAATCACAGCATACTCTGGGTCAATTCCATTGCTGAAGAAGAAACTCAAATTGGGTCCAAAGGCGTTGATGTCCATGCCGCGACTCAAGTAGTATTCTACATAGGTAAATCCATTGGCCAAGGTGAAGGCCAACTGCGTGATGGGATTGGCGCCGGCTTCCGCAATGTGGTAACCACTGATGGACACGGAGTAGAAGTTGCGCACTTGTTGGTCAATGAAGTACTGTTGTACATCTCCCATCAATCGCAATGCGAATTCGGTAGAGAAAATACAGGTGTTCTGCGCTTGGTCTTCTTTTAAGATATCCGCTTGAACTGTACCGCGAACGGCACTTAGTGTATCGGCTTTGATTTTGTTATAAATGTCAATCTCTAAAACTTCATCTCCTGTGATGCCGAGCAACATCAATCCCAAGCCATCATTGCCTTCGGGCAATGCACCTTGGTATTGTGGGCGTTGCAATCCACGGTCTTCCCACTTGGCTTTCAATTTTTCTTCGACCAATGATTCTAGACCATTGGCTCGGATGTATTTCTCACATTGCTGATCAATGGCGGCATTCATGAAGAATCCCAACAGCATGGGCGCTGGACCGTTGATGGTCATGGAGACGCTGGTTTTGGGATCGGCCAAATCAAATCCGCTGTATAATTTTTTGGCATCGTCCAAGCAGCAGATGCTAACTCCTGAATTGCCCACCTTGCCATAGACATCGGGGCGGTAACCGGGGTCGTTGCCATATAAGGTAACGCTGTCAAACGCAGTGGACAAGCGCTTGGCGGGCATGCCCAAACTGACGTAGTGGAAACGGCGGTTGGTTCTTTCGGGTCCACCTTCTCCTGCAAACATGCGGGTGGGGTCTTCTCCTTCGCGTTTGAAGGGATAAATTCCTGCGGTGTAGGGGAATTCTCCGGGTACATTTTCTTGCAAGCTCCAACGCAAGATGTCTCCCCAACTGCGGTACATGGGTGTACTGACTTTGGGAATGCGTGAGTTGGATAACGAGCGGGTAGAGGCGGCTACTTTGATTTCCTTACCGCGAACAAAAAAGCTGTATTCCTCTTCGGCGTAGGCGTTCTTCTTGCTTTCCCACTCTTGGATGATTTGCCAGTTGTGGGGATCCAAGTCGAGCTTGATGCGGTCAAAGGAGGCTTGTAAGTGCTTGGTTAATTCTTCGTCTTCAATGGTGCTCATCGCGGTATGCAATCCATACAACTTTTCGATGACGTTGCATTGGTCATTTACCCACTTGTCATAACCACGGTTATTTTCTGAAATTTCACTGAGGTAACGCGTGCGGTGCGGGGGAATGATGAAGATTTTCTCACTCATCTCATCGGTAATTTGGAAAGAAGATTGGAGGGGTGCTCCAGTTTTTTCCACTACTTTATCGATGATCATTTTGTACAAACGATTTGTTCCTGGATCGTTGAATTGTGAAGCAATGGTCCCGATAACAGGAAGGGTTTCATCTTCCACATCCCACAATTGGTGGTTGCGTTTGAACTGTTTGCGCACATCGCGGATGGCGTCCAATGCACCGCGTTTGTCAAATTTGTTGATGGCTACGACATCAGCAAAGTCCAACATGTCGATTTTTTCCAATTGCGTTGCGGCACCAAACTCTGGTGTCATGATGTACAAAGCGAGGTCGCTGTGGTCCATGATTTCGGTGTCGGACTGGCCGATACCAGAGGTTTCTAGAATGATCAAATCAAACTGTGCAGCTTTGAGCACATCCACCGCCTCGGCCACATGCTTGGACAAGGCCAAATTGCTCTGGCGCGTGGCCAATGAGCGCATGTAGACGTGGGGATGCTTGATGCTATTCATTCGGATGCGGTCGCCCAACAAGGCTCCGCCGGTTTTTTTCTTGGAAGGATCAACGGAAATGATTCCGATGTGCTTTTGTGGAAAATCAAGGATAAAACGACGCACCAATTCGTCCACCATGGACGATTTGCCTGCTCCGCCAGTACCGGTAATTCCCAAAACGGGGACATGCGCAGCTTGGGCAGCGGTTTTGATTTCGGCCAAAAGCGCTTGGTTCTCCGCCGGATAGTTCTCGGCGGCTGAAATGACCTGCGCCAATTGCACAGGATTTTTGTCTTTTAGGTCAACGACCTTGACTTGAATGTTGTTGCCTGTTGGAAAATCGGATTGGGAAACCAAATCGTTGATCATCCCTTGTAAACCCATGGCACGTCCATCATCTGGATGGTACAGGCGCGTGATACCGTAGGCGTGAAGTTCTTTGATCTCCTCAGGTAAAATGGTTCCACCGCCACCACCAAAAATCTTGATGTGACCAGCGCCCTTTTCTTTGAGCAGATCAAACATGTACTTGAAATATTCAGTATGACCACCTTGGTAGCTGGTCATGGCAATGGCTTGAACATCTTCTTGAATGGCGCAATTGACGACTTCCTCGACGGAGCGGTCATGGCCCAAATGAATAACCTCACATCCTGTAGTTTGGATGATGCGGCGCATGATATTGATAGCGGCATCGTGCCCGTCAAACAATGACGCGGCAGTAACCACCCGAACTTTATTTTTTGGCTGATAAACAAGATTTTCCATTGCCGCAAAAGTACGAAAACGCCTTTGTTTTAGCGCCCAACAAAGGTGTTTTCGTCCTTTAAGTTATCATCAAAACCATAAGTGGCTTTAATGTAATTGAGGCTCAAAATAAAATGTTAAAAGAGGGTTTTGTTTGGGGAGTTGAATTAATTTTGAGCTTTAATAATTGATAAGATCTAAAAATGGGAAGGAATAAGTTACCCATACAGCAAGACATAGCGGAAGTTTTGAAGGCATTTGGACAAATGTCATCGGCTGAAGTGCATGAGAAATTGGCATCGCCAGTGGCGTATGCCACGGTGAAGCGGGCGTTGCAAGACATGGTTGTGCAAGAAGAGGTGCATAAGTATGGCAATGGTCGGGGTACCCTTTACGCCTTGAACCCTTCTTTCACATTGACAGGGCCTATTGATGTAGAAGCCTATTTTGATGAGGAAGATTTTGATCGGGAAATCATCGACACCTTTAATTTTGATTTGTTACAAAACATCGTTGATCAAGGTCCATTGTTTACCCAAAAGGAATTGCGTTTACTAGAGATGCACTCACTGCGGTTTAAGCAAAACATCCAGCAATTGCATCAATCCGAGTTTAAAACGGAATTTGAACGCTTGGCCATTGATCTCAGTTGGAAGTCTTCACAAATTGAGGGGAATACCTATTCTTTATTGGAGACGGAACTGCTTTTGAAACAACAAATGACAGCATCCGGAAAAACCAAAGATGAGGCCGTGATGTTGCTCAACCACAAGGAGGCTTTGGATTTTTTATTGGATCATCCCAATTTCATTGAGCCATTGAAGGTTCGTGTTTTGGAGGATGTGCACAGCATGCTCATCAAAGAGTTGGGGGTGCAACGGAACATCCGGAACAGAAGGGTAGGGATATCAGGAACCATGTACAAGCCATTGGATAATGAGCACCAAATCCGCGAGGCTTTGCAAGCCATGTGTGATTTGATCAATCAACGGGACAATGTTTGGGAGAAAGCCTTGTTGGCCTTATTGCTCATTTCGTATATCCAGCCTTTTGACGATGGGAACAAGCGGACAGGTCGCATTGTGAGCAATGCCATTTTGATGTATCACCGAGATTGTCCGTTGTCTTTTAGAACCATCGATCCAATCGCCTACAAAAAGGCTTTGTTGATATTCTATGAGCGCAACAACTTAAGTGCATTCAAGAAAATATTTATTGAGCAATATCAATTTGCGGTGGAGCATTATTTTTGATTTCATTAAAATTTGATTAATTTTGTCAAAATGAATAAATTTGGAGAACATATACATCGTTTGCGAAAAGAGAAGAAATTAACCTTAATGAATTTGGCAGATAGGACGGGTATTGATGCTGCAGTATTGAGTAAAATTGAAAATGGACATCGTATTCCCAACGAACGAATGTTGGCAAAATTAGCTATTGGATTAGAGTCAATTGAGGATGAATTAGGGAGTTATCTAATTTGTGACGAAATTTGTCAAAAATTGTATCATATTCCTGAACCACTGAAAGTTCTAAAGATGGCTGAAGCTGAGATGATTTATGAGAAAAAAACATTTGATCATCAAATGAACTTTATTCAGTCTTCACTAGCACAAGTTATGGCTCAGCACAAAGCCGTTTTGAGAGCCTGGATATTTGGCTCTTATGCTAAAGGCACACAAAATAAAAATAGCGATTTAGATATCATGGTAAAGTTGGACAACCGATACAAGTGGTCCATGTTTCATCTTATTCAATTGTCATTTGAAATCTCTCAAAAATTAAAGGTGAAGGTTGATCTTGTGGAGTGGGGCCATGTTAAGGAATTTGCCCAAGCCTCTGTAGAAAAGGAAAAAATTGAGGTCTATGTCCAAAAGAAGTAACCTTGAGAGAATTCAAGATATTTTGAATGCAATTCACTTGATAGATGAAATGCTTTTGAATCAAACAGAGGAAGACTTTGTCAGTAGTATAGTCCTTCAAAGCGCTATCCAGTTTCAGTTTTTAATCATTGGGGAAGCAGTTTCAGGTATTGACAATTCTTTATTAAAGCAATATGAATATCCATGGTATTTTCCCAGGTCTTTCCGGAATTTCATCATCCATGAGTACCATGGGGTGGATATTCGGAAAGTTTTTCACACAAAAGATTCATTACCTGAACTGAAATCAATTTGCACTTCAATACAAGTTGATTTAATTGGGAAATGATTAAAATTGCTTCACCAATTCTGTTTTCTCGATAACCCCTTCGTGCTTTAAAGATTGCTTTCCTCCTTTGTAAACCGCAATGGTAGGCAAAGTGGTGATGTTCATGGATTTGCAAAGCGCTTTGTGTTCGTCTTGATTGATGCGCACCACAGTTACTTTTCCGTTGTATTCTTTTTCAATTTCATCTAGGATGGGTTTCATCTTTTTACAGGGGGCGCACCACGGCGCGTAAAAATCGACCAAAACAACCGGGGCACTTTGTAACAAGCTGTTGAATTCACTTTCTGTCATTCCTGGATTGCTGGAGTTGGTCGTTCCTGCTATAGGCAAATTATTTTTGTTCCAAGCCATGATTCCACCTTGCAATTCGATGACTTCTTTGAAACCGGCATTGCGCATTCCCTTGGCAGCACTGGCACTGCGACCTCCAGATAGGCAGTACACCAATACGGGTTTGTTCTTGTCCAATGCGGCCACTTGTCGCCCATAGTCACTGCCATTGAAGTCCAAGTTCATTGCGCCAGCAATGTATCCTCCTTGAAATTCTCCTGGGGTGCGCACATCTACCAACTGTCCGTCCGTCTTGGTTTTGATCAATTCAGCAAAGGCTTTGGCATCCACAGAAGTGGGTGAGTTGCTTCCTGGATTTTGGGCTTGGCCATTGAAATTTTGACAGGCGACAAGCGTGACGAAAAGGGTTAAGATGGCTGCAATATTTTTCATGGGGCAAAGGAAAGCTTGGATAACGGTTATTTCAGTGACGTTGATTACACAGATTAAATTTCAATTCCAACGGGACAATGGTCAGACCCAAATACATCATTCAATATGAAAGCGTCCTTCAAATGGCCTTTGAATGAATCGCTCACCAAGAAGTAGTCGATTCTCCAGCCTACGTTCTTGGCGCGTGAATTGAAACGGGCGCTCCACCAAGAGTACTTGACCTCCTCAGGATAAAAATGTCTGAAGGTGTCTACAAATCCAGCATTCAGCAGATTTTCAATTCCGTTGATTTCTCTTTGGGTGAAACCAGCGCTCTTGTTGTAGTTGGATTTGGGATTGGCCAAGTCGATGGCCTTGTGGGCCACGTTGAGGTCGCCGCAAAATACAACAGGCTTCTTTTCTTCCAATTTTTTCAAAAACACCAACAAATCAGCGTCCCATTTTTCTCTGTAATCCAAACGGGCCAGTTCACTGCCGCTGTTGGGCACGTAACAATTCACTAAGATGAAATTCTCGTATTCTGCAATGATGCTTCGTCCTTCTTGGTCGTGTTCTTCTATTCCCAGACCATAAGTGACGGAGATGGGCTTGGTCTTGGTGAGGACCGCTGTTCCGCTGTATCCGGGACGAACTGCGGAGGAAGTATAGATAAAATATTCATCAAAAGCCTGAAGGGCCTCCTCGGTTTGTTGGTCGTTGGCTTTGGTTTCTTGTAAGCACAAGATATCAGGGTTCATGGTGCGAACATCATCCACAAAAGTCTTTTTGGTAATGGCTCTAACACCGTTGACATTAAAAGAGATCAATTTCATGTCCCAAATATAAACCTGCCGCGGTGCATAGTTTTCGGTTGTGGAAAAATTTGAATTGTATTGTACATGACAAATTTTGAACAATTAATTTTAGTCCTTTTAATGTGAGATAAATCACTGATTTTAGTGAATTAAATTTTGTTTATTTGCTTCATGCGCTTCTTTTTCGTAGTTGTAATAAACTTATTTGGCACCATTTTCAATCATGCCCAAACAGTAAGGGCATTTCCTTTATCCAATAATCAATTGGGGGGATTGCAATCTTATTCTTTTGGTCGCATATCAGATGGATACATTGTTTTTGGTGGTCGTTTGGATGGACTGCACAGGAGACAACCTTTTGCTGCGTTTGATATTGCGGGTCACAATTTGAATGTTTCATTCATCAATCCAACCAGCGGTAACGTGGTTCACCACAACACATCTAGTTTGTCGGATGATGTAGAGGAGCAGATGCACAGCACCAATGCCTGTTTTGTTCAAAAAGACAATCGATTGTATGTAGTGGGAGGGTACGGATACAGCGCCATACAAAACGATCACATTACCTTTCCTTCCTTATTGGTCTTTGATTTGGAATTGTTGAAATCGGCTATTCTGATGCAAGGTGATTTGAATGCCGCGCTATTGGCTAGAATTGAGGATGACCGTTTTGCAGTTACTGGAGGAAAATTGGTAAAGATGAACAACCAGTTTTTCTTGGTTGGTGGCCACCGTTTTGATGGTCGCTACAATCCCATGGGGCCGAACAACGGTCCGGGATTTTCTCAAACCTATACTTCAGCCATTCGTCGATTTGAATTATCCAACAATTGGGTGGTAAGTTGGTTGGATGAATGGTATGATGAAAATTTATTGCATCGTCGTGATTTTAATGTGCTTCCTTCTTTGAATCTTTCCACCATGGAAGAGAAAATCTCCGTTTACTCCGGGGTATTTCAAGTGAATGCGGACATCCCTTTTTTGAATGCTGTTGATGTGACAGCAAGTGGATACAATGAAGTGAATAATTTTGCTCAATATTACAACCACTATCACTGTGCAACGTTTCCCTTATTCAATGATCATCAACAACAAATTGAACATTACTTTTTTGGCGGAATTGCACAGTATTATGACAGCGTGGGAGTGCTTGTACAAAACAACAATGTCCCGTTTGTCAAGTCCATAGCTTGTGTCACTCAAACCGCCAATGATCAATGGCAAGAATCTTTGGTGCCTCAATTGCTTCCCGGCTATCTGGGAGCTGGTGCTGAATTGCTTTTGGCTCCAGGAATGAATGAGATGAACAATGGATTGGTTCAATTGACACCCGAACAATGGACCATGGACTCTGTTTTGGTCGGTTACATTTACGGAGGTATCAGTAGTTCAGAAAAGAATGTTTTTTGGAGCAATGCTGTATTGAGTTCTGCTGCCAATGTTTGGATGCATGTATATTACTATCCCGAAATCAGCAATCAAGTGATGAATGTTCAAAGTAATAATGGGTTGAAGTGGCATGTTTATCCCAATCCTTTCAACAACAAAATCAATATTCAATTTCATCTGAATAAAGCCGAAACCGTGAAGTTGACTTGGCGCGATTTAACAGGGATAATTGTGGAGGAGACGATCATTCAAAATGCAAAGTCGGGTAAGAACGAATATGTTTATGACGACAAAGCGCATTGGTTGGGCGGTACTTATCTTTTGACTCTGGAAACTTCCAGTGAAACAGCAACGCAAAAGGTCATTTTTGAGGAGTAAACGGTTTAAGCTCTAGGCATCACCACTTCGAAATGTGTTCCTTTTCCTTCTTGGGAGGTAAATACAACATAACCATTGTGCAGTTTGGCAAACTCCTCTGTGATGATGAGACCCAAACCTGAACTGGGTTCTCCATTGGTTCCATTCCGCGTTACCTTTTCACCATATTGAAAAAGTTTTGGCTTTAAATCGTCGGGTATGCCAATGCCATTGTCTTTGATGTCAATGTGTATCTCATTTTCTGATTCAAAGCAATTGACTTCAACTTTTCCCTGGCTTGGGGTAAATTTGATGGCGTTAGAAGTCAAATTGCGAATGATGCTTGTGATCATTTGTTTATCTCCTTTCATGTGAATCAAGGGTTGAACAGAAACCTGAAGATTCACCTCTTTCTCCTGTGCCATGATTCTAAAAGGTTCAACCGCATCAAATACAACTGTATTTAAATCCAATTGCACCTGTTCTACCACCATGAGGCCTCGTTGTATTTTAGACCAATTGAGCAGATTCTCTAAAAGCTCATGCAGATTTTTAGACGAGGTGTGTAACATTTGAGAATAATGAATCAACTCATTTTTGGTGAAATTGTAATCGCGGTCTCCCATCATTCCTGTCATTTGAATCAATCCAGACAATTGACTTTTTAAATCGTGTGAGATGACAGAAAACAATTTGTTTTTGGTTTTTATAGCGGTTTGAAGCTTTTCTTCCAATTCTACTTGTTCAGTGACATCTCTGCCGATGGCGTACATTTTATGAAAGGTAGGGGAGAAAGAAGCACGCCATTCGACCCAAAAAGGCGATCCATCACTTTTGATGTGTAAACAACGAGAGCCATTGCTGGGTCCACCTTTGATTCGCTCTTGGTATCTAGAGAAAACCATTTGCGCATCTTCCGGGCGCATAAACTCCATGAATTTGTGACCTTCAAATTGATCCAATGGACGATTGAATTTTTCCTGCCAAACACCATTGACTTGAAGTATGGTCCCATCATCAGCCAAAAGACAGCACAAGTCAGGACAAATATTGAAGAAAAAATTGATTTCAGATTCTGTTCCCATTGGAGAAATTTTAATATTGCAAATTTAATCAATTTGATGGTAATTGTTGAATTTCAAGACAACTCTTTGCTCGATGATATTTGATTAGCTTTGTATTCATGACAAAGATTTCTGCCAAGACCGTTAAATCTTCCGAAGTTGTGTTAACGGAATTGATGATCCCCTCCTATGCCAATTTTGGCGGTAAAGTGCATGGTGGCATTTTGCTCTCGTTGATGGACAAAGTAGCCTATGTCTGTGCTGCTCAATATTGCCAGCAGTATTGTGTCACCGTCGCAGTGGAAGGAGTTGCTTTTTTGAATCCGGTGGAAGTGGGGGAGTTGGTCTCATTCAAGGCCTCTGTGAATTATGTGGGCAAGACCACCATGATTATCGGTATCCGAGTGGAGGCCAACAATCCAAGGACGGGAGAAACCAAACACACTAATAGCAGTTATTTCACCATGGCTGCTAAAAATGAAGCAGGAGAATTGGTAGAAGTTCCTGCGCTGATTTTGGAAGATGAAGTGCAGTTGAGACGTTTTTGTGAAGGCAAGATGATCAAAGCTTTTTCCGCTGAAAAGCGAAGATTGCTCAAAGCAGATTTGGAAGATGTGTCGCTTGATGCGCGTTTACAATTGTGCAAAGATGAAAGGTGTCAAATCGAATTTTTGTCAATATGAGATTTGAACATAAAAAAAGTCCAGTCATAAGCAATGCTGATTACATCAAGCGCCAGTTGCGCTTTGCATTGTATACTGTTTTCTTCGTGGCCATTTCATTATCCATTGGAACTTTAGGATATCACGTGACTGCAGGTCTGGGGTGGTTGGATGCGTTGTACAACAGTTCAATGATTTTAACCGGGATGGGACCCGTCAATATTTTGGCCAATGATTCCGCCAAATGGTTTGCTTCCTTTTATGCCTTGTACAGTGGCGTTGCCTTTTTGACGATGGCGGGGATTTTATTTGCCCCCATGGTTCACCGCATTTTGCATTTGTTGAATGTGGAAGAGTAGTTAGCGCAAAATCAAATCATCCAAACCTATTCGCTCATCGTGTAAGAGGTTAAAGTCAATCTTTCCCTTGAAACTGGGGTGACTGTATTTGCAAGTCTTTTGCCACAAGTCATGCGGTACGGTTGGTTTCCTTTTGTAGTTGGCAATCCACAGAATAATGTTTTTCTCGTATTTCTTCTTCAAGTATTTGTGGTAGTATTTTTCCTCGCAATACACCATGGGGTAAACCCCTATTTTCTCGCGAATGGTTTCCATGAATAGGTCAATATTCCGCTGAGCAATTTCTTCCGTGTACAGATGACGCTGGTATTCGATATCCACCACAGGGATCAATTCGCCTTTTTGGGGTTGAGCCATTTCTAGAAAGCGCAAAGCCTGGGTTTTACCGTTTTGGTTGAAACGCATGAAATGATAGCCGGAGAAAAGGATGCCCAACTTTTTGATTTCTTTTTTGTATTCGTTAAAGCGATTGTCTTGGAAGTGGTTTCCTTCCGTCGCCTTTAAGAAAATAAAATCAGGGCGGTGATCGCCGATCATCATTTTCCATTTGACTTCTCCCTGGTGGTGGGAGATATCTATGCCCCAAGTGTAGCTGTTGGAAGGGTGACGCTGAATGGCCAATGGCTGATCATGAATGACAGGAGGAGCCGGGGGAATCCAAGTGTAATCAACCGCCAACCAAATCCCAACAATCCCGATGATGAGAAAGAATAAGACAACAAGAAAGGTTTTGTTTTTTCTCTTTTTGGCCATGGGATAAAAATACATGGATAATGATGAATTATCATATCAATTAAAAAGGACTACCTGCGGAGTAACCGAAAACAAGGTCAAGTTCAACTTGATTTTGCTTCAGCGCAGATAGTCCTAGTTTCTTTGCATGTCGCCTTGGGTGGAGGTCAAAGCATTCGAATATGTCGAAAAAATGAAACGGAATTTTCTAACCTTTCATTGCCTGAATATCCTCGTTTATTTCATGTTTTTTCTGAAATATTGATTCAGAGTGTTTTAATGTTTATTTTATTATGTTTATGCATAATATTTTCCTTTTTAATAATCGTAAGAATTAGTATTTGTACCATTGATACGTTACTCTTCTTCTTTCCATCTTAATCTCCAAGGCTCAACGGAATTCCCAGATGCTTGACACTTTTCACAATGCCATTCATTGTTTTTTGTATCCATCCAAAATCCATGATCCCATGATGTTGGACCTAGCGGACAGCTGACATGCCACCGATAATACTCTTTACTGCTGGGGTTGGTCAGACAGTACTTTGAAATTTGACGAAGCAATTTTCCGGGATGCTTTCGGTTGAATTCCATGATTTGATAGCACTCCGTAATCCCTTCATTGTATCGTTCTTGAAATTCCTCCACCGTGATGGCATTGCACCAAACCAGTCGGTCCGAGCATTTGTCTCTCCCCAATTGGTAGGCATAATTCATGAGAAAGTCACGTTTGTATGTGGCGCTGTCCACTTCAAATTGATCATTGGTGTCCAATAACGTGGGTTCTTTGTCATAATGGGGTTTGTGGTTGATGTACACCACATGTCTGTAAATTTCCCGCGTTCCATCTTCGTATTTCACCATGACAAAGTGTAAGGTGTAATCACTGGTGAGGACAGACCCCTCCATGATTAAAAATGGAAATTGCGATTGAATGTTTCTATTCATATTTTTTTGTTCTCGTGATTATTTATGGTTGACTTTTAATCGATTGTTGTCTATCCAGGGCTGGATGTTATGGCTGTGTATCTTGCATTTGGCACAGTGCCATTCATTGGTTACTGCATTGATCCATGAACCATGATGAAACTTGCTGCTCTTGACGGGCAAAGGACATTGGACCCACCATTTGTTCAGGTCGTATTGATGGGCCGTAACTTGAACTTGATGGTCCAATAATTCCTGAACCAATCTTCCCGGAAACATTTCATTGAAAGTTTGGACCACATATCTTTCAAACATTCTTTTTTCCACCAGGGCCAAGAATTCCTCGCGCGTTACAACACTGCTCCAAATAAAATCTTCGCTACCACCTCGGTGATAGGCGTACTCCAAAACAAAGTTTCTTTTCAATTCAAAATCACTCAATTGTAGGTCGGTGAACGTTTTTTCCAAAGTTGGCTTGTCGTCCACATAGGGTGATCCATCCAGTATGACGGCATGTTTGTAAATGCTTCGTGCGTTTTCCTCTTTGACCAGAACAAAATGCTCGGTGTAATCGACGACCTGTTGGAACCCTTCGTGGATGAGAAAGGGCGGAAGGTAAATGATGTTGTTTTTCATGGTTGTTGTTTTTTACAACATCCTAGGCAACAGAAAATCTGGGGAATAACACTTTTTTGACGGTTAGTCCTCATCGTTTTTACCACCGCGGCGTGTTAAGCTCGGTTGGTGACATTGCTGTCGTCTGGATGATGTTGCAAAGTAAAATCTAAAAATTTTATCCCTCCAAATTTTTCATTGATTTTTTTTGCGCCTGCCTTTTTTTGGCTCCGCCTTCAAAAAAGTCACCGCGCTATCCGCTGCTATTCCTCATGCAGGCTGAAACGCCTGCATTCCGGGATATCCGCTACTATCGCTGGCGCGTTTTACAAGAAAATTAAAATTTTAAATGAATTTGTGCGTAATTTATTTTTTTTTCAGTTCTATAAGTATATAAATAATATATTTGCCATAACTTTTTAATATTAAATATAGTTCTATGAAGCAATTTATTTCTGGAAAGAAATTGATTATTTGTGTGACGATTGTTGTTTTAATTTTCGGAACCAGCTGTACAAGTCAATTGAAAATCTCTACTGGAGCAAACGATAATCGTCCTCTAAATTTTAATAACGAATACACTCTACAAGATTTAGAGCCTATTGAGGTTGAAGGCTCAGCCTTTTGGGGTATTCCATCATTTTCATCTAACAGTAAGTCTAAAAGATCAACTGGTTTTCTATTCACATTTAATGGCATCGAAATGGGACGATCTAGTCGAATTCTTCCATTGCTGACACTAGCAGGAATGTCGTTTTATGGAGGTATGATTATAAGTGATTTAGCCGGATATAAAGAGAAGAGCATATACGGACGCACCTATATCACAGATGAGCTCAATATACAGCCATGGCAAGCTGCTTTTTTAGCTATGCCTGTTGCTGGGGTTGTGAATAACTTTTTATGGAGAAATGCGGCATTTAATAGTGCTACCCAAGTACTGAATTACAGATTGATTAACGAAAACCCAAAAGTTGATGTGTTTTTTTATCCTAAGTATGATGTTTCAAGAACGCAGGATCTTTTTGGTCAAAGGGTAAACGTGAATGCACGCGTCTCAGGTGCTATTTTGAAAAAGAAATAATTCCGTTGTAAATAGATTACAAGCAGCATTTTTTGCTTTGCGCAAAACCGAATGCATGCAAATCAAACTGAAAAACCTATTGTCCATTGATAAAACAGTGGACATCACCCTACGTCCCATCAATTTTTTTATCGGCCACAATGGAAGCGGAAAGTCCATTCTCTCTGATGTTATTCAACTATTCAAAGTCAACGCTCTTCAGAACGAGACACTCAAGAAGCACTTTCCCATATTATCCCGTTTTGATCATCATTCGGATTGGCGCAGTTGGGTGAATCAAGGAGATCTGTCCAAGGAGGTCATCATCACAAGAAGTTGCAATTTCTTATACCGAAAAGTAATCCTAAAAATCAAAATTACTCATTGCTTTCGCAGCAATGAATCAGCCAATCCCCAGAAGGCAAGTGCGGAAATCAATTCATTTGTCATTCAAGATGGCCAAAACATTTTGATGCATTGGTCCAAAGAGGAAAGGTGGATCAATAACCGAATGCTGGCCAATTTTCTTTATCGAGCCATCGATGAACATGGCCAGTTAAGTCCACAGGAGTGGGAAGATGAGTTGGACATTTCACCTCGTTTTTCAGATCAATTGACTACGAATCTATTGATGGAATACTTGCAAACCCATCCAGAAAATTTCTCAGATGATCTCGGATTACAGCCTTTCTTTTATATGGACTTGGGCGCATTCTTTTTTCGGCACCGCTTGTCCATTCGGAACAACGCGAAATTTGATGTTGTGATCACCTTGATGGAAAAGGTTTTGTTTCAATTTCATAAAGAGATGGTTCACTTTTTAATGGATACACCAATATTGACGGGGGAAAGAAAAAAAGTAGGGATGGAAAAGCCATCCCTTCAGAAGGAGAGATACGCTTCAGAGTATTTTGGTTTTTCATTGGTTCACAAAAAGATCTTACTGGAAGATGGATCCTATCTGGGACAGGAGTTGTTTATTCGCAGCAAAGGCAGAGAGGATCGAGTAGAGCGCTTTGGGATGGGATATCAAAAAGTTTGTGGATGGATCGATCAATGGTCGGATATGATTCGAAGGTTGGAACGCGAAACGGATTCTGTTTTATTTTCTTCTGAACGTTTGGTTATGGTGCATTATCCGGAGAATGGCTTGAGTCCAGATTGGCAGCGTCAGTTGATGAGAATGATGGCGGATGATGTCCAGCGGTTTCCGCAATTGCGATTGGTCTTTATTACCCATAGCCAAGAATTCATTCGCGCAGCAAGTGACATGATCGGGCAAGGGATGGTGGAACGAAATGCCGTGGGTGTATTTCGGTATCAATGGTCTGGAGAGGAGCAAACAACAGTTCAGCGATTACGGATGTCAGAGTGGGCATCGGGGTTTCAATTTGGTCCTTTGGCACAGAGCAGTGAATTCCTTCCCATTGGGCAATTCAATATTGCTCCCCTGCAACATTGGAATTGAGGGTTCAACAAAAGAGCCATTGGAATGTTATTTTGTTATGATAAAAGAATGGGGCATTTCAGATTTAGACAATTTAGAAAGACGATACCGAGGCAATCTCATCAATTCCATTGGCGGTTTTAAACCCCTGATGTTATTGGGAACCCAAAGCCTAAACGGAAATAATAATCTGGCCACTTTTAGTTCTTATTTTCATTTAGGCGCTGATCCTGCATTGTGTGGAATCGTCATTCGTCCTTCAGAGCCAGGAGAAAACACCTTGGGCAATATCATGGACAATGGACATTACACCTTGAATCATGTTTTGCCTGAGTTTTTTGAAAAGGCCCATCAATGCAGCGCCAAATATCCACAAGGAGTTAGCGAGTTTGATGCTGTAGGATTGACGCCTGAGTTCAGGGAAGGGTTACGAGCACCTTTTGTCAAGGAGAGCAGTGTGAAAATCGCTTGTCGAATGGAGGAAAAAATAGACGTTCATTTGAATGGTACCACCATCATCATTGGTCGGATGATTCATTTGGAATTTCCTGAAGATTGTTTGTTGGAAGATGGTTCAATTGATTTGGAAAAGGCCCAGAGCATTGCGTGTTCAGGATTGGATACCTATTACGTCACTCAATTGCTTGGTAAATTACCTTATGCCAAAGTTGTAAAGTAGAAATGAATAGTGAGCTATTCGGATTATTTTCTCCCTCGTGACTTTATCTCTTCAAATATTCAATAAAGGCTTTTGATCCCAACACTTTGACATCCTCTTTCATTCCTTTGACAAATCTTGCATGAGCCATGAAACCTTGCACTTTGATTTTGAGATGGTATTTGTCTTTTTTGACAATGCGCGCGGTGCACATGGGGTATTCTTCTTTTAATATAAGATAAGCTCGGAGATTCATGGAAAGTTCAATGACTCTATTGGACTGGTCTCCTTGAAAACCAAAAGCATCGGGCGGTCTGAATTCGTGTTTTGCTTCATGAGCAAATTTTTTTTCTAGCAATACGACGTTTCCCATGCTATTGGCTGTTATCATCGTTTTTCATTCATAGTCCATCACCAATTTCATCTTTTTCCAACTCGATTCCAATTGTTTCTGGAAATTTGGTATTAAGCTGAAATGAAATTGTCGAGTTTTAAATACTACAAACGATACAAAAGCAGACAACCACTTTTATTTGAATTTTCGTATTAGGTGCTTTTCTTTTCAGTTCAAATTTGAATTCCAAAGTTGCCATTTCTTATTCTGATTTGGCAATACAATATTTATCGAATGCTGGCGTAATTGAATCAAACATTGGTGAAAAGTTGAATTCAAAGTTAAGCCCATGAAAAAAAATCTTCTTTACGTCCTAATGACGCTATTCTTCCTCAGTTGTATCCAACAAAAAGGATTCAATTACGCAGCACATAACAAAATGAACAATAGAATTTCTCTCATGTATCATGCTAAGCATGGAGGTAAGGACATGTTGGAAAGCAAGTGTCGTTTGTACAAGAACGGGGCTTCATTTTATCGTTTTCGAAATTTATTGAAAAGGAAAAATCACGGACCAGTAAAACCCCAACCTTGTTTTGTTCAATGACCCCATACCCCGGATAGTAGTGGAAAGCCTTTTTGCAGAGCAAAAAGCTTGAAACGGATAGCCGGATGAGGTCCAAATTCTAAAATGTCCACATACTTACTGGAGTGCAATTTTACATTTGGGAGTTGGTAAAAAAAAAACCTGGGAAGTACCCAGGTTTTTCAAGTGACACCGTAGGGATTCGAACCCCAAACCTTCTGATCCGTAGTCAGATGCTCTATCCAGTTGAGCTACGGTGCCATCGCAATTAGCGGGTGCAAATATAGATGTTTATTTTTGTTGTGCAAATTTTTTTATTCCCATATGCCTCCTGATCATTGCTGTTGAGGGTTAAAAGGTTCTGCTCAGATAGCCAACGCCAACATCACAAGTCCTACTTCAATCAGTATTGCCCATATAAACACGCGCATCAACTTTGGAATCTTGGATTTTAACCGCTCATTCTTGAGTAAATCCTTGCTTTTTGAATACCGTTTTTTCATTACGGCCATGTAAATCAAAGTAAAGAAGAGAAAAAACGCTGTCAGAAAACCGAATACAAACAACCAAAATCCCCAAATATCCGGCGAAATGGCATTACTCAACAACCCGAGATAAAAAAGACTCTCTATTGACCAAAAAGTCACAAAACCGTTCTTGGCTCGTCGCAATTTTTTCTCTTTGCGATTGATATCTTGCGATTCATCCCTTTGGATTTCTTGCTCTGGTGCAATGAGGCTATTTCTTATGGTTGTTGGATTTATTTTAGATGGCTTCTGATAGGGTGGAATTTTGAGGGTATCCTTCCCAATTGATTTCGCAACATTTTCAACAGCAGATGAATGCCTTGTCTTTTCTGTTTTCACATCCCCATTGCGCGCATCTTTCTCTTTCTTCTTGTCATGAGTCTCTAGAGCCTTATTGTCCGCTACTTGATTATTCCAATAATTCCCCAACGTATATTTTCTTCCTTGAAATCCACATCCCGTTAGGTGAATGAGCAAAAGAAGGAAGAATATTTTTTTGATTTGAAGGACGCTCAAGGATGCTGCATTTCGAAGATCGAATTGTTTTTTCATGGAGTGGGATTTTACTCAAAATTAGGGTTGTTTTCTTAAAATACAATCTTATTAACTCAGTTAAAACTCATTGAAAATAAAATAACTTATCTAAACAGTGGTGGACAATAATTCCCGAAATAGCCAATAACATAGCCAATGTAAGCCAGAACAGATGTCCAATAAATGATAGCCGTCCATTGCGCAAAGATTGGCCAATGAGCCAACAAAGATTTTGCTTTGTGGTATTCGTTTCTTTTCAGAGGATAGCTCTCGCCAACAAATCAAATCCTCATCCGATGACCAAATTCAAAGCTTCATTGATACATCAGATCAAATCAAAAACGATAAATATCCCAAGACCGAAGATTGTTCCGGCCATGAAAATGATGCCCAATAGGATGGGCAGAAGCAGTGCAGCCCTTCGGTTCAATTTTTTTCTGTGTTGATACCAACGTTTCAATTGCTCCTCAGGAGTTTGTTTTTTCATGAATCGGTGAATTCGAAAAATGGCTGCAATTTGTTTAAGGGCTAACAAAAGGGGAACCCATCCAAAGAGAACTCCCGTCAAACCAAAAGCAAATGCGCTGCCACTGGAAGGGTAAAAAATAATACCCAATATCAAAGTCAACGCAAATGCAGGCAAACAAAGCGCAAAGTAAAATCGCCTCTTTTTGATGAGTTTGTTCATCTCTTCGTTCGGTGTTGGATTTCTTCGCAAGGCCTTTCTCTCTTCCTTCGGCAACTTTTTCCGTCCCAATTCATGGCCATTGGTATCAATTTCTATTCTTTGTGTTATTTGAACCAACCCTTCGGAATCTCCACTAAGTGTATTATCTATTTCTTCAATTGAGGCGCTTGTAGTGTTGTTTTGTTGAAGAAGTGCTAAAGCTTCATCCCCTTCATGCACCGGCTCAATAGTTGATCGTTGGTATTGACTTTTTATGGAAGAAACATTGGCTATTGAATGACTTCTGGATTTTGTGAGATCCTTCAAGAAAATTCCAGAGGTGTACTTTCTGCCTTGAAATCCACAAGAAACCAAAACCAAACCAAATAGGAATAAAATGAATAATTGAAAGATGAAATTACTCTTTTTCATAGATGCGAAATTGTAAGCTGAAATCAATCGGACCTCCTTGCTCAGCCCTGTAATTGGTATGCCAGTAATTGTTGAATACATAGAGGTACAATTGCTCAATGCCCTGAGCGTCACGTTTCCACACTTTGGCCCCCATCTCTTGCGTTTCGTCTATCGGTTGGCCAATTTCAATCAAAGGCAAATCGGGACTTTCAATGACCCAATCGTACTCGGCGCAATGCACAACAATGGGTCCATCACTACAAATGAATTCTCTGTTGGATCCAGGCAATTGTCCTGCAGGATAGCCCATTCCATGCGAGCCATAATTGAATTGCCCCGATAAAGCTCCGGTGCTCAACAGAAAGTGCAAGGACTCTTTTTCCAATGTCGAGTCCTTTTCAATATGGACTTGCACATCCACCTTTCCTTCCTTTTTGTTCAAACGGTATTCCCAATCGGCCGTCATCTCTCCGCCCTGGGTTGTCCATGCTCCGTGCACTTGAATGGTCTGCAGGCTGTCATTGTCCGACTGAAAAGGGATAGATATTTTAGGCAGTACCTGCTGAGTGGGGTTAATGCCTTGGTTATAAATAGGCGAAAAAAGAGCTAGGTCTTCTGGTCGAAGTGTTGAATCCTCCGTCTCTATCAATCCAATGCTTGCGATCTTGGAAAAAGGTATTTTTTGCGTGATGAGTAATTTATCATTGTTCAATTTCATCCCGCCGATGCCACCTGTTACAGGATGAATCAACAGGGATTGGATGGAGACATGATGACCTTTGTCGGCGTTTGTTTTTTGTTCAATAACCGCATAACGGTTGATAACCTTTTCAATTTCAGTTAACTTCCTTTTTGCTTCGGTCAAGAATGATTTTTTATAATGCCATTGCTGAGTGGTGAAAGGGGAGTAGGGATCTGAGATACTGCACCAAGATCCCCACGTGTGCTCATGAAACAACACGACATCACGGTGGATGGAGTAGAAATCAATAAAGGGTGATTTATCTCGCTCTGTATTTTGCCATTGCTTTTCCAACGCGACAAGCTTTCTAGAAACTTGACGCATTTCAATTTCTTCCTTGGCTGTTGAAAAAGCACCATCTTCCCAGTATGGCGAAATCTCACCACCATAAATATGGGGTATAGCTTCATGGTTTTTTTCGATCTTAAAGTAAAGTTGATCCAATGAAGCAATGGATAGGGTAGGGCTACTGTATACATTGTTCCAATTCTGAACAAAGGTGTGTAGGGTGGTGTCGACGGGACCATTGTCTGCATTTTTCGTGTAACGCAATTGCACCAATGTTTCTGGATATTTCTTTGCCGTTAGTTCATTGGCATAATGGGCAATGCGCTTCTCCCATTGAAATTGTTTCTCATTGTTTTGTATGTTGTGAAAATAGGAATATCCTTTGCCAGCTGTCCAAACCAACACTTTTCGGTCGGTGTATTGATTGGGGTGCCAATAAAAATAGGTATCACCGGTTTGTTCAATCACACTACCAACGCGATCCCCATGATCCGCATGTTTCTCCACATAGTTGGGACCCAAGGACAAAAAGGGAATGTCGTTTTGCACGTAATTGTTCAATGCAGCATAGGTAATTCCTGGAATGTCCGTGATCATGGCATTTCTGATGTCCCTGCCAGTCATGGATTCCAACTTTTTTCCATATTCCAATATCCACGGCAATTCATCGGGATGACACAATCCATTGAGCACGTTGGCATAATTGATAGACAATACCAAGTTGCCGCTTTTGACATAAAATACAAAGAGATTTTTTTCCGACTGCGTGGCTATTTTCATAAAATTTTCCACCGCCCACAAGGATTCTATGTGCCAAAAGACCTCTTGGCCTTCTTCTTTGGCTTTTGCAATCCATCGCATCGCGGATCGAATATTCTGCGTCTGAATTTTCTCCACCTCCGTTTGATGGTGGGAATACCCAATGTCATTGTGACTGTGATGAATGATGTTCATCTCATAATGCCGATGAGGCTGAACGTCCAAATGAAACAGCTTCAAAGGGGTTGAGAAATCTTGTTGGTACTGACTGACCATCAGCGTATCCACACCACTAAAATCTTTTGGATAAGATGGGATGCTCAACAAATTATATCCCGGAGCAAGGGTCAGTGTTGTATCAATAATCCGACTGCTCAATCGAATTTGAATGGGCTCAGCCTCGATGTTGTTAGCACTGATCTGCATGCACCGGCGTTGACCATTGCGATAAATGAGCGAAGTAGCCTGGCAATTCACTTCCATTTTGGGTTGGTACTGAAACACCATCATCCAATCTCTACTTAGGGGATAATGCTTTCCATAGACTTCAAAAAAAGCTTCTTTTTGCACTTGTTTCTTTGGCACTGTGATTTCTAACCATCCAAAGGCGTCACCATTGATGTCATACTCCAGAATGTTGAAATACACGGTGGCATTTGCATCCTGAAAAATCTTTTTTCTGCCCAATTCCTTTTGTTTTGGGAGGGTGGTCATGGTGAAAAGGGAAGTTCTATTCAAATACCAATCAAACTGGCGCTCTCCACCGCTGGTGCCACTGGAGTGTCCGACCAAAAAATAATAGGTGCTTGTTTCTTTGCCTTTCTTGGGAATTTGTCCATTAAACCGAATGGGCGATTCACCATTGCAGCGGGTAAGCAAGGCCATGGAGGCGTATTCATGATAGGGTGAAAAGTAAGAAATGTCTTCCCCTTCGACTTTGGTATTAAAATACAATCCATCCTGCGCTTGTACTTTAGCTAAGCTGCAGATGACGGAGATTAAAAAACAAGCAAAACGTTGTTTAGTGTCCATTCTCCAATAAGAACTGGGTCATTTTTTCGAATAAGTGCAATCGGGTTTTACCTCCTGCGATGCCGTGATTCTTGTTGGGATAAGCAAAGAAATCAAATGGTTTGTTCGCTTGAATCAAAGCCTCTGCAAAATCCATTGCATTTTGATAATGAACATTGTCATCGGCAGAACCATGCACCAATAGGAAAGGACCATTCAACATCTTGGCGTAGTTCACCGGAGAGTTGTCTTCGTAACCACTTTTGTTTTCTTGCGGTGTGCGCAAGAAACGCTCAGTGTAAATGCTGTCATAATATTTCCAATTGGTCACAGGAGCCACCGCAATACCGGCATGAAAGACATCAGCGCCTTTGGTCATGCACAATGAAGTCATGTAGCCCCCAAAACTCCAACCCTGCATGTTGATTCTGTTACCGTCTACAAAAGGCATTTGAGACATTAGTTTAGCGACTTCGATGAAATCTTCCGTTTCATTTTTGCCCAATTGCATATAGGTGGAATGTTTAAAATCTCGTCCGCGGAATTGAGTTCCTCTTGGATCAACACTGACCACGATATACCCCTGTTGCGTCAGCATTTGATGCCATAGATAATTTCTTCCTTCATACATGTCCATGACCGTATTTCTTCCTGGTCCTCCATAAATCACGAACACCACAGGATATTTTTTTGACTTGTCCATGTTTTCTGGTGTCATCATCCAAGCATTCAAGGTGTGTCCTTGTGGAAGGGTGAAGGTCATGAATTCTTTTTTGCTGCTGCAATAATCCGCCAGTGTGGATTTCAATTTTTCATTGGCCACCAACGTTCTCAACAGGGAACCTGTCTCATTGTGCAAGGTGATGGTGGAGGGCTGATTGGCACTGGAGTGGGTGATAATGCAATACTTCATTCCTTTGCTGAAGCTCGCATCATACGTTCCGCCATCATATTTTTTCCCCATCCAAGTTTCCGTTTTTCCTTTCAGATTAACCCTTTGAATACTCTTGCCAATGGTGTTTTCCGAAGCTGAATAATAGACATTGTTCTTTTCATCCAATCCAAATACGTCGACCACTTCCCATGCTCCTTGGGTCAATTGCTTTTTTAATTTCCCAGCATTGTCGTAGTGATACAAATGCTGGAATCCATCTTGCTCGCTGGTGATGATAAATCCTTCTTGGTTGTGTAAAAAGTAAAAGTTGTCATTGATGTCAATGTACGTTTTGCTGCTTTCCTTATATAAAACTTCAGCAGTGGGAATATTACTCCCTTTGCTCAATGCATTTTGAATATTGTATCCTACTATGTTCAAATCATTTTGTAGGCGATTCATTTGGTAAACAAACAACCGATAATCCGTCGGATGCCATTTGAAACGAGGGATATAGGTATCGGTATCTTTTCCTGAAAAAACATTGACAGTACTTTTTGTGCTCAAATCAAAGACATGCGCCGAAACTTGGCTGTTCTTTTCTCCTGCCTTGGGATATTTGAAAGTAACGCGCTCAGGATACAATTGACCATACAGATCCATTCCGTATTCAGGCACTTCCGTTTCATTAAATTTCAGATAAGCAATGGCCAAACTATTGGGTCTCCATTGGTATGCTTGAACCAAAGCAAACTCCTCTTCATACACCCAATCGGTAGCACCGTTGATGACATTGTTCCATTGTCCATCGTGGGTTACTGCAGTTGTTTCGTTCCTTTTGAGATCGTAGATAAAGATGTTGTTGTCATAAACATAAGCCACTTTGGTTCCATCAGGACTAAAACTGGCCAAACGGGTTTTGTTTTTCTCACCTGTAATCAAAGCTTGCGTTTTGCCGGTGTTCAAATCATGGATGAAATAGGTGGCATAATAACTATAACGGTACAATGCTTCTTCCTTGGTTTCAATCAATATTTTCTTTTCGTCTGCACTGAAACTATATCCACCAAATCCAGTCTCGGCATTTCGAAAAATACTCATCGATGAAGCGATAAGCCCGACGGAGTCTCCTGTGGCATAGCTATACTTAACAATATAGTCTCCCAATTTTTTACTGCTCTTTTGCAAAGTGTAGTGCAATCCATCATTCATGCTGGGGCCTTGCTCAAAGCGCTCGCTGGCAAAGGTGTTACCGGTCCATATCAATTCATTGTTGAGTTTTTTCTGTCCAAAAATGAATGTGGAGAGGACCAAAAATGTTGTGCTTAAAATTAAATGTTTCATGTTCATAGCTTCTCCTGCGAAGATAAGTGCAAACCCACCTTTGCGGTATTTTTGAATTATGTCAAAAGACCATAAAAAAATCGATACAATTGACCTGGATGTTTTTCGGCAAATTGTTGGATCTGATGCTGTGCTGTTGGATGAGGAATCTTTAAAGCGTTATGGCTCGGATGAAACCGAGGATCTTTGTTTTCCTCCCCATGTGGTTTTAAAACCTAGAAATCCTCAAGAGGTATCGGACATCATGAAGCATTGCTCTGCTCAGAATATCTGTGTCACACCCATTGGTGCCAGAACAGGATTGAGCGGAGGAGCCCTTTCCATCCATGGTGGAGTAGGGTTGAGCATGGAGCGCATGAACCAGATTCTCAACATCGATGAAAAGAATGGTCAAGTAACCACTGAACCTGGCGTGATCACGCAAGTGTTGCAGGAGGCCTGCGCAGATAAAGGTTGGTATTATGCCCCTGATCCTTCCAGCAAAGGCTCGTGTTTCATAGGTGGTAACATCGCTGAAAACGCCGGAGGTGCGCACGCTGTCAAGTATGGCGTGACCAAAGATTTTGTTTTGAATCTGGAAGTTGTTTTGCCCAATGGGGACATCATTTGGACTGGCGCAAATACCCTAAAGAATTCAACGGGTTATCATTTAACACAACTCATGGTGGGCAGCGAAGGAACTTTGGGAATCATTACAAAAGCTGTTTTAAAACTCTTGCCTTTGCCCAAACATCAATTGCTCATGCTGGTTCCATTTTATCAGGCAGAGCAAGCCTGTCAGGCGGTGAGCGCTATTTTTCAGGCTGGCATCATGCCCAGTGCTTTGGAATTCATGGAGCGAGATGCCATAGATTTTGTTTTACAATTCTTGGATGATGTTGTGGTCCCCATCGAAGAAAAAGTGCAAGCCCATTTGTTGATTGAGGTGGATGGAAATTACCCCGATGTATTGATGCAAGACTGTGAACGCATCATGGAGGTGCTAACGGCTTTTGATTGCGGTGATCCACTTTTGGCGGAAGATGATACCCAGAAAAACCAATTGTGGAAAATGCGCCGCAAGGTAGCTGAGGCGGTGAAGTCGCATTCGGTATACAAAGAAGAGGATACCGTCGTTCCCCGTTACCAATTGCCAACCCTTTTGAATGGAGTAAAGTCCATTGGACAGAAATTTGGTTTTCGTTCTATCTGCTACGGCCATGCCGGAGATGGAAATCTGCATGTGAACATTGTGAAAGATGCGTTGAGTGATGCGCAATGGCAAGAAATGTTGCCCTTGGCCATCACAGAAATATTTGAATTGACCCGATCTTTGGGAGGAACTTTGAGTGGCGAGCATGGCATTGGTTACGTACAAAGACCCTACATGCATTTGGCTTTTAATGCAACCGAGTTGGCTATCATGAAGGGAATCAAGTCAGTATTTGATCCCCAAAGCATTCTCAATCCATCTAAAATTTTACCATGAGAATTGCCATTATCGGCGCTGGCGCTGCTGGATATTTTGCGGCATTGCAGCTGCAAGAATTCCTTCCTGAGGCAGAAGTAAAGTTGTATGAAAAAGCAACCCCATTGGCCAAGGTAAAAGTGAGTGGGGGAGGTCGCTGCAATGTGACACATGCTTGTTTTGATCCCGCTGAATTGGTTCAATATTATCCCAGAGGAGGAAAAGAATTGTTAGGACCCTTTCATCATTTCCAACCCGGAGATACCATCGCGTGGTTTGCGGATCGCGGCGTGGAATTGAAAGTTGAAGAAGATGGACGGATGTTTCCCATTACTGACAAGTCGCAAACCATCATCGATTGTTTTCAAAACACCTTGCGTTCGGAAACGTTGGTGAAGGTTGGAATTGCTGATTTTTTTCAGGATGGAGAAGGCTGGAAAATCGTGACGGATCAAGGAGAGGAAGAGCGATTTGATCGTTTGGTCATCACAGTAGGCAGCAGTCCCAAGTTCGCCAAATTGATGGAGCAGAAGGGCATCACGATGGTACCTGCAGTACCATCATTGTTCACCTTTCATATTCCAGACGAGACGCTGCATGCCTTGTCAGGATTGGCATTTCATGCTGAAGTGGAAATAGAAGGAGCGCCTTGGACCACTGAAGGTCCGATGTTGATAACGCATTGGGGAGCCAGCGGTCCTGCCGTATTGAAGATGAGTGCTTGGGCGGCTAGGTGGATGGCAGAGCGGGAGTACAAGGCCGAGATGCTGTTGAATAGCTTGCCCCAATGGAGCAGAGATACTGTCAAGCAGCAGTTGATGGAGGTGCGCAAGGCCAGTGCCAAGAAGCAGGTCATTAATGCGCATCCACCGGGGGTGACCAACCGTTGGTGGAATTTTGTTGTACAAAAGCACAACAAGGAGAAAGACAAATTGTGGGCTGATGTGACCAATGAGGCCATTGAAAGCTGGACAGATCTATTGACACAGATGCGTTTGCCCGTTAATGGCAAGTCGACCTTTAAGGAGGAGTTTGTCACCGCTGGAGGCGTTGATTTGCGCAGTATCCATTTCAAGACTATGGAGAGCAAAGAGCAGAAGCATTTGTATTTCGCAGGAGAGGTATTGGACATTGATGCCGTGACGGGGGGATTCAATTTCCAAGCAGCATGGACCACAGCATATATTGCGGCCCGAGGTATAGCAGAATCATTTTCTCAAAAATAATTTGCGTAACAACAGATTAACCATGTATATTTGCACTCACAACATTGCGGGGTGGAGCAGTTGGTAGCTCGTTGGGCTCATAACCCAAAGGCCACAGGTTCGAGTCCTGTCCCCGCTACTAGGAAAAGCCCGAGATTTATCTCGGGTTTTTTTGTGGATTTTCAGAATCAAACCGCAGGTTTGAATGATAGAAAAGCCGAGAAAAACAAGATGCGTAGCATCTGGCTTTTCCTAGTGAAGCCTCCCCTCAAGGTCCACCGAGCGAAGCGAGGTAATCCTGTTAGCGTTGAATGCTTGCATTCAAAAACTTTTCGAAGTGCAAAAGGAAATGGCGAAGCCATTTTGCTTTTCCTTGTTAAGCCCTCCTTTTTAGGTCCATTCAGCCCGAACGTAGTGAGGAGCTGAATAATCCAGTTAGAATCAAACCGCAGGTTTGAATGATAGAAAAGCCGAAAAAAAACAAGATGCGAAGCATCTGGCTTTTCCTTGTTATGCCACCCATTAAGGTCCAACGAGCGAAGCGAGGTAATCCTGTGAAAGTTGAATGCTCGCATTCAAAAACTTTTTGAAGTGCAAAAGGAAATGGCGAAGCCATTTTGCTTTTCCTTGTTCAGCCCCCCTATCAAGGTCCACCGAGCGCAGCGAGGTAGTCTAATTGTGAAGAATTTATTCGTTGTTATATCCCATTGAAAGCCCCAAATCGCCCTTTACTTTTAATTGAATGGTAGCCTCCCCTAAGTTATTATTTTCGAATCTTAGGGCAGTATTTTGATCTACACCAATTTTGCGTGGGACACCAAGGGGGAGTGTTTTCCTCCAGAAATAGGGCATTGCCAAATGGTAAGATCACCAGAAGACATATTGGTAACTTTGGCATAAAACTTTCCATGCTCATTGTTTCCAAGCACAAAGGCATCATTGCTTTTGATTACAGTCGTCAAATGAAGTGATTTGAATGAAATGCATGTAGTCACCAAAAGCAGCAAATAGTATCTCAAATATCCTTAAACCTCTGTGTAACCATTTTGTTTCAAACCATCTTACTCTTTGCGGTGCCCGGCTCTCTGCGCTCGCGGGTCGGGCTTTCCGCTTGTATCTTTTGGCAATGCCAAAAGGATACCGCTTCAATCCCTCACCGAAATTATCGCATCACATGATTGATTACGTTTATCTTTGCTCCTCCAAAAAAGTTTGGTCCCGTAGTATAATGGATATTACATGGGTCTCCGGAACCCAGGATTTGCGTT
>JBDKGG010000053.1:0-20138 GCA_039798325.1 Bacteroidota bacterium
CCTACAGGTCGTGGTGATGATTATATCGATGGTTCAGGATGGCCCATGTTTCCATTTGGTTTTGGTTTGAGTTATAACGAATACGATTACGGCGGAATCAGCCATGACAATTTGGACAAAGATGTGATTGTCATTCCCATCACCAATAAGGGTCTGCTGAAAGGTGAAGAAGTGGTTCAATTGTATGCCCAAACCCGCAGCAGTGAATCACTTCAGCCCATCCTACGCTTAATTGAATTTCAGCGTGTGTTGCTTAATCCTGGGGAGACGAAGTGGGTTCGATTTGATGTGCGGGAAAGCAAGAGACGTTATCAGCTATATTCTTTTCCTCTAGATGAAGTGGTATGGGCTGTGGGGTCGTCTTCAAGAGAATTGAAATGTAAAGTGCGCATTAAATGATTTCAACATTGTAGTTGCTGCAAGATCAGACTCAATTCAATTATATTTGATCAATGATTCGATTTTTTAAGTTTTTTGCATTTGTAGCCTTGATCCTGTTTTTGGTGGTTTTCAATTTGATGGCGATCCATAATTTCAAGGTTCTCTCTTCAGACATGATCTACGGTGATGGAAGAGCCAAGGAGATTTTTATCGGGTTGCGCTGCGGAATATTTCGTATTCCAGATAATGAACTCACTGTGATGCACGATGGAAATGGTCGTATAGCGGGTGATTTCGCTCAAGTTTATTTTCCTTCTGTTGTTCAACAAGATGATTTTTATTCCAAGCAATCAGGAGATCCGTTCCAACGGCAATCACGTTATGCTCCTATGGTTCATCTCATTTACAAGTATACGCTGTGCAAATTGTCATATGGATGGGCGAGTTGGTGGCATCTTGTGATTCAAGTCTTATTTT
Organism: Bacteroidota bacterium; assembly: GCA_039798325.1. GTDB lineage: Bacteria > Bacteroidota > Bacteroidia > Flavobacteriales_D > Sanyastnellaceae > CAMCTV01. The sequence continues at coordinate 859 of JBDKGG010000053.1, forward strand.
TTTACATCTCCATTGGCGTAGCCTTGATTGTTTTCAAACGGAAGTCATACATTCCTCTCGCTTTGCTTTTTTCCAACGCCATTATTTTTGCTACCCCTGTTGGAATGTCCTTTATTGAGCGAGGGCAATTCAGTCTTTTTGTGGCGATGGCGTATTTATGGCTTTTACTCGGAATTTATCAGAAAAGACACATTTTCTTTGTGTTCGCTGCCATTTGCACATTTTTCAAATGGACGTCCATTCCATTCGTATTTGTGGTGATGCTGATTTGGTTGATCAGTGAGATTAAACAAAAGAACAACTTGAAGCCTTTGCTTTATTTGATGGCTACTTATGTTCTAACTTTTCTCGCGTTACTGTTGATGGGATTTCCTTACCTGACGCCATTTTTAAAAGGATTATTGGATCAAGAGTCATCTTTTCATGCTACCTCTTTAAGTTTGTCCTTGATCATGAACAGAGCAACGGCCAAATTGCTTCCCTTGGTTTTGATCTTTATTGGATACCTATTCATTAAGAGCAATCGTTCCAAATCATTTCTAGACCATTATCTGGTATGGACTGCTTTTGGCTTTATACTCGTAACCTATCCCACCAAAGCCTTCGATTATAGTACTCCTTGTTTGTTGGGTTTTTTGCCTTTTTTTGTTGCTAAACAAGCTGAAAAAATTCAATTTTTCTTTAGTCTTGAGGATGAAAATTCCTTTTTTCTTCACCCATTCGATTTGTTTTTATTCTTTGGTCTATTGTTTTTCCTATCTGTTTATGATTACCTGTCTCATCAGTTGCCATTACCCGATCACACCTTTCAGGTATGGACTTACATTATTTGTTTTGCTTTGTTTTGTTTGCGTGCAATTTGGTGGCTAAATCTGGATAGTAAAAAAGGATGAAAAAGTTTTAATCTATTTTGGTAATAAGGTATTCCCAAAGTTGCTCTTTTAGCTTCAATATTAGTATGTATTGACCGACCGTCAAATGATCCAGTGCTATGGGATTATTGTTCAGCGAACCCTCAGAAATCTGCTGACCAAGGGTGTTGACGATTAGATAATCTGCTGAATCAAGGGCATTCACGTTCAACTCATGCTGGAATGGATTGGGATAGATGAAGGGTTTTGGGGATTTCCATTCAATAGTCCCAGTGATGTTTATATTGGCTGCATCTGTGCATCCATTGGCATCCGTCACGGTCACCGTGTAGTTTCCATCGGAAACAGCTTGTAAGGTGTCCCCTTCAATATTGCCGGGTTGCCACAAGAAAGAGTAGGGTGGGGTTCCGCCATTGGCAATGGCGACAGGTAAATTGCCGCCATTGGAAATAAATACATTGAGTAAGTTGGGTTGCTGTAAAATAAACGGGAATGTTTGGGTGCATCCATCTGCGTTGGTTACCGTAACGCTGTAATTGCCCGCTGTAATGCCTGAAACGTCTTCATTGGCTCCCAAATTGTTGCTCCAAAGAAAAGATGTAATCCATTGCGTTGTATCAAAGACCAAATCAAATCCTCCATCGGATGCTCCAAAACAACTGGGATGATCAGCCAAAGTGGTAAAGGTGATGTATTGTCCTTCAGCAATGTAAATGGAATCGCGTTGGATGCATCCCTTTTCATCCCATCCTTGCACCCAGTAATTCCCGGCCTCATGGACTTCAAGAAATGAGTAGGTGGAAGAATCACTCCACAATGGATAGTCAAGGTTGTGATTGGTTGTTAAGGAAACCAATTGGTTTAGACAGATGAGTGAATCTGAAGAGAATACTTCTAGGGGTGATTGGCACGGTTGAGCGCGGTATTTCGCCAGATAGGGATAACTCCCACCGTCAATGTTGTAAGGTTGAGGGATGGAATCCGTCCAACCAAAGTAGGCAGGTGTTTGAATGCTCCCACTGGTATTGCCACCGATATACATGTCGCCGGTGTAGGGGCTGTAAGCCAATCCATTGACAAATTGCCAACCCTGGCCGGTAATTCCATCCATGCGGTCAATGGAGTCGGTTTGTGCATTGATGCGGTAAAACCAACCGTCGCGGTCCTCCAACCCACTGCTGCTGACGGTCCCATAGGAAGTAGTCACATCATACCGTAACATTCCGCCCACCCAAATGTTGCCTTGTCCATCGGCCTCCAGTGCCAGGGTGTTGCAAAGTTTGAGTCCAGCCATGGTCCAGTAGGCGTCCTCATTGCCTTCCGTATCCAATCGGATAGCAGTGGTGGCCCAATCACCCAAAGGAGTTAATATGGAATCACCAGCAAAAGTCCATTGACCAAGACTATTGAAAGAGCCATACACCCTTCCCAAATGATCAACAGCAATATCCTCAAAGAGATCGCTACCCAATGAACCACCTGTCCAAGCCCACTGGGGCTCCCCGTCCAATGTCCATTGCTCGATCACCGCATCATAGCCAGCAGAAAATTCAGGATAGTAATTGGGGCGGATGGTGTCACCGTAAAAAACAAATTCACCACTTCCGGTGTAGCCAATGTAAAAATGATTGTCCGGTGCCATTTCAATTTTTGATTTGGAGTAAAATTCATTGGCCGAATTGGTAGGGCCACAGGAGTGAATCCACTGCCCAATTCCATTGGCGTCATATTTGGCCACAAATTCTTGCATGTACCAATCGGGGTTTGGACTTTGCAGAGTAAGGTTTCCGTATTGAGCCGTATTGTTCCCGCGTCCGCTCACAATAACCCCACCATCCGGGGTGGCCATGACATCTGTTCCCTCTTCATTCCAAGGATTGGCTCCGTTGACGGTCCAAAGCAATTGACCGTCTTTGCTGTATTTGATCAAGAAAAATTCTCGACCTCCAACATTGCCCAACATGGTGGTGTTTTCTACCGTTAGATTCCCGAAATAATGGCCCGTCAAATAGAGATTACCAGCAGCGTCGCAGTCCATGCCGTTCACCTGATCCCAATAGGGAGATGAAATTTGATTGGCCCAAAGGCCATTTCCAAGGCTATCGAATTTGATGATAAGCACATCTTCTATCGGCGCGGTTTGGAAGGTTTCCCCCGCAATGGTCATGACATTATTGAACTGAATGGCCAAGAAAACGTGACCGCTATCGTCCGTGCAAATGGCGTTGAAATTGTCCTCATCAGAATTGGTGGCAAACCATTGCGCCCATTCAAAATTTTGTGACGATGCTTTGAAAATGGATAAAATTGAAATGAGAAGGATCAATGAGCTCCGTTTCATGGGATGAATTTTTTTCAAAGAAAGGAATATTTGAGACAGGAATGAGGGGTGAAAAACAAAAAACCTCACTTTCGTGAGGTTTTTCTTAGTGATCCCGCTGGGACTCGAACCCAGGGCCCATACATTAAAAGTGTATTGCTCTACCAGCTGAGCTACGAGATCGCCTGTGCAATTTTGCGGGTGCAAATATACACGGATAAATTTTAATTCAAAATCTATTTCAAAAAAAAATATTTGGGCAACCAAAACCTCCGTTAGGAGGTCTCGCAATTAAGACTTATATTTGAAAACTTGTGAAATGTAAAATTATGAAAAACTTATTTCTTTTGTTCTTCGGAGTGTTGACCTTTTCATTGTCCGCTCAAGTAAATGTTCCAGATGCTTTTGTTCAAAGCAAAGCTTATTCTTTGAGCTATCATCCGGAGAAATCTTCTGCTTTAGAAGACATCGCCAACTTGTTTCCCAATGGTGTAACATGGTCAGAGGCCACAATGAGTCAAGTAGACTTGAGTCATTTGTTTGCCACCATCAAACCTTTGGATAAATTTCAGAATTTTAGAATCGGGGATAGTGGATATGTGGTGATGGTGAACAATCGTCAACGCATTGAGCGTATGTATCAGGCTTCTATCAACAAAAAGAAATAACGCAAACCCACGCCCTTCGTGGGCTTTTTTTTTGAATCATGATTAAAAAAATATCATCGGTCATTGCAGTGACCACCTTCATTTTCTTTTCTGGAATCAACGCAGAGGCACAAGTGGTCATCAATGAGGTGATGAATAATTCTTCAGGGGCTTGTGATGGCGCATGCATGCCGAGCACCAGCGAATGGACTGAGTTGTTCAATGCTGGAGATCAACCAGCGGATATCAGTTGTTTTGTGCTCACAGATGGCGATTGGTCAGCAACTCTCCCTCAAGGGACCATTCTTCAACCCGGCGAATTCTTTACCATTGGATCTTCCAATTCAGGAATTGCCAATTTGGACTTGGATATCGCAAGCTGTGGTTGTATCACTGGAATGGCTAATAATATCGGGGTTTTTTCCAATAACAATGAACAATTGGTTTTGGCCAACACAACCGGACAGGTAATGCACGGTGTGTATTGGGGCAATGGCCAATTTGGACAAACTCCTAGTTTTACAACCACCAATTTTTTTGGTTGTGGTGCCGTGACCGTCAATTTGTCCATGAACGATCCCGCCATTTCTCAAATCATTGGAAACAATGGTGATGGTGAGTCATTTTATTCTGTTTGCGACGGAACAGGAGCGTTAATCAGTGGAAACACTTCGCCTAGTCCTGGTCAATCCAATTTTACCCCTCTTCCCATTTTGCCCAACGAGTCTATCCAAAACCAAGTTTGTCCCAACACTGGATCTATCACGTTGAATCCCACTGGAACCGGACCTTATACCTATGAGTGGCTCGGTGCATTGGCGGGCAACACTTCTAATGCGGTCAGCAATCTGAATGCAGGTGATTGGTCTGTTCAAATCACCGACAATGGTCAATGTGGTTTGGTCGATACTTTTATGTTTGCTGTTTTGGATCAAAGCGCGGGTTGCGTGCTTCCCGACTCTTCGCAGTTGGATGGGAACTCTAGTATCGTTTTGCTTTGTAGCGAGGGTGGTTCAGCCTACATTTCAGACAATGGAGGCGCGGCAGGCAACATGACAGCTGCCCCAGGACAAACGTACCAGAGTCTTGAAATTTGTAGTGATTCATGGGATGTCAATACCCAATTAACTTTGAACAATTGGGCATTCAATTTCAATGGTTTGTCTGGTGATTTGTTTGTGGTGTACGCAGGGCCTTTCAGCGAAATTGCGCAATACTTGGGCAACAATCCAGCTACGCTATTGACCTCACCAGCCATGCAGAACGTGGTTTTCAATAGCATGAATAGCGCAATGGGAATGGACTCAACATTGACCATTTCCGATACTTGTTACACTTTGATTACTTATCACATTCCTGGCGCTATTCCCTCACCTGGCTTTGAAGCCTCTGTGACCTGCGTAGAGCCAATTTCTTGTTTGTTGGATTTGACCCCAATCATCGTCAATGACTGTGATCCGATGGACCAGACCTACAGCATTGATTTTGATATCGTATTAAACAATACCTTGAATACGACTTATGATGTGGCCATAGCGCTCGACGGAACAGCTTTGGATACCGTGAGTGTCATGTCGGGACAAATTTATACTTATCACTCTCCTAACCTGGCCGGTGACACTGGAGCAAACCACGTCATCTTTGCAGAAGTCTTGGGATCTCTTGGATGCAATACGGAAGAATTGTTTGCCAGTGTCAACTGCATCATCGATTGCAACACGTTGGCTGGTACCGGAATCAATGGACCTGCAACCCGTTTGTTGTGCTTTGGTCAGAACCAAAACTGGTCCGCTACTGGAACAGTTGTTCCCTCAGCCGATGTCAACGATCCCAATGTGCCCTATAACCCAGGTTTGGCTTGGGCCATTTATTCGGATATCCCTTCAATTTTTTCAGGCAATGTCACCGCTGATCCCAGTTATGCTGGTATATGGCCCAATAGTATCTCTGGATTGGATGGGACATATCCATTCAACTTGGCCAACAATACCAACAATGGAAGTTTGATGAACAGCATTTTAACCGGAGGTTCTGGTTATACCGCCCCATTGCATTTTTATGCTGCACCTGTTACCATTTACAGCATCGATGATACAGTGGTATATGTGCCAGGAGCATGTTCATCCATTGGCGATGTAGTGGAAATTACCATGGCACCCGCCATTTCTTATGCCTTGCCCGTTTCCAGTTGCTTGGATGGAACAGTGACTTACAATCCAACGCAAGGTAATCCTGCTGTCAATGAGAATTATTTTCAACTTTCAGGTTTGACACCCAATACCGTTTTTGCCTCTCCTATTGGAAATTTAACCAATGGTGCAGATTTGACCATTGGAGGATTGGTGAATGGTGATATTTTTAGTTTCACCTTGACAGACACTTTGGGTTGTGCCATTACTGTGAACGGAGGACCATTTGTAGGAGATCAAACCCCAAGTTCTCCAGGGGTACCAGAAATTTGTCAATCAACAGACCCAGTGCAATTGCAAGCGACACCTCCTGGTGGAGTATGGAGTGGATTGGGTGTAGATGCCAATGGTATTTTTGATCCAGACATCGTCGGAACGTTTGGAAGTTTCACCGTTACCTACACCACAGCAGGTGAGTGCGGCGGTTCCATTGATATCGTAGTCCCTGTCTTGACCAATGACAATTGCGTGGAAGGTGAAGTCATTGGTATTGGCCAGCCTTTGGTCATTGCCTGCGGTGGTTTCTTGACCGATGATGGTCTTCAACCCAGTGACTACTCTCCGAATTTTAATGATACTTCTGTTGTATGTCCAGACCCTGCTTATCCTCTTCCTCAAATCACCGCGTTGGATTTCAATGTTTTTGATTTGGGATTCGGTGACCAGTTGTCCATCTACAACGGAAATAGCACCAGCGCCACATTGATAGGTAACTATACTGGCGCAGATATTCAGAATCAAAGTTTCTACAGCACAGATCCATCGGGTTGTTTGACAGTGGTGTTCACTTCTGATGCCGATGCCAGTGTAGGTAATTTCAGTGCTGAAATCAGCTGCGGTATTCCTTGTATCAATCCAGCTGTGGTGGTAACCACTTCAGAGGGTCCGTCACCAGCGAGAATTTGTCAGCAAGGCGATGTAACCTTTAATGCCTCCGCGACGCAATTCTTCAATGATGGAATCTATGAATCCCACGTTTGGGAATTTGGTGATGGTTCTGTGGATACCACCAGTTGGCCGATTGTAGATCATACTTTCGATGCAGAAGGTGGATACATGGTTCAGCTTTATGTGACCGATACCAATGGTTGCACGAACTCGGTGTTGATTGATTATTTGGTTTTTGTTTCAACTACTCCAGTCATTCAATTGGCGACTTCAGAATTGGACAACCGCATATGTACCGGAGTTCCTTTGTCATTGTTGAGCAATTTCAATGAAGTGAATTGGTCCAATGTCCCTACCAATCCGATTGATGGATTCTTATTTATTCCCGACAATCAATCACAATGCTTCAGTGATACCATTACCTTCCAAGGTTTTCCCGGTAATCCTGTCATTTCTTCTGTGAATGATATCGTAGATGTATTCCTCAATTTTGAGCACAGTTACATGGGGGATATCAATATTACCCTCAGCTGTCCGGATGGATCATCGATTGTGTTGCACAACAATGGTGGAACCAGCACCTATTTGGGTCAACCAATAGATGATGACACAAACTTGTCTCCCGGTGTTGGGTTTGATTATACTTGGTCTCCATTGGCCACCAATGGTACTTGGGTACAAAATGCGGGTGGAACATTGCCTGCGGGTGACTATGAGCCAGTTGAGCCCTTTACCAATTTACTGGGTTGTCCCATCAATGGTGATTGGATTTTGGAGATTTGTGATGTTTTAGGTTCTGATAACGGTTATGTATTCGATTGGAATGTACATTTCCCAGCAGAGTTTTATCCCGATACCATCAGCTTTACGCCAGTAATCGGTGAGGCTTGTGACTCTTCCTATTGGACCACCAGCAACAACGTGGCCATCTCCAATCCGGGTGGATTGTGTGATTCCATCGATGTCATTGTGAATGCCGCAGTTTCCAATACCTATATCTATCACGTCATCGATAACCATGGTTGTGAATACACCGATGAAATTACGGTCGACTTCTACGCAGCACCGGCTGTGGATCTTGGACCCTTGACCAACTACTGCAATACCACCTTGCAATTGCCCAATACCTCTTCTGGCAATCCCCTGACCAATCCGGCGCAAGGGATAACCTACAGTTATGTTTGGGAGAGCGATTCCGTTGAATTCCTGTCCGCTACCAACATTCCCAACCCAACCCTGTTTGGTTTAACCCCATACGTTGCCACGGCCCATCAAGTGCAGTACAATGTTTTGGTCACTTCTAATCAAGATCCAGAGTGCTTTGCGTCAGATTCTATTTTGGTCAATGTTCCGCCGCTTTTAATTCCCGGAGGTGTCATTGTGGATACTGTGCTTTGTACGGGTGATGAATTTGAGTTGACTTATCCTTTTGCAACCTTGTCTAATTCCTATACCTACACTTGGTCCTTTTCACCGGACTTGGGGCAAGTAGATACGGTGAGTTATGAATCGTCCTATACCATACCCAGTTTGTTCTCTACCACCTACACACTTGAGGTGATTGATCAAGATTGTGATTATGTAGATTACTACTATTACACGGTTTTGGGTGATCCATGTCAAATCTCAACCTACAATATCTTCACGCCTAACAATGACTTACCTGGAAACAACACATTCCAAATTGGTGGTCTGTATTTGTGTGATGAAAATGACAATTGTGTTTTGAAATTCCCAGGTTCTGTGCTTAAGGTATACAACCGTTGGGGAACCTTGGTTTACGAGAATGACAATTATGACAATACCTGGACGGGCGAAGGCTTATCTGAGGGAACCTATTATTTTGTTTTCTTGCAGAACTTCGAAAACCAAGACGATAAGTATTTCCACGGGGATGTGTACATCGCCCGATAACAAAATTCAAATCCCTCTTCGGAGGGATTTTTTTTGAAGAATAATGAATGCATTGGAGCAGTTGTCCAATTGGGCCACAGCGTTAAAGGCTGAGCATCAATTTGAGCAGGAGTGGAGTCAGACCTGGCTTTCACAAACATCACCCCAGCAACGTCGGGAGAAGGGAATGACGTGGTATCCCTTGAAGGTTGTGGAGGACGGTTTTGGTTTGGGAGCCTATCCGTTTTTATTGGTGGAGAATCCTCGTCCCATGAAAGGTCATGCTTTTCAAGCAGGCAATCCCGTGTCTTTATTCAGTCAGGCAGATGCTTCTTTTGGTGAGCGCATTGTGGGCAACATTGGCTTCGTGGATGACCAGCGAATGAAGATTGTTTTTCAGTTGGATGAGTTGCCTGATTGGGTGGAAAATGGTAAATTGGGAGTGGATGTGTTGGTAGATGAGAAGAGTTTTAAAGAGATGTTTTTCTCTTTGAACTACTTTATTAATTTGGAGAAGGGACGATTGTGGGAAATTCGTCAAAGTCTTTTTGGAGAGCGTAAGCAGGGCAAGGACGAAGAAGTGGGTTTGCCTGAGTTAAAACAGCTCAATCATTCACAGCAGCAAGCCGTTCATGGTATTATAAGTCAACAGGATGTTGCGGTGGTGCATGGTCCCCCTGGTACAGGAAAAACCACTACACTGGTCGCAGCCATTGTTGAATTGTCCAAGCTGGATAAAAAAATTCTGATAACCGCTCCATCCAATGCGGCTACCGATCATCTGTTGCAGCAATGCGTGCAAGCAGGTTTGAAAGGGGTTAGGGTGGGCAACGTAGCCAAGGTAGAAGAGGACAATCAGGCCATGACCATTGATGCGTTGCTCGCTCGTGACCCTGATTTCAAACGCATCCGCGAACTAAAAAAGCGCGCCATCGAATTCAAGAAAATGGGCGGGAAGTACAAACGCAGTTTTGGGAAAGAAGAAGCCGATCAACGCAGATTATTATTTCAAGAAGCCAAAAACCTTCAGAAGGAAGCCCGAGATTGGGAGCAATACCTCATTGAGAAACACATCGAGGAAAGTGATGTTGTTGCAGCTACCTTGATAGGATCCAATCACCATTTTATCAAAGACAAGAGGTGGGATGTGGTGGTCATTGATGAAGCCGGCCAAGCCCTGGCACCCGCCTGTCTGGTGGCCATTGCACATGCGGATAAAGTGATATTGGCAGGTGATCCCCATCAATTGCCACCTACAATAAAATCCAATCAGCCAGCTGCTCGGCCATTGTCAACTACCTTGTTGGATGTTGTCGTAAAGGTCAATGAAGAAGCGGTGTATTTCTTGGATACCCAATACCGCATGAACGAACAAATCATGCATTTCTCCAACTTGAAATTCTATCAAGAACGATTGAAGGCCCACCCTTCAGTACAAAATCATTGTTGGCATGAAGAACAACCACCTGTAATATTTATCGATACTGCAGGATGTGGTTATGAAGAGCAAAAGGGAGACGAAGGGGAGAGCCTTCAGAATCAAGAAGAAGTATCCCTCATGATGCGGCACATGGAACGTTGGTCTGTTCTTCAAGATCATCAAATTGCGGTCATTAGCCCATATCGCGGCCAGGTGAATAGAATGCAAGAGATGTTGAGCGAAATGAAGAACTTGGAGGTGAATACCATCGACTCTTTTCAAGGTCAAGAGGCCGATGTGGTCTACATCAGTTTGGTCCGCAGCAATGAGGAGGGAGATATCGGTTTTTTAAAGGATTACCGTCGAATGAATGTGGCGATGACCAGAGCCAAGATGGGATTGATCGTGATTGGAGACAGTGCCACATTAGCCAATGACGCATTCTATGCACAATGGATGGATTGGGTCGAAAAATCTGGAGGCTATGCTTCTGCCTGGGAATACATGGATTGAGGATTAAATCTCCTCGTCATTGGATTCATCGTCGGGATGGACTTTGTTGACTTGAATTTTCACATTGTTGCTTTGTCCAAAAATCAATTGCACCAAGCTGATGAAAACAGATAGTCCCACAGCAGACCAGAACCCTTTGATTTGAAATTCCTCTACAATTTCACTGGCGAGCAACAAAATCAATGCATTCACCACCAGAAGAAAAAGCCCAAAAGTGAAAATGGTGGCTGGAATGGTAAGGACAATGAGCAAAGGTTTGACAAAACGATTGAGGATCATGATGGTCAATGCGGCCAATAAAGCATCGACGTTGCTGACAATCTTTACGCCATCCATCATCCAGTCACTTACAATCAGCGCAAGACTGAGCAACATGAACTGAAAACTAATTTTCCAAAAATTTTCTGACATGGCTCAAAAGTAATGATGGGGATGGGTTATTTTTGCAACCAAATATTGAACCATGAAATTTTTTATTGACACAGCAAACCTTGACCAAATCAGAGAAGCCAAAGATTTGGGAATCCTAGATGGCGTAACCACAAACCCCAGCTTGATGGCCAAGGAAGGAATTTCTGGTACTGATCGCGTGCTCAAACATTATGTTGACATCTGCGAAATCGTAGGAGAAGGTGATGTGAGCGCTGAGGTGATTTCCACCGACTTTGACGGCATGGTTCGCGAAGGCGAGATGTTGGCCAGCTTGCACCCCAATATCGTTGTGAAAGTGCCCATGATCAAAGATGGCATCAAAGCCATTCGTTACTTCACCGATAAGGGCATCAGAACCAATTGTACCTTGGTGTTCTCAGCCGGACAAGCCTTATTGGCAGCCAAAGCAGGAGCGTCTTACGTTTCTCCATTTGTTGGTCGCTTGGATGATATTTCAACAGATGGCATTCAGTTGATTGAGCAAATCAGAAATATCTATGACAATTATGGATTTGATACTGAAATTTTAGCCGCTAGTGTGCGTCACCCCATGCACATTATTCAGTGTGCTGAGATCGGGGCAGATGTCATGACTGGACCTTTGAGCGCAATCGTGGCTTTGTTAAAGCATCCATTGACCGATAGCGGATTGGCCCAGTTTTTAGCCGATCACAAAAAGGCCGCAGAAGCCAAATAGGCTGCTGCCATTCACAATCTTTCGTTTGCAACTACATCGGAGCCGAACAATTATCCTTGTTCGGCTCCGTTATTTTTACTACAAATTGCAAATGACTATGAAACGTGGATGGATGGCGTGTATGTTGTGGTGCCTACTGGCCTTGGCGGCGGATGCACAACGACCCTTTCAATTGTTGAATGATCAACAAGCCTATCAGCAGGCCGTTGACCTTTTTGAGCAAAGTAAATTTGCTCCAGCAAGAAAGGCTTTTGAGGACTATAGACAAAAGTTCTGTCAAATCAACGCCTCCATGGAGTGCGCCAATTCAGAGTATTTCATTGCGCGATGCGCCCTAGAACTGTATCACAAGGATGCAGAATTCTTGATGGATGTGTTTATCCGAAACCACCCCGATTCTCCTTTGAAAGAAAGGGCCTATTTTGAAATGGGTATTTTTTATGGCAAAAAGAAAAATGCCAACAAATGTTTGGAATGGTTGGCCAAGGTGGATCTTCGATCTTTATCCAATAGAGATCAAATTGTATTTCATTATTACCGCGCAGAATCGCTCTACAGCAAAGGTGATAAAAAAGGTGCGCGAGGTGAGTATTTTGTTATTAAAGACAAAGAGAGCGTTTATCAATTTTCCTCCTTGTACATGTACAGTCACTTGGCCTATGAGGACAACGATTACACGGCGGCATTGGAAGGTTTTGAAATTCTGAAGAACAATCCCAATTTCCGTGAACGCGTTCCCTTGTACATCGCACAGATTTATTATTTGCAAAAACGGTATGACGAGCTCATTGCCTACAGCAATGAAGTTTTGGAAGCGGCAACACAATTGGATGAAGGCAAAGCGGCTGAGATTCAAAAATTGGTTGGAGATGCTTACTTCAACAAAGATCGCTACGCAGAGTCCATCCCTTATCTCGAGCACTTTGCCAAAGTAAAAGGGAAGGGCCAAATGAGTCGCGAGGATCAATACCGTTTGGCTTTTGCCTATCAGCGCAGCGAGCAATGGCAAAAGGCAGTGGACGGATACAGTGGAGCCAAGAGCAAGGAAGATTTGCTGGGGCAAATGGCTGCTTACAATGAAGGGTTGTGCTACATTAAAATGGACAACAAGCGCGAGGCTTGGAAAGCATTTGGCGCAGCGCGCGACATGGCTTTTGACTTGGAATTGCAAGAAGACGCCATGTTCAATTTTGCCAAGTTGGCTTTTGAATTGTCCTCTGATCCTTTTGATGATGCCATCACTTCCTTTGAGGCGTATCTGGCCAAATACCCGGATAGCCCCAAACACGATGAGGCCTATCAATTTTTGCTGAATGTCTACATGAAGACCAAGAATTACGAAAAGGCGTTGGCTTCATTGGACAAAATCAAGAAGAAGGACAATGTGGTCAAAGCAGCGTATCAAAACCTCTCCTATAACCGTGGAGTGGAATTGTATCAGTCAAGAGAATACGAAAAGGCGATGAAGTTTTTTGATCAAAGTTTTACCTATCCAATCGATCAGCGCATTTCCGCCAGTGCTCGTTTTTGGATGGCTGAAGTAGCCTATCACAAAAATGATTATGCATTGGCTTTTCAACGCTACGCCCAGTTTTTAGATGAGCCAGGTGTCTTTGAGACCGAGTACCACGGCGCGGGATATTATGGACAAGGTTATTGCAAGTTCAAGGAGGCAGGAAAAGAATTGGATCCTGATGTCGCCAAGACCAAGTATTTGGAGGCCTTGCCTTATTTTAAAAAGTTCATTGAGACCCATGGTGTAAAAGATCCTCGAAAAAATTATGACGCCATTTTGCGCGTAGCCGATGTGTATTTTGTTAATAAGCAATACGAAAATGCCATTGTATATTATGACAAAGTTGCCGACGACAGCCAAGGCAACAAAGATTATGCGATGTATCAGAAGGGATTGGCCTACGGCTATTTGGCGCAACCGGATAAAAAGACCTGGGTATTGAAATCAATGTTGAAAGAGCTACCCGGTTCCAAGTATGAAGTGGATGCCATTTATGAGTTGGCCAAGTCGTATTTGATGGATGATCGCCTGATTGAATCCGAAGAGTACTACACGATTTTGTTCAGAGATCACGAAGGGAGTGCCTACACCAAAAAGGCTTTGGCGGATCAGTGTTTGTTGTTCGCCAAGCAAAACAAATTGGAGAAATTGAAGCAAGCCTGGAATCAATTGGTGGCCAAGTTCCCCAATGATCCCATTCTGCTGGATGCCATTGCCATCGTTAAACCCCTGTTGATTGAGGATGTCGCGTTCCAACAGCAAATCAAAGGTCTCAAAGTATTGAACGTGAGTGACAGTGATATTGAAGAGGAGGTGTACGCGCGCGCAGCTGAATTGGGTTTCTCTGAAAATTGCGAAGCAGCGGTACCCAAGTTGCGTCAATACATTCAACAATTTCAACCTGCCCTGCACGCGGCAGAGGCCAATTATTTGCTCGCTGAGTGTTTGTACAAATCCAACGACCAAGACGGAGCCTTGGATGCCTACAATTCGGTTATTGCGCAGCCTTTCAATGAATATTCTGAAGATGCATTGCTCACTGCTGCAACGATTCAATTCAACAGAAAGAATTGGGACATTGCAGCCCAGCACTACACAGAACTGGAGCAAGTGGCTGTTTCAAAGAACAACATTTTGGAATCACAAGTGGGGTTGATGCGTTGTTTTTATTACAAAAAAGATTTTGTGCATGCCTTGGAATATGCCAACAAGGTCATCGACAATCAAGGAATTCCTGAGGATGTCAAAAACACGGCTTACCAATGGAGAGGCCTGATGAGGGCAGAGAACAAAGAGTACGATTTGGCCAGAGGAGATTGGGCGGTCATCATCGAGAAGGGCGGACGACAGGCTGCAGAGGTGAAATACTTGCGGTGCAAATCATTCTACGATCAAGCCAATTATGAAATGGCAGAGGCGGAGATATACGATTTGGTGGATCAGTTTGGAGGATTTGAGGAGCCCCGCAATAAGGCATTTTTATTGCTCGTGGATACCTACATCGGCATGGGCGATTTCTTCCAAGCCAGGGCCACCATTGAGGCCATTGAAGCCAATGTCGAGGATGCCAAAATCAAAGACGAGGCCAAGGCCAAGCTCGAGCTCATCGCACTCAAGGAAGCAGAAGCCTTGGAAAAACTCAAGCAACCAGAAGTCATTGAGGAAATCAACATTGAAGAAACTACACCGGTAATCGAGAACAAAGAAGGAGGAAACAATGAATAAGGCAAAGCAAATCATTTTTGGGTGGTTGTTTTTTTGTACAACAATGGTTTTGGCCCAAGTAGACACATCGATGGTGCAAAGCGCTGAATTTGATGGTGAATTGAAGATTCGCTTGCGCGATGCAGGCAAGATCAGCTCCAATCCTGCCATCATCGAGCAAAAGTCCAAGATGGAGAAAATCAAGTTCAATTTTTTACCAACCCCTTCGGTAACGACCCAGGATCCAGAGAAGTTGTCCGCAGCCAAGATCAATGTGATTGATAAGCTGCCCAATTTGCAGAATGGTTATGTCATCGCCGGTTTAGGGAATTATTTTACACCGGTGGTGGATGCGCATTACTCATCCGGTCGCAACAAAAAAGGAGATTTTGGAACACGCATCTATCATTTAAGCAGTCAAGGTGGAGTTGTGCCAGATAGCAACTTGGTCAAGAGCCAATACAGTGAGACCAGAGGCCAATTGTATGGTCGTTACTTCTTCGATCATTTCAGCATCAAGGGATCAGCCAACTACTTGCGCAACCTCAATCATTACTACGGAGCCGCTTTCGATGGACTAACCGACTCATTGGTTCAGATTTCTGGTGATCGTCAATTGTGGCAGAGCATGGGTGGAGCCGTGGAGTTGGATAAATTCTCCCGTGACTCAACTGAATTAAATTACAATGGCGCTGTTCGCTTCAATCATGGGTTCGGACGCTATGGAGAAAAGGAGGAGGTCTTGGACAGCAAAGTGGGATTGAGTAAAATGGTCAAGACTGAAATTTTTGCCGTGGATTTGGGATTTCAATGGAATTCCTTCACAGGAAATGGAGCCCTGTACAATCCACAAGCAATAGCATTAAATGCCGCGGATTCAACGGTTCAATCGCGTAAGCAGGAGAACATGATCATTCGTTTTCAACCCAGTGCATACACAGTGTGGAACGATTTGCGGGTGAAAGTAGGTATGGGGGTGTTCATTGAACCCAACGCCGAAAAACCAGCCAATTTTTATCCCGAGTTGGAATTGAAATGGAACATCATGGATGGATTGTTGTTGCCCTACGCAGGGGTCAAGGGTGGAGTAGAGCTCAACACTTTTCACAGCATCATGGAGCAAAACGCCTTCATCATTTCCAATCCACTTCTCAAGAATCGCAACAACAAGTTGGAGGCTTATGCAGGAATCAACGGAGTGGTTTCTTCCAAAATGGGATATGAATTGGGCGCCAATTGGAACCGATTTGAGAATCAAATGTTCTTTGCCAATGATTACAATACCGCTTATGGCAATCGTTTTAATGTGTTGTATGGCAGCATGGACCGCATCGATGCCCATGCGCGTTGGATGATGCGCAGCGGCGAACATTGGGAATGGGATCTCTTGGCCCATTACTATTATTATGATGTGCAAGGTTCCAACAAGGCTTGGAACATGCCCACTTGGAAAGGAACGGCCACCGGTCGCTTCAAATTCAATGATCAATGGAACATCGCGGCACAGGTCCATTACATCGGAGACCGCTATGCGCTTATGATTCAGGATACATTGGGCACAGACTTGGGCACCATCGATGCACTTCAATGGAACGGCCGCAACATCAGTGAGCAGAAAATGAGGGGATTTGTGGATGCCAATTTGGAGGTAAAATACCAATACAACAAGCAAATTGCGGCTTGGGCTAGGGTTTACAACACCGTTGCCCAACGCTATCAAATCTGGAATGGTTACGACCAACAAAGAACCCTATTTCAATTGGGAGCAGCGCTCTCATTTTAGGGGTTAAATTTGTTGATGAAATGTGAACAAGATTCGGGGGTTTAGGCCCCCGTTTTTTATGCCTTTTTTTCAGGACCATTGTATCTTTGAAAGCCTTGTAAATGAAGCTTTACAAGGTTTTGATAGACGACAAAAACCAAACAAATATTTATTGTTATTTCCATGAGTGAAAACAACCCCAATTCGGCCAATTATACCGCCGCCAATATCCAAAGCTTGGAAGGTATGGAGCACGTGCGCATGCGCCCTGCCATGTACATCGGAGACATCGGAACCAGAGGATTACACCATTTGGTGTATGAGGTAGTTGACAACTCCATCGACGAGGCCTTGGCCGGCTATTGTGATACTGTTTACGTGACCATCAATGAGAACAACAGCATTACCGTTGAGGACAATGGTCGAGGTATTCCCGTAGATATGCACGCCAAGGAAGGGGTATCTGCGTTGCAGGTTGTCATGACCAAGATCGGTGCCGGTGGTAAGTTCGACAAGGGCTCCTATAAAGTTTCCGGCGGTCTTCACGGGGTTGGGGTAAGTTGCGTGAACGCACTATCCACCTTATTGAGAGCTGAAGTTCACCGCGGAGGGAAAGTATACGTTCAAGAATATTCCATCGGAAAACCACTTTATCCGGTGAAAGAAGATGGAACCACAGACAAGCAAGGTACCATCGTTACGTTCCAACCCGATGCTTCCATCTTTGATGTATTAGAATACAACTACGACACATTGGCCAACCGCATGCGCGAATTGGCTTTCTTGAACAAAGGAATCAAAATCAGATTGACGGACCGCCGGGAGACCAACGAGGATGGTAGCTTCAAAGGGGAATTGTTTGAGAGCACAGAGGGATTGTCAGAGTTCGTTCGTTTTATCGACCAAAGTCGTCCCAACATCATCCAAAAGGTCATCCACATGGAGCGCACCGATGGTCCTATCCCAGTTGAGGTGGCCATGGTGTACAACGATTCTTTTAACGAGAACATTTACAGCTACGTCAATAACATCAACACCCACGAAGGGGGAACACACTTGCAAGGTTTTCGCCGTGGTCTAACCACCACCTTGAAAAACTTTGCCGAGAAGAGTGGTTTGTTGGACAAATTGAAAATTGAAATTTCTGGTGATGACTTCCGCGAAGGATTGACAGCCATTGTTTCGGTAAAAGTACAAGAGCCACAGTTCGAAGGTCAAACCAAAACCAAATTGGGAAACAAAGAAGCCGTGGCTCCCGTGAGCCAGGTGGTATCTGAAATGTTGGAAGCCTATTTGGAAGAGCACCCCAATGATGCCAAAGCCATCGTCGGTAAAGTAGTGTTAGCGGCACAGGCCCGTGTGGCTGCCCGCAAGGCGCGTGAGATGGTACAACGCAAAGGAGTAGGTTCAGGTGGTGGGTTGCCTGGCAAATTGGCCGACTGTTCGGAGAAAGATCCAGTCAAGTCGGAGTTGTTCTTGGTTGAGGGTGACTCGGCGGGTGGAACAGCCAAGCAAGGACGTGACCGTGTGTTCCAAGCCATTTTGCCTTTGCGCGGAAAAATCTTGAACGTAGAGAAGGCTATGCAGCACAAGATTTTGGAGAATGAAGAGATCAAGAACATCTATACCGCATTGGGCGTTTACATCGGAACAGAAGACGATAGCAAGGCTTTGAATTTGACCAAACTTCGCTACCACAAAATCGTCATCATGTGTGATGCCGACGTGGATGGATCGCACATTGAAACGTTGATTCTGACTTTCTTCTTCCGCCACATGAAGGAATTGATAGAAGGCGGACACATTTACATCGCAACGCCTCCGCTTTATTTGGTGAAGAAAGGAAACAAAGCAGAGTATGCTTGGAATGAGGAAATGCGCGACGGTTTGATTGCAGAGATGAAAGGAGCAGGGCAAGAGAGCAGCGTGAACGTTCAACGATACAAGGGTCTTGGAGAGATGAACGCGGAGCAGTTGTGGGAAACCACCATGAATCCAGAGAAGCGCACCTTGCGCAAAGTTACCATCGAGAATGCAGCCGCATGTGACCACGTTTTCTCCATGTTGATGGGAGATGATGTGCCTCCACGCAGAGCATTCATCGAGGCCAATGCCAAGTACGCCAAGATTGACGCATAGACTTTTAATACAACAAAGAAAAACCCGCTTCATGCGGGTTTTTTTATGATCAATTTATTTTTTGGCGCCTGTCCTCCCGCCACAAGTGGCTGAGAGGCCACCGCGCTGTCCGCTGTATCTTGGGTGTCGCTGCACGTGCTCCGCACCTGCGCTCCACCCAAGGATGCCGCTCCCATCGCTGGCACGAGGCAAGACAGTCACTAAATGCGCACAAGTGTGGTCGTTCCTGGCCACGATTGCAACGTACTTAGCACTTTTTGGGGTCATTAAGAGGAGGCGACTACAAAG
>JBDKGG010000054.1:0-53133 GCA_039798325.1 Bacteroidota bacterium
GCGATCAAGCCAAGCGCAACAGAAACATGCAACAGCATCGATGACAACTGTAACGGTCAAATCGATGAGAACTTGACGCAGTATCCTGTTTACACAGATGCAGACGGTGACGGATATGGCGTAGCAACAGGAGCAACATCATGTACTCCAAGCACAATTACTCCTGGTGATTGTGATGATAATAATTCAGCCATCAACCCATCAGCTACAGAGGTATGTAACGATGTAGATGACAACTGTGACAACATCATTGACGAAGGAGTGAAGACGATGTACTACACAGATGCCGATGGTGACGGATATGGAGACATCAATTCAGTAGCAGTTGAAGCATGCACCGCACCAGCTGGAACAGTAGATAACAACACGGACTGTGATGACAGCAATGCCTTGGTTAATCCAGCACAAACTGAAGTATGTAACGATGTTGATGACAACTGTAATGGACAAGCCGATGAGGGATTGATTTTCGTTGATTACTTCACCGACTCTGATTTGGATGGTTATGGAACCACGCCGGTATTGAATTACTGTATGAACCCTGGTCTAGGATATACAACAACCAGCGGAGATTGTGATGATTTGAATCCAGCCATCAACCCAGGAGAAGTAGAAACATGCAATAGCATCGATGACAACTGTAATGGTCAAATCGATGAGAACTTGACCCAGTATCCTGTTTACACAGATGCAGACGGTGATGGATACGGAGTAGCAACAGGAGCAACCTCATGTTCTCCAAGCACAATCTTACCCGGTGACTGTAACGATAGCAACAACGCCATCAAACCAAGCGCAACAGAAACATGTAACAGCATCGATGACAACTGTAATGGACAGATCGATGAGAACTTGACGCAGTATCCTGTATACACAGATGCAGACGGTGATGGATATGGCGTAGCAACAGGAGCAACATCATGTACTCCAAGCACAATTACCCCTGGTGATTGTGATGATAACGATGCAGCCATCAACCCGAACGCCACTGAAGTTTGCGGAGATGATGTTGATGATAATTGCGATGGCCAAGTGAATGAGGGATGCTTACCAGGATGTACAGATGCTACCGCATGTAATTTTGATGAAGCAGCAACTTACGACGATGGTTCATGTACCTATGCTACTGCAGAGGTTTGCAACAATATCGATGATGATTGTGATGGAGTAATCGATAACGGTGTTTTAACTACCTATTATGTTGACGCAGATGGTGATGGATATGGAGACATCAATGACGGAGGAATCGAAGCTTGCACAGCACCTCAAGGAACAGTTGATAACAACACCGACTGTAACGATAGCAACAACGCGATCAAACCAAGCGCAACAGAAGCATGCAACAGCATCGATGACAACTGTAACGGACAGATCGATGAGAACTTGACGCAGTATCCTGATTACACAGATGCAGACGGTGACGGATATGGCGTAGCAACAGGAGCAACATCATGTTCTCCAAGCACAATCTTACCCGGCGATTGTAACGATAGCAACAACGCCATCAAGCCAAGCGCAACAGAAACTTGCAACAGCATCGATGACAACTGTAACGGTCAAATCGATGAGAACTTGACGCAGTATCCTGTTTACACGGATGCAGATGGTGACGGATATGGCGTAGCAACAGGAGCAACATCTTGTACTCCAAGCACGATCTTACCCGGTGACTGTAACGATAGCAACAGCGCCATCAAGCCAAGCGCAACAGAAACATGCAACAACATCGATGACAACTGTAACGGACAGATCGATGAGAACTTGACGCAGTATCCTGTTTACACAGATGCAGACGGTGACGGATATGGCGTAGCAACAGGAGCAACATCATGTACTCCAAGCACAATTACTCCTGGTGATTGTAACGATAGCAACAATGCGATCAGTCCAGCAGCGTCGGAGGTTTGTGACAATGCAATAGACGAGAATTGTGATGGAATTGCATCAGTAGGATGTATACTAGGATGTACAGATGCAGCGGCTTGTAATTTTGATCCTGCAGCCACTCAAAATGACGGAAGTTGTATTTATCCACAACCTGAAGTATGTAATGCAATAGATGATGATTGTGATGGTCAAATCAATGAAGGATTCTCCATTGAGTCATTGAACGCAACAACCGTTAACACAGCCTATTTCCCAGCGTGTATTGCCTCGAATATTTTCTCTGCAAATCCATTTTTGGGAACAAACACCGCCACCATTGATGGTGATGGAAAAGACAGATGGTACAAATGGACCGCTCAGTACAACAGTCTGCGCATTGGTTTGAGCGCTGCCATTGGTGATTACTCTATTCACTTGTACCGAGAATATCCTGGATGTTTGGCTTTGGAAATGATTGAGCATGAAGTGACAACAGGAAATCAGACCTTGATCACCGATGAATTGTCAGTGGGAGCTAATTATTACTTTGCAGTGCATGAACATGCAGGCCCTGGAAATACAAGCGCGAAGTTGTGTATTAACCATTTCTTGCCATCAGATTGTGATCATTATTACAGCAATGGAACGGGCGAATACACAAGTGTATGCGGAAGCTTTAAAACCCTTTACCGTGGAAATGCCAACAACTACATGATCAATGTATTGTCAGCATCTCAAGGTGGTCAGAACATGGGTATTCAGCCATGGGTTTACCAAGCCGGTTCTAGTTCTGTGATTGCTCGTTTGGGTTCTATTTTACCATCGAATCTGACTTCGTCACCAGTAGTATACACGGTTAACGTTCCTGTTATGTATAGCATCCCTGATGCAGCTGAGAATTACACCCCCGTTTTTGCTCAAGCAACATCAACCTGTACCATTACTTTGTTGCCTCAAACACCTATTCAAGTGAGGGCTTCAGATCGTTGTCCAAATATTAAGGCTATCAACTCCTATATTGCCCCTGATCAAACGATTTGCGGAAGCACAGCGTATCAGTGGGAGTTAACGGATTGTTCAGCTGGTTTGCAAAATGCCACTACTCAAGTGTTGACAGGAGCCAATGGTTCTTCTATCTTGATGTTGAACAATATTCCAGGTGTTGCGCCAGGTAAGTTCTATCAAGTGAGGGTACGTCCTGTTCATGGCAGTGGTGTTGTAGCAGCTTGGGGTCCTGTTCAGTGTGTGATGATTCAAGGATCGGGAATGGTAGCAGAGGGAAGCAATGGGGAGACTGTAAAGGTTTCTGGTGAGCAAGTAAGTGCGATGGTTTATCCTAATCCGACAACCTCTGGTGATTTGAATGTTGTTTTTGAAAAACCAATGGAAGGCACGTTGTCCATCCAAATGACCAACTTACTAGGTCAAACAGTTTATTCAGAAAACGTAGCATTCTCTGGAATTGCACATAAAATGGATATCAGCAAATTGTCTGTTGGAATATTCCAAATGAATATTAGAATCAACGGAACAGATCAGACCGTTCGTTTGATCAGAGAATAGTATTGAAAATGAGAAATGAAAAAAGGGGCTCAATAAGCCCCTTTTTTATTTGGAATAATTTTACTTCATTTCTCTTTCAATACCATCAATCAATGCGTGAATGACTTTGATGTGAATTTCTTGAATTCGATCGGCATATTCAAACCAAGGAACAATGATATTGTGATCAGCGTGATGAATGATATCTCCGCCGTTTTTTCCAGTGAGGGCCACCACAATTATGCCCATGTCTTGGGCTTTTTTAGCCGCTTCTAAAACATTATTTGAATTTCCACTGGTTGTGATGGCCAGCAACACATCCCCCTTTTTACCCACTCCTTCAAGATACCGAGAAAAAATGTAATCAAATCCATAATCATTACCGACGCAGGTAATGTGAGAAGGATCGGAGATGCTAATGGCGCGTAACGCAGGTCGATTATCCCTGTATCTTCCGGAAAGTTCTTCGGCAAAGTGCATGGCGTCGCACATGCTGCCACCATTGCCACATGAAAAGATTGTTCCTTGACTTTTAAGACAATCGGCCATCACATGTGTTACACAATCCACAGAAGTTAAAAATGACTCATCCGAAAGCACCTTTCCCAATAGGTCATGCGCTTCCCTTAAATGTTGCTGAATGATTTTCATGATGCGAATATCCAAAACTAAAATCAAAATACTCATTATATTTGTTTCTTTTGTTCAAAATGGAAAAGTTCAACGTTTCAAAATTATCTATCGTTATTCCTGCCTACAACGAGGGAAAGACGATACATCTCATCCTGGATAAGGTGGAGGAAGTCAAATTGTTGGGAGGTATTCAAAAGGAGATTATCATAGTCAACGACTGTTCGAAAGATGATACAGAAGATGCAGTGAAGATTTATCATTCTGCGCATCCCGATTTGAATATTCAATATTTCAAGCATGAAGTAAATAAGGGAAAGGGCGCTGCGTTACATACAGGAATCAAAATGGCAACAGGTGAAGTAGTGATCATTCAAGATGCAGATTTGGAATACGATCCACATGAGTACAATATCCTGATTAAGCCAATTTTAGATGGTTTTGCTGATGTAGTTTATGGAAGTCGATTCATGGGTGGTAAGCCACATCGCATATTGTTTTTCTGGCATACGATTGGGAATAAGTTTCTTACTTTCCTATCCAATGCAATGACCAATTTGAATCTAACGGATATGGAGACATGCTATAAGATTTTCAAAAGAGAAATTGTACAGTCTTTGGATTTGAAAGAAAATAGATTTGGTTTCGAGCCTGAGGTAACCGCTAAGATTTCTAGAATTTCTAAGATACGTATTTACGAGGTAGGAATATCTTATTACGGAAGGACCTATGAAGAGGGTAAGAAGATTGGATGGAGAGATGGCTTCAGAGCAATTTATTGCATCTTGAAGTATAATCTTTTTAAGCGATAGTTTTTATTTCATCAAAGAATACACTGTAATTGTTTTGTGCGTTGTATTGGGTGAAAATTGTTTTTTGTGCTTCAACAGCCGTTGTTTTCCAAATTTTCTCATTTTTGTAACAAAAGGAAATTTGGTCAGCCAATTTTTGAAGATCGCCTGTTAATGGCATGATAAATCCATTGGTTGGATTGACAATTTCCAGATTTCCTGGAATTGCTGTTGCTATAAAAGGGATGCCATAAATACCGGCTTCCATCATACTAACAGGTACACCTTCCCAAGAACTAGTGTTGGCAAAGAATGCCATTTGGTTTTTTGTTAAGTATGAATTGATTTGTGTTTTTGTCAAATACCCAAGATATTCAAATGAAATATTTTCTTTGTTGCAATCATCAATTAATTGGGCTTCTGATTCTTTTGTACCTGACCCAATATGAACCCATGTAAAATCCTGTTTTAAAAGTTTCATGAATTCAATCATTCGATTTAGATTTTTCACTTTACCTATAAAGGAGATGGTTAAAATCTTAGGAAGAGGTTGTTGTATAATGGGTTGATGATCTAGTGAAACACCCAAAGGTTGATAGTTGAATTTGAAATCCCATTGAGGGTGGTTTGCCCTTAGGTAGGCAAGGCCATGTTTTGAAACACTATAAATTCTCTTTGCCAGTTTCAACTTGATTTTTTCAAATGGTAGGTATCCACCCAAGGGCCAATCTTTATGATACAAATCAATAGAGTGAGCTCGAGCAAAGTGTGGTTGTCTCTTGGCAATGGAAGACATTTCGGAAATTACCAATCCATCATGGAGCCAATAGTGGTAGTGGATAAATTTCCCTGATTGCTCTTGAAGCCAACGTCCAAGAATTTGAGCCTGCGCAGCAAAATGGTACAGGCGCTGAAAGTTTTGCTTAATTCTTTTTAACCCCATTATGCCTTGCCTTGAGAATATGATTTCTCTGATAAGCAGCTTTGAGGCGTTAAATGAGAACAATAATCTCGAGGATAAATTGATGTTTTTGGGCGCGAGGTTGAAATTTAAAATTTTGATTTGATGATCTTCTTTTAAACGAGCTGTGTCATAGTTAAACTCAAATTCAGCGTATGGATAAAAAAAAATCAAATCAAATTTCTCCCGCAATAAAGGTATTTCATCAAGTAAATAAGACTCTCTCAGGCCAAATGGAAACTGTTTGGTATAGATGATAACACTTTCCATGTCCTTTGAATTTTAATTAATGGTTAAGCATTGGCGTAGCTCTCTAATGGAGGGCAGGTACATACCAAATTGCGATCTCCATAAGCGTTGTCAACACGCCCAACAGAAGTCCAGAATTTGTTGTCTTTTAGACCCTCAACAGGATAAGCGGCTTTGGATCTTGAATAGGCGTGATTCCATTCGTCTCCGCTGACTTCATAAGCCGTATGCGGCGCCATTTTCAATACATTGTCTGCTTTGTCCGCAGTTCCGTTTTCTACCTCTGTGATTTCTTTTCTAATCGCGATAAGGGCCTCACAGAAACGGTTCAGCTCGCTGAAAGGCTCACTTTCAGTAGGCTCAATCATTAATGTTCCAGCTACAGGGAAGGAAACTGTAGGAGCGTGGAATCCATAATCCATCAATCGCTTGGCGATGTCTTCTACCTCAATACCTGCAGCTTTGAATGCACGACAATCCAAGATCATTTCATGTGCAACACGTCCATTGCTTCCTGTATACAAAACGGGGTAGTGATCTTCCAACAAGGCCTTCATGTAGTTGGCGTTTAAAATGGCATACTTCGTAGAGTCTGTCACGCCATTAGATCCCAACATTTTGATGTAGCCATAAGAGATCAATAAAATGAGCGCACTGCCAAAGGGCGCAGCTGAAACCGATTCAATGGCTTGGTCACCACCTGTTTTGATCAAAGGATTACCAGGTAAGAAAGGAACCAAATGTTGTGCAACTCCAATGGGTCCCATACCAGGACCGCCGCCACCATGCGGAATCGCAAAAGTCTTGTGTAGGTTTAAATGACAAACATCCGCTCCAATATTTCCAGGATTGGTCAATCCTACCTGCGCATTCATATTGGCTCCATCCATGTATACTTGCCCACCATTGGCGTGAATGATGGAGGTAATTTCTTTGATGCTTTCTTCAAATACTCCATGGGTTGATGGGTAGGTCACCATCAAGGCAGCCAACGTGTCTTTGTATTGCTCTGCTTTTTCCTTTAAGTCCGCAACATCCACGTTTCCATTCTCATCACATTTCACCACCACCACTTTTAATCCCGCCATAACGGCTGATGCTGGATTGGTTCCATGCGCAGAAGAGGGGATAAGACAAATATTTCTTTGGTGATCTCCTCTGCTGTGGTGATAGGCCATGATAACCAAGAGCCCAGTTAATTCGCCTTGAGCACCACTATTGGGTTGCAATGAGACACCGGCAAATCCGGTACACTCACACAAATCATCGTGCAATGCTTGGATCATTTCTTGGTAACCAGCAGTTTGTTGAACAGGAGCGTAAGGATGCATGTTTGCAAAGGCAGGCATGGTCACCGGAATCATCTCACTAGTGGCATTTAACTTCATGGTACATGATCCCAAGGCAATCATGGCATGGGCCAAGCTCAAATCCTTGTTTTCGAGTTTTTTCATGTAGCGCAACATTTCTGTTTCGCTATGGTATTGGTTGAATACCGGATGTGACATGAAGGTCGAATTTCTGCTGAAGTAACTCAACGAAGAAGGTCCGTCCTGCAATGCGTTGTCTTTTCCGGATAGAACATAAACCAAGTTTTTGATGTCTTCCAAAGAGGTGTTTTCACCTATAGAAACAGAGGCGTGACCATTGTTCAAAAAACGAACATTGATTTTCTTTTCATCGCAACGGTGAGCAACAGCAGCCTCATTTACTTCAAACAATACGGTATCAAAAAAGGATTGACTCTTGACATGAACACCAGCCGCTTTTGCACTATATGCCAACAAGGTTGCTTTATGATGAATATCTTGAGCGATGGCCTTTACCCCGTTTGGCCCGTGGTATACTCCATACATAGAGGCCATTACAGCCAATAATGCTTGAGCAGTACAAATATTGGAGGTTGCCTTTTCTCTTCTGATATGTTGCTCTCTGGTTTGCAAACTCATGCGCAATCCCAAGTTGCCATGACGATCCTTGGAAACACCAATGATGCGGCCGGGCATGTTTCTTTTGAACTCTTCTGTCGCACAAAAGAATGCGGCATGCGGCCCACCAAATCCCATCGGAACACCAAAGCGTTGTGAATTGCCGAAACATACATCAGCTCCCCATTCTCCAGGAGGTGTAATTAAAGTCAATGCCATCAAGTCAGAGGCCGCTGCAACGTGGCCGCCCAATTGGTGCATTTGGTCTGCAAAGGCTTTGTAATCGTGCAACTCTCCTTTGTTGTTGGGGTATTGAACCAAAGCACCAAAGTACTTTTCGTTCAAAACGGTTTCGTTGTAATTTCCTACAACCAATTCAATGCCCAAATGCTGCGCTCTTCCCTTGATAACCGATAAGGTTTGCGGATAAATCTCTTGATCGACAAAGAATAAATTGGCTCCATTGTTTTCTTTCTCTTTGCTTCTGGAATGAAAAAACATGATCATGGCCTCTGCCGCTGAAGTGGCTTCATCCAATAAACTAGCATTGGCAATGGGTAATCCAGTCAAATCAGTGACCATGGTCTGAAAGTTCAACAACGCTTCCAAACGTCCTTGGGCAATTTCTGCTTGATATGGCGTGTAGGCGGTATACCATCCTGGATTTTCAAGAATATTGCGTAAAATAACAGTGGGTGTGTGCGTTTCGAAATAACCCAAACCGATGTAGTTTTTACGAACATCATTTTTGGCGCCCAATGCACTGACGTGATGCAAATAATCTGCTTCACTCATCGCTTCTGTGATGTTCAAGGGGTTTTGCAAACGAATGGACGCAGGAACGGTTTGATCAATCAGTTGATCTACTGAATCTACACCTATTTTCTTTAGCATTTGAGCAACTTCATGCTCGCGGGGACCGATGTGACGAGAAGCAAAATTTTGCATGGTTTTTTATTTCATTGATAGAAAGCAAATATAAGTCTTGATTGTTAAACACAAGGTGTCGCTTCTTACCTTTGTTGCATGGGTTTTCAAAATGCAGAAACTTTTTTCGGGTCAAAGTCTGAGCGATATGAATATCTGCAGCAATCAATGCCGGCTTTATTGGAAGGAGAATCCAATTGGTTGGCCAATTGTGCCAATGCCATTGCATTAATTCAATCCCAGTTTCAATTTCATTGGATAGGATTTTATTGGGTAAATGGAGACGAATTGATTTTGGGCTGTTTTCAAGGTCCCGTGGCTTGCACGCGAATTCCCAAAGGCAAGGGGGTGTGCGGAACGGCCTGGGTCTCCGGTGAAATCCAAAATGTTCCGGATGTTCATGCTTTTCCTGGTCATATTGCCTGCAGTCCCATCAGTCAATCTGAATTGGTGATTCCTTTGAAATCCCATGAGGGCCATGTTGTGGGTGTGTTGGATATCGATTCCGCTGAATTGGCCGCCTTTGATGATATAGACCTAATCCATGTGCCGCAATTGATGAAGGTGTTAATGAATAAATGGGCGTTATGATAAGATTCTGGTTTCTCATTTTCGTCCTGGTCTGCTCTTCATGTGCACAGATTAAAACACTCGACGGCGGTCAAAAAGATGTTCAGCCCCCTGTCTTGCTTTCGGCCACGCTAGAAAATGAAACCAGGAATTTCAAAGAAAATACGGTCAGTTTTGTATTCAATGAGTTCATAGCCTTGAATGACGTTCAAGGACAATTGATTTTTTCCCCTCAACTCAAAACCTTTCCAGAGGTTCAAATAAAAGGAAAAATGTTGATCATGGCATGGAAGGACACATTGTTGAATAATACAACCTATCAATTTGATTTTGGTAATGCTGTAGTGGATAATACAGAGGGAAATCCAGTATCGGTTTCTCGCGTATTTAGCACAGGTTCAATTATTGATTCACTAATGATTTGCGGAAAGGTAATGGATGCCTGGACTCAAGAAAAACCCAAGGATGTTTTGGTTCAATTGGTTAAAGAATTACCCCTCATGGGTCAAGATTATCAACCGATGTATCAAGTCAAAACCAAGGAGGGAGGATTGTTTCAGTTTAATCATTTGTCTTCTAACCCTTATTTCGTTATCTCCTTTAAAGATTCCAACAGCAACGGTCGATGGGATGACAAAGAAGAGATGGATTGGACCGAGGACGCGGTTTGGCCAAAGGTTACTCCGGATACCTTAAATATGATTCAAGCGAAATCATTGGTGAAACAGAATGGTTTTTTGGATATACATGTCGATTCTTGTGGTTGGATGTCTACCTTTTGGGACCACCGATGGGCGCCTGCAAAAGTTCAATCCAGAACGAATCAAAAATTTAGTGTTCAATATGAAGAGGATTCCCTGTTGGTGCTTTTAGAAGAACCGGAGCAAGATGGGTATTTTACTTTTTTGATTTCCGATACAACTTTTCAGGACTCTGTCAACATTCCATTTTTTACGGAAGCAATGACCAATCGGAATTTAAAAATCCCAATTGGACAGCGGGTTTCCAATAAAGACTCAATGGAAGTTCAATTGCCCATATCAGCAACCGGTTGGGATGAAAAGCGTTGGAAGTGGTTGGTGAGTGACACCGTTTATTCTGTCAATGCGCATTGGCATAAAGAGCAAAAAAAGTTATCATTGACCGTTCCTAAAAAAGGTTTTTTTGGTGAAGCTGAATTGCTGATTTTGAAAGGAGGTGTGTATTCAGGTGACCGCAATTTCGGTAATGATACCACGCAAGTTACGGTGGAATGGTTGAGTGAAGAACAATCAGGATTTTTTCAAGTTCAAGCTGTTCCCGAAACTTGGCGCAACCATCATTGGTCCTTACAGGATGCCAAAAAGGTTCGCTTGTATGACTTGGAAAATTTAGAAAAGGGATTGGTACTTGTTCCAGGCAAATATCATTTGCAAGTTTGGGAGGACGCCAATCATAATGAGGTTTGGGACGGTCATGATTATAGTCAAGGAAAGAAAGCCGAGAGCGTTATTTATCGATCCAAAGAAATCAATGTGCGCGCCAATTGGCAAGAAGTATTAAAACTAAGTGAGTAAGGATTAGAAAGAGACGAAACTCTTTTTCTTGAACTTAGGACTGCCTTTTTTATCGAAACAAACCTTTTGGTGGTTTTCTTTGGATTCCTCGTTACCGTAATTAATGGCCTCTTTCCAATATTCGCAAGCGCCTTCTTCATCATGTAATCGAAAACGAATCTCTCCCAACAAAGCCAGTACTTCAGGTAAAAGAGGTGTTTTTTCCAAAGCCAATTCAGACAGAATTTCTTCAGCCGATTCTAGTTGTTGTGCGTAAAACTTGGTTAGACCCATATTGAATTTCGCATCCAGCAAAGTATTTCGGGTATCGTAGGCTGCTTGGAAATAGATGAAGGCTTTTTCGTAGTCTCCTTTTTCTGTGTGAATGATTCCCATCAAATAAAAGGCGTCAGGATCATCCGGAAAAGAGTCAACCGCTTTTTGCAAAATGCGCAAGGCCTCTTTGGGTTTTTGCATGTAATAATAGCACTCACCCAACCAATAGATGGCTTTGTATTCTTCGCTATGATTCAAGTAGTAGTCATTGAGTTGGGCAAATGCCAATTCAAAAAGTTGATTTTTCAGTAAACAAATACCGTAATGAAGCGGGAAGTTATCATTGCGGTAAGAAATGGCTTCGTAGTGCATTTTGGCATCTGCAAATCGACCAACTTTCATTTGAGCGTTGGCCAAAAGAAAATTCCAATCATCGATTTGACCAGAAATCTGGGTGGGACAACATTTGAAGACGGAATCTACTGCTTTCGCAACGATGTCATACTTTTCTTCGGCGTAAAGGGTTTGATACTCCACTAATTTTTGACCCCAAGAAGAGGAGGTCAAGATTAAAATAGAAAGAATCAAAAGCAGTTTCCGCATTGTTCAAATATACCGCAGAATTTTGAACAACAAAACCAATACTTGAAGGTTACAAACCATGAAGGGTTAAATCCGCCAACGTTCTTTGATGTTGTACTTTTTGTCCTGCTCTTCAGATTTTAGATCAAAGGGAATGATGGAGAGGCCAAAAGAAGCGGCATAAATGTTTTTGATAGAAGCCTCTTTGAACAGCGGTGTGATGCCTTGGGTTAAGAAAAACGTGTATTTCCCAAATCCCAGGCGTACGGTATGATCAACAGAAAATCGCTGTACACCGACATCTTGCTTTCTATAGTTTTGAAATCGGCCATCTTCATTGTTGTACAAAAAATATTGATCATGACTGATATTCCAGTGGGCTACAAAACCAGAGGCGATGTGGAAGTGGTTTTTTTGATTGGTCGATAGGTTGATTTCTAGGAGTAATGGAACCGATACTTTGATAATATTCAACTGATTGTATTTGTATTTTTCCTCCGTATTCTCTACAAACTGCAATTGATTTTCTGAAAGATCACCGTTGTTCTTTAATGCGATGTTGCTTTTCCAATCATAGGAGTCCATGCCAAATGAAAGACCCGATAAGAATCCAGTACCTGATGCCGTGTTGGACCATTTTTTTTCCACGAAATTCAACTGGAAAGAAATGGATTTTTTTTCATCGGTTTTTAGGCTGTGTTCAGCGGATAACATTGCTCCACCCTTGTGTGTCAGTGTAGGAAACCCCAATTCCACACCGGACCAATGGGTAAAACTGCGGTTGACTTTTTGAGACGATCCCAGAAAAGGGAACAAACAGATGATAAGTCCTAGAAAAATGGATTTGGTTGTCATACTGACAAAGAAAGGTTTTTTGGAACGATATTGGGTAAGACGATTTTTAAAATACGTTAAACGGGTAAATAATAAAACTTTTTTTAACGTTAATGAAAAAAAGAGATGAAATTTGTACCAATGAGATTTTTGGCATTGTTGACAGCTATTTTGGTTTTATCCAGTTGCACGGGAAAGGTTTGTACCCGTCAAGTGGAGCAAACCTGCGCTGTTTACACATCGGTTAAGTCTATTGTAGTGGGTGTCATCACTTCTGCTGAAGGAATATTGAGCGGAGTGGACAATGTGGAGGGAGATCTAGACGAAGTGCAAAAGCCCGTAACCAAGCAACTCAAGTACAAGAATCAAGAAGGTGTAGTGGAAGTGGTGATGAAGGTGGATGACAAGGGAAATTGGAAGGTGGTCAATATGGCAGCTACCAACGAAGAGTTGGCCAAATATGTGCTGACCAAATTGAAAGATTACAATCAAACGGCTCACAAAGCTGTAGGCCAGGTGGTCAAATACCGTTTTGTGTTTAAAAAACAAGTGTAATGGGCGTCTTGAAAGATTTGCGCTCATTGACCAATGATGAATTGACAGCTTGGTTTCTGGAGCATGGGGAGAAGAAATTCAGGGCCCAACAAGTACAAGAGTGGTTATGGAAAAAAGGGGCAACGGATTTTGATCAGATGTCCAATATATCCGTTGATTTGAGGTCGCTGCTGAAAGCCAATTTTTCTTTCCCCAATGCGGTTCGTCAATCAGAGCAAATCAGCGCAGACGGAACAGTGAAGTGTATTTTTTGCGTAGACAATGATAAGGTAGTGGAAGGTGTTCTTATTCCTACCCCAAAACGGATGACTGCGTGTATTTCTTCTCAAGTGGGTTGCAGTTTGGCCTGCGCATTTTGTGCCACAGGTCGTTTGAAAATGATGCGCAACCTTACAGCGGGTGAAATTTTTGATCAGGTCTACGATTTGAAAATGGAGGCTGAAAAGCGCTACCAAATCCCGTTGTCCAATATCGTTTACATGGGAATGGGTGAGCCGCTGTTGAATTACAAGAATGTTCTGCAGTCTATTGATCACATTACTTCTCAAAAAGGATTGGGCATGTCTGCGCAGCGCATTACCGTGAGCACTGCAGGGGTAGCCAAGATGATTGCCAAGTTGGGTGATGATGCAGTGAAATTTCATTTGGCTGTTTCATTGCACGCCGCTACAGATGAAAAACGCAACCAAATCATGGAAATCAATGAAACCAATAATTTAGAGGTATTGGCCAATTCATTGCGTTATTTTTATGAGAAGACCGGTTCTCGTGTAACATTTGAATACATCATTTTCAAAGACTTTAATGATAGCATTGAGGATGCCAAGGCGCTTGCGGCTTATTGTAAACAGCTTCCTGTAAAGATTAATGTTATTGAATACAACCCCATTGTTGGAGGAGAGTATCAACAAACCACTGAAGAGCGACTCAAGGCCTTTACCCAGTATCTTTTGGAAAGAAACATGGTGGTCAATTTGAGAAGGTCAAGAGGAAAGGATATTGATGCGGCTTGTGGTCAACTCGCCAATAAGAATCAGTCCATGCTGAAGCCTGCTGCTGCTGAGAAGTTGATGAAATTAATCTAGTTTACTCAAGCGGAATCCGACATCTGCGATTCCTTCCAATTGATCCAAACGCATGGCGTGTTGGATGCTCACGCGATAGTGACCGGCCATGGGAAACTTCCGTCTTTCTTTGAAAATGATTCGGTTGTCATATAAGTCACCCAAACCACTTCCCAACCACCGCCCTTCTGGATCAGCCAAGGGGCAGTTCAGGGTGTCGATGTTCATTTTTCCATTGGGAAATTCTAAAGAAACAAATAGGAAGATGTTGGAATAAGAGTAGCTTTCTTGGTTTCTGAGGGTGACATAGAAGTTGTGCAATGAGACGGTATCGGTGATGTCAAATTCAAAACTAACAGGGCTGTTCATGTCCCATTTGGCGTCGGTGATTTCTTGGCTTTTTTCAAACACCAATCCAGAATTGCAGGATATAAAAATGCCTACAAGAAATAAGAATAGGAAAAAGATACTTTTATTCATTGTTGGGCTTGGCAGGAGGAGTGTTTTTGTTGTTATCCTTTCTGAAATTCGGATTTTTTTTCTTGGGAGCAGGTCCCTTTGCTCCATCGGGGTTGGGAGCATTGTTTTCCTTTTTGGGTGCAGGTTGCGCAGGTTTTGGTCCGTTGTTTTGTGGACGATTTCCTCCTTGTGTTTTCTGATTTCCCTGCTGTGGTTTGTTGTTGTTTTTGACAAAAGGTTTTTTCTTGTTTTTGCTTCTGTCAAATCGTGTTAAGCTATCCTGTCCGACCACTTGAGCAAATCCAACCTCTTCTTCTTTTTCTTTTTCTTTATCGGACAAGTACACGCTTTCATTGATGAAGACATCTTGACCTTTTTTATTTTTTTCAATGATGTCAAAAACCATTTGGGTACTCAGTGCAAATGGCGCTGAACCCGGTTCGTTTTCTAGGGTGTAGTAAATGACTTTTTTGAAAATGTCCGTTTTAAAATGATGGGCAGTTCCTTTGGGTAAGCGCAACTTGACATGGGTTGGTGGTAGGTCTTTTACAGCCTCCACATACTGGTCCAATTCATAGTTCAAGCAACATTTCAATTTGCCGCATTGACCTGCCAGTTTTGTTGGGTTCAAAGAAAGTTGCTGGTATCGGGCTGCGCTGGTAGATACTGCACGAAAATCTGTAAGCCAAGTGCTGCAGCACAATTCACGTCCGCAGCTTCCTATTCCGCCCAATCTTCCTGCCTCTGCACGGTAGCCAATTTGTTTCATCTCCACCTTGATCTTGAAACGCTCGGCTAATTTTCTAATCAACTCACGAAAATCCACTCGGTCTTCAGCGGTATAATAAAACGTGGCTTTTCCTCCGTCCCCTTGGTATTCCACATCACTGATCTTCATTTGTAGGTTAAGCGATTTGGCAATTTCTCGGGCGCCCATCATGGTTTCATTTTCCATGGCGCGAAAGCCTTGCCATTTGGTAATGTCTTCTTGAGAAGCTTTTCTCAGTACTTTTTTCAATTCATAATTGTCCTTGATCTCCTTTCTTTTCAATTGAATCTTGACCAATTCTCCAGTCAAAGAGATAATTCCAACATCATGACCCGGTGCGGTATCCACAGCTACGACATCCCCAGAATACAATTCCAATTGGCTGTTTCTGTAAAACGCTTTTCGGCCATTTTTAAAACGAACTTCGACAATATCAAAAGGTTTTTGACCGGCAGGCAGGGGAATCCCTGTTAACCAATCAAAGACATTCATTTTATCTCCACAACCACAAGTACCACAAGCACCATTATTATTGCAGCCTGCAGGCAGGCCATTTTTTCCAGTCGAACAAGAACTACATCCCATATCACAAAACCACTACCATTTGAAGTAGTTGGTCAAAGGTAATGAAAACAAAAGATAGAATCAACGGCCGTAGGCATTCCTTCTTAACAAGTGATGTACCTTGATGGATAGATGGGTAAAAAGCAATTTAGCATTGAGGTTACGACCAATGTGATAGCTGGCATCTGTCAGCTCAGACATCAATTCTTCGATGTTGAAATGGTTGATGAATTTTGAGAATTTTTCGGCAAATGCCTTTTCCCCGGGGGTCATCTGCTCCAAGGCGTCGCCCACATAATTGCGCATGAGATTTTGGCGCACTTGTTCTAGAGCGTATTCAAAAAAGTGTTTTTGGACCTCCCTTCCCCACCCATGGAAAGTGACCGACAGATCGGTTAATCCGAGGAGGTCTTTTTTGTAGCACAATCTCATCCATTGTTGGAATGTGTCGTCTAGCCCTTGATTAAAATTGTCATTTAGTGCAAAAAGCATGGCTTTCCACAAATTCCCGTTGGCATAGGTTGTTGACATTCGGGCGCGGTCTTCAGCAATTTGGTTTTGCAAAAGGAAGTCAAATATTTTTTGGTCTTCTATCTTAGGGACTTGAATGGATTGCACGCGGGACAAAACGGTTGGCAGCATCATTTCCATGTTTTCTGTCACCAGAATAAACAAGGTATTGGAAGGAGGCTCTTCCAGTAATTTGAGCAATTTGTTGGCGGTATCTTCTTTGATGAGTTCCGCCATCCAAATGACCATGATTTTTAACCCGCCGTAAAAAGCTTTGAGAGAAACTTTTCGGGCGATGTTGTTGGCTTCTGCTACGGGAAAAAATAGGGTTTTGTTTTCCTTGGTGATTTTACCAATCCAGTGGTCAGTATTGAAATAAGTATGTTCCAATAAGCAGTTTCTCCAATCATCTGCGAAATCATCAGACAGGGTGCTTTCGCTTCCGCTGCTGGATTTATTGAAAAACGGGAAGCTGAAATGCAAATCGGGGTGTTGCAGGGATTGGATGGATTTGCAGGAACGACAAGTGCCGCAAGAATCCGATGTTCCTGGTTGCTCGCACAATAGGAAGCTGCTCATGGCCATGGCCAAAGCCAATCCACCGTGTCCTTCACCGCCGTTGAACAAAAGCGCATGGGGAACCCGGCCTTCTTGTTGACTGCGCAACAAGCGCTCTTTCACCGCTTCTTGTCCTATGACTGTTTGAAAGGAATATTGCATGCGGTAAATTTAATCACTAAAGGTGAAAAAGCTCATAGAAGATTTCAAGGGATTTGATGGGAGAGGCTTTGTCATTTTTATGAAACAGATAGTCTACCATTTGCTTTAAAATCTCCCGTCGTTGGGTGGCATTGATGTGGGTTTGGTACAAGGCCTCCCAATTGCCTTGGAGGAGTTGTTGAAAAAGGAAAAGTTGATTGTTGTCTGGTAGTATGTTCTTCCCTGGTGGAAAGTATCCTTGTCCAAATTGTCCTTCTTGAATGTTGAACCAATCCGTTGAATTTTTTGGGACGATGGGACAACAGCCCAAGGCCTTCATCATTCCTACAAGAAAAATGTAATGAAAAGGTTGCTCATGCGTGGTTTCATCAATGTCTTGGATGATCTGTTGCAATAAATAAAATAAGGGAGGATTCTGATCATCTTCTGAGAGAAGATGAAGCAAAATTTCTTGGAAAAAAAGTAATGTAGCGCTTTTCACCGGATGCATTCTGGCATGAAACAAAACCCGCGTGGTTTGCGGTGTTTTGAGCCATTGTGCTTGATCTTTCTGCTCTTCTTTGCTTTGAAACCGAATGGTATCAAAGACATCAAAAGTCTGCATGGACTTGCCTCCTGCACTCCACCAATACGTTTTCAAACCCTGTGATTCTGAATAGATTTTTACCAAGATTAAACGGTCGCGTATTCTCTTTTTTTGGATAACGATACCGATTAATTCTTTCATGGAGACAGAAGCTTTTTATTTTTGTCTAAAATTAAGTCAAATGGACAATTATTTACCCGCGATCATCTTAGTAAGTGCCATTGTCCTTTATATGCTGTATCGCTTCAAGGACGAGTTGACCATGCTTTTTCAATACGAAGATTTTGATGGAGTGATTGACAATTGGGCAGTGGCCGATGTCAAAGGTGAGAAACAATTTCATCCCATGATTTCATATCAAACGGACAGTGGAACGCAACGCTTTAGGGCAGAAGAGTTTTGTGTTGGTGCTCCCATGTATCCAGTTGGAACGCCCGTTGTGATAAGAACTCACCCTACCAAGAGAGCGATGCGGAAAGTCATTTACCCCAAGGGTTAATTTTTCTCAATCCACTGATAGATTTCTTTCATGCTGGGTTGAATGATGATTTCAATCCTTCTGTTTTTTGATTTGTCTTCTGGATCAATAGGATGGTACTCACTTCTTCCAGCTGCGGATAAGATTTGGGGTTGAACGCCACTGTTGGAGGACATGATTTTCACCACTTCAGTAGCTCTTAGTACAGATAATTCCCAGTTGTCGCGAGGAATCACGGATGAGTTCAATTTATCAGTATCTGTATGTCCCTCTACAATGATTTCCACATCATTTTCATCTTGTAATGCTCCGGCTATTTCCAAAAGCGCCTTTTTTCCATTTTCATCTACTGCGGTGCTTCCTGAAGCGAAGAGCAATTTGGCTTCCATGCTCACGTACACTTTACCATCTTTTTCAGTTACCGTGAGTCCCTTGTTCTTGAAGGCTTCCAATGCTTTGGAAAGCTTGTTTTTTAAGGCGTTGGAAGCGCTATCCTTGGCGGCCATCATTTGTTGAAGGTCCTTTAATTTTGATTCCCGCTCAGCGATGGCATTTTCTTTTTCTTGAATCAAATTTTCTTTGTCTTTTATGACACCTTCTTTTTCACGTAGGGCTTCTTCTTTTCTTTTGATTTCTTCCAATAACAATTTGTTTTCCTTAGAAGATGCTACTAAAAGGGTATTCATTTTTTGTGTTAGCGTGTCGTTGAGAACGCTCAAATTGTCCACTTGGTCGCGCAATGATCGATTGGCTTTTCCATATTTGGTTGTATCTTGAGACAACTGCTCGATGCTTTTCTTAGCGGTGTTCAAAGAAGTGTTGCATTCTTTGTTGGCAGCCTCCATTTTTTCATTGAGGTTCCTCAATGTTTCAATTTCTTGATCGGCTTTGTTTTTCTTATCAGAAAGTTCCGTGAACTTTTTCTTTGGAACGCAAGCCACAAAGGAGGTAGCGACAACAGCCGCAAGAATGATCAATTTGGTTTTCATAGCCTTTTTGGGTTATAGACTACAAATTACCGACCAATCTTAGGGGTTTGCTCTATCCCCAATGGGGATTTACAAACGTTGATTTGTCAATTGATTTGACCAATCCAAGTCAAGACATCTTCCAATTGAATGGCGGGAATGTCGAGTTTGTTTTTCTTGCGATAACCATTTAATTGTTGATGGATGGCGGTTGGCTTTGCTTGCTTTAATTCTTCAACCGAATGGAATCCAGCTTTTGGCAAATGTTCAACCCATTCATCTGATATACCAATGGATCGGAACGATTCTAAATCAGGACCAGCGTGGTGCTTTTCGGGGCGCATTTGTGGAAACAGCAATACTTCTTGAATGGTTTCATTGTTGGTTAATAGCATCACCAAGCGGTCCACACCAATTCCCATTCCTGAGGTGGGCGGCATGCCATATTCCAACGAACGAATAAAGTCGTGATCAATGAACATGGCCTCGTCATCTCCTCTTTCCATGAGGCGCATTTGTTCTTCAAAACGCTCCAATTGATCGATGGGATCGTTGAGTTCACTGTATGCATTGGCAATTTCTTTACCATTGACCATCAATTCAAAACGCTCTGTCAATTCAGGGTGCTCGCGGTGTCGTTTGCACAAAGGAGACATGTCAACAGGATAGTCGGTGATGAAGGTGGGCTGAATGTAGTTTTTCTCGCATTTCTCGCCAAAAATGGTATCGATGAGCTTTCCTTTTCCCATGCTTTCATTGACTTCTAAGCCAATGGATAAACAGAAATCGTGTAACTCTTTTTCTGTTTTTCCGGTAATGTCAAAGCCGGTGTAATCAATGATCGATTGGGTCATGGTCACCCTTTTGAAAGGGGGTGTGAAATTGAGAATGTTGTTTCCGTGTTTGACTTCAGAAGTTCCGAGTGCTTTATGGCAAACATGGTTGAGCATGTTTTCTGTAAACGTCATCATCCAGTTGTAGTCTTTGAAAGCCACATAGATTTCCATCACGGTAAATTCTGGATTGTGGGTTCTGTCCATTCCTTCATTGCGGAAGTTTCTGGAGAACTCGTAAACACCTTCAAACCCACCGACAATCAATCTCTTTAGGTATAATTCGTTGGCAATCCGCAAATACATAGGGATGTCCAAACTGTTGTGGTGGGTGATAAAGGGTCGTGCTGCAGCCCCGCCGGGAATATTCTGCAATACGGGAGTATCTACTTCAAGGTAGCCATGGCCGTTGAAAAACTCTCGCATGGCATTGATGATGTGGGTGCGCAAGATAAAGGTGTTCTTGACTTGTGGATTCACCACCAAGTCGACATAGCGCATTCTGTATCGTGCTTCAGGATCTGTGAAGGCATCAAACACATTTCCATCGGCGTCTTTTTTAACGACAGGCAAGGGTTTGATGGACTTGGCCAACAATTGAAATTGTTGAACCTTGATGGAGATTTCTCCCATTTTGGTGGTAAACAGTTTTCCCGTTATCCCAATGAAATCTCCGTAGTGTACCCAATGTTTCACCACATCATTGTACAGTGATTTGTCTTCACCGGGACAAATCTCATCTACATTGAGATACAATTGGATTTTACCCAATGCATCTTGAAGGTCGGCAAAAGTGGCTTTTCCCATGACACGTTGGTTCATGATGCGCCCAGCAAGGGTAACTTCTTTCCCTTCTTCATAATGCTGAAGGCAGTCTTGAGAGGTATGGGTGGTTTTGAACTCAGCAGCAGGAAAGGGATCTATTCCGTGACCTCTGAGTTTGACTAAAGCTTCTCTTCTTACAATTTCTTCTGGAGACAAATGCGCATTCATGTTGCGAATTTAATCTTTCTGTGGTGATACCAAGACAACAAATTCACCTTTTGGTTCATGATTTTCGAACCATTCTTTGGCGCTGGCCAAGTTTCCTCGAAATACTTCTTCATGCATTTTTGAGATTTCACGAACAACAGCACAATCTCTATCCGGACCGCAGAATGTAAGCAATTGATCAAGTGTTTTGATCAAACGGTGGGGACTTTCGTAGAGGATTGTTGTTTTGTCTTCTAATGCAATTTTTTTGATGCGTGTTTCGCGACCTTTTTTATGGGGTAGAAATCCTTCGAAAACAAATTTTTCTGCCGGAAGGCCGCTGCATACCAGAGCAGGCACAAAGGCGGTGGGACCAGGGAGACATTCCACTGGAATATCTTCTTTGATGCATTCCCGAATGAGCAAGAATCCAGGATCAGAGATAGCTGGCGTGCCAGCATCGGTAATGAGACAGGTTAAGGTGTTGGATTTGATTCTGTCTACCACTTTGTTTAAGGTGTGGTGTTCATTGTTCTGATGATAGCTGAGCAAAGGTTTTTGGATGCCCAAGTGCTGCAGTAGTTTGCTGCTGTGTCGGGTGTCCTCACAAAGAATTAAATCACATTCTTTGAGATAGCGAATGGCCCTTAAAGTGATGTCCTCTAAGTTTCCCAATGGTGTGGGAACCAATGCCAACTTCATATTTCGTGGCGGCGTTGAACCAGATCCAATAATTCAATGAAGGCGATAGAAGTTTCGTCCCAAGCCCATTTTTGTTTGAAGTTTTGAAATAGGGATAGGGCGTTCCCAGCTTCGCAATTGTTGAGGGCTGAGATGGTAATCTCATATTGTTCGGAATCCCCATTGAAAAGTTCACGTGCAAATTGGAAACGTTGATTCATCGTGATGCTTTTCTTCAAGTCATCGATTTTCGATTTTTCCAATTGGTTCAATATTGTTGTCGTATTTTGATTTTGCGAGAGTATGTCGTTCAAAGAAACGATGGGAGTTGTCTCCGTTTTTTTGGTTGTTTCGAACTCCGGATTCTGAATTTCTAAAGTCGTAATTTCTTCTTCAACAATAGGGGGTTCAGATTTGGTAACCTCTTCAATCATGTCCATCAAATTGACTTGACGTTGATCAGCGATGTTTTCTATTTGAATCGCGCTAATGTCTGATTCATTGACCTCATTCTCTTCGATATTGACTTCAGAAAGGTCCAAGGTAAAGTTGGGGAGTTGGACTTCTATCTCAATAGAATCATGAGATTCGGTGGAATCAACACGCACTTCCTGTTCATAGGCTTTGTGTCTTAGGACAACCAATCTTTCATAGAGATCACGGGCGTTGTTGACCATGGACTCCAGACTTTCCTTTTTGTATTGACCGCTGTACAGGTGGTTGAGTTGGTCCGTCAATTGTTGGGCAAGGCTTTGAAGGGGTATAAAGTGATTTTCCATATGCATCATGTTCTGGCTAAAATAAGGTTGTAAACAACAGGCCTTGCTGCGAATTGAAAGAGTTATTCAACGCAAAAAGTGAGTTACTTTAGGCTGAAGTGCGCAGTGATTTCGGAAGGCCATTCCAAACGCATTGGTAGCTGTGATCAATCAGTTCCCAGATGAGTTTTTGAGGAATGTCGGAGGGAAAATAGACTGTATTCCAATGTTTTTTATTGGCATGATATCCCGGTTTTACTCCGTCATAAGCATTTCTTAGTTCGATGGCTCGATCGGGATCACATTTGAGGTTGATACCATCAAACTCGAATATGTCTGTCATCGCGAAGATTTTACCATGCACTTTGAAAACCAATGTAGTTTCATCAAAAGGGAATTCTTCAGTAGTAAAAGGTTTGGATAAGCAATATTCTCGGAAAGATTCGATATGAAAATCCATTGAACTATTCGTAGGCTGCGCAGAGTTCTTTTTCTTTGCCCAATACGGCACAAGTCTTTAGGGCCAGACTGATTTCATGGGTATGGTATGAACCATATTTTAATCGATTCAAAGTTAAATCGTAAGCATAGGAAACAGACAATTGTTTGTAGACATCAAACTTGACAATACCACTGACACCATGTCCATTTCTAGCGGCAAAACCTAGACTGAATTTCTTTTTGTAGGTCAATAGTGCTTGCGCATCTATTGCAGGTCGGGTTGACTTGACCCATCGAAACATGAATGATGGTTTGAATGCCAAGTCTTTTGAAATCTTGATGTATTTTCCGTAGACAATGCTGTAGTGTCGATTGTATCGTCCGGTTGCAAGGCCATCTATGGGTGAGTTGGTTAATGATTTAATGGAAAAACCATAAAATCTATCTCCACGATACAACCAAACACCTGCATTGATGTTGGGGAAAATGTAATCACTCACTACACCATTGATGACGGTTTCGTTATAGGGATCAGCAAAATTCACTTTGGTATAATCTATTCGCACTTGAGTCAGACCAACCGCAATGCCTCCGGCTAAGTTGTAACCTTTGCTCACTCGGGTATGATAAGCGTAATTTAACATGAGGGATGTTGATCCAAAGGCACCATTGGCATCGGACTCAATATTGGCTCCTAAGCCTTGAAAGGCGTGTCGCATGGCCCTTAATCGGCCATGTATAAAGACATTGGTGGTTTTAGGTGCACCATCAATCCCAGACCATTGTTGGCGATAGTTGCTCTTGATTTCAGTACAAGTGGTATATCCTGTTGCCGCAGGATTGACCATTTGATAGTTAAAAATGAAATTGGTATATTGACTCAATTGTTGTCCCCATACCCATTGGACACACAAGGAAAGTGCAAATGCAAGCGAGTATTTTTTAATGGAGATCATCAGTGTATTATGGATATGTATCCGGTATAGGGTTCAATGTACACTACAGGGCTGTTGAGTTCAATAACAAAATAGTAACTACCTGTTGGAAGTTTTTTTCCTCTATTGGTTCCATCCCACGGAGAGGCATAACCGATGGATCGGAAGACGTTTTGCCCCCATCGGTCATATATATTGACCTCTGCTCGGGGAAATTTTTGAATACCATATATTTCCCAATAATCATTGATGTTGTCGCCGTTGGGTGAAATGGCATTGAAGTAGTCGATGGCTTCTCCCACGACAACGGTAATGGTATCATGAACAATGCACTCACCGATTTTTGATTCTACAACAAATGCGGTAGTAGTTGTGGGAAATGCATTGGTGTTCTCAGCTTTAGAATTGCCCACGTATTCATCAGGTGACCACGAAATACTGGCTTCTGGAGATTGACCTAAAACGGCCAATTGCGCTTCCTGTCCTGCGAAAATAAAACTAGGAGACTTAGTCGTTCCTATTTCTAATGGAGGGCCAGAAGCCCATACTTTTAATGCGCAATCTCCAAAAAGAGTAGAATTGTGATTGGATCCGACGACGACTAAGAAGTCAGAATAGGTTGGAAGCGAAGTGAAAGCAAAGGTTTGAATTTCACCCAGCAT
Source organism: Bacteroidota bacterium (assembly GCA_039798325.1). GTDB lineage: Bacteria > Bacteroidota > Bacteroidia > Flavobacteriales_D > Sanyastnellaceae > CAMCTV01. Next base: position 24,647 of record JBDKGG010000054.1, read on the forward strand.
GAGAAAACAATCAAATTGATTAATGTATGTTGTGGTATCACATGCTCCTAAATCTCTGTCAATTTGGATGAGTGTAATGTAAATACTATCAAAAGCAACTTGAGCAGTACCTGTTATGGGATCTACCTGTATATAATCACAATCAGTTCTTTGAATACCAATGGTTAATGTGCCAGATTGTCCCCCAGTGCTTAATAAGTAGGAAAATGTGCTATTGCTTTCAAAACAACCATAACGGAAGAAACCAGCGCTTAAATTATCTTCTGAAAGCTCTCCTGATTCAGAACAAAGGGTGTTGGAAGAAATTTCACTGCAAGATTGACTCCAACTAAAAGTCCAAGAGAAAACTATGATGAAGATGAGTGAAATCCGTCTGCGCATGAAACAAATATAAGTCCGGCAATCAATAGAATTCTACAAGTAAAGCACTTTTTTCAACCGCTTGACCTTGATTAACTTGAATGGATTTGATTTTACCCTCACCTTGTGCCTTGATAACATTCTCCATTTTCATTGCTTCCAAAATGAGCAAAGGCGTGTCTTTGGTCACTTTCTCGTCCACATGAACCAATATTTGCCTCACCAATCCAGGCATTGGAGCCTTGAGATTTTTGACTTTTTTGACTGAGGCCCCGCCCATTCCCAATTTTTCCAACAAGGTGTCAATGGGTTGGGTGATGGTTACATTGATTTCTGTGTGGTTGATTTTTATGGTGGCTTGATTAAGGTCCGATTGAAATGAAATCCATTCGCCACGGTAATTTTTGTTTTGGTATTTAAGACAAAAATGACCTTTCTTTTTAGATGGATGAATCTCTATAGTCTGCCCATTCCATTGTGCGGTGTTGAATGAACTGTCCCAACTAAAATCAAATTCTTTATTTCCGATTCGCGCTTTTGTCATAATATCGCAAAGCTAATGAGAAATCGTTTGGGGATTTATTTTCATGTTCCTTTTTGCAAGCAGGCATGCACCTATTGTGACTTTCATTTTTCAACGCAGACCAAGCATGCCTCTCAGATGATTCATGCTCAGGGATTAGAATTGGCGCATTACGCTCCGCTGTATGTTGACGCCTTGGTGGAAACGGTTTATTTTGGCGGAGGTACACCCAGTTTGTTGGATGCCAAAGGAATTGGGAATTGGGTGGAGGCCATTCATCGGCATTATTCGGTTTCCGCTTCATTAGAAATGACATTGGAAATTAATCCTGATGACATCACAGCCGAAAAAATACAGCTTTGGAAATCAATGGGTGTAAATCGATTCAGCGTTGGCATTCAATCTTTTGATAACGGTGTTTTGCAGTGGATGAACCGCGCACACAATGGGGGTCAAGCAAAAAAGGGCATTCAAATGTTGCAGGATGCTGGATTTTTAAATATTACTGTTGATTTGATTTACGGGCATGGCCAATTGTCCCACGCGGATTGGTTAAAGGATGTAGCCCAGTTCTTGGCCTTAGAAGTTCCCCATATCAGCGCCTACTCTTTGACCGTTGAGCCCAATACACTCTTGCACCATCAATCGCAAAAAGGTTTGTATAATGCTCCGGAAGACGAAGAGACCGTGAATGAGTTTTTGTACCTGCACGATGCATTGGGTCAACGCGGATATGAGCATTATGAGGTGTCCAATTATGCACAACCTGGTTTTGCATCCCAGCACAATCGAGCCTATTGGGAGGGGTATCAATACCTGGGTATTGGACCTTCGGCCCATTCTTATGATGGTCAGAACAGGCGTTTTAATGTCGCCAATAATCCCCAATATATTCGCTTGGTTGAATCAGGAGATTGGGAGAATGTTGTGCAATGGGATAGAATGGATGACAAGGCCAAATGGAATGAAATGTGGTTGATTGGCCTAAGGACCCATCAAGGGATTAATTTCCAGGAGGCAGTAGCGCATAAGTTGTATCTTAAGTCAATGCAAGGATCAGTAGAGAAATGGATGGTCTCAGGTCATTTGATATTTAATGGAAATCAACTAACTTGCACACCATTGGGATGGATGGTTTTGGACCAAATTCTCCTGGATTTTTTTGCTGATTAAATGACCGATTTGAAACGATAGAATGAAAGATGAGCGCCCGATCTGATAAATACAATACGGACTCTTGGGATTTGGTTATTGCAAGTTCATCCAGTTGGTGGAATATTCCCTTTAAGGAAATTTGGCGGTACAGGGACCTTTTGTGGATTTTATTGAAACGCGATTACAAAGCATCTTTTCGTCAAACGATACTTGGTCCCATCTGGTTTTTTATTCAACCTATTTTTACCACACTCATTTATACCGTTGTCTTTAATCGTGTTGCCAAATTGGGCACGGATGGAATGCCGCCGATATTGTTTTATTTGTCCGGTGTGATTTTGTGGAATTACTTCTCAACCAGCATTACATCTACTTCTAGTGCGTTTATATCCAATGCCAATATTTTTGGGAAAGTATATTTTCCTAGGCTGATTATTCCCATTTCCATCGTTTTGTCCAATATGATGAAGTTGATGGTTCAGTTTTCTTTTTTTGTAGTAGTCTTCCTTTATTATTTGCAACAAAAGGGTGTCGAACTACATCCCACTTGGCACATCATGTTATTTCCCTTCCTCTTCTTGTTAATGGGGGTCTTGGGATTGGCAGTTGGAATGTTGATCTCTACGTTTACCACCAAGTATCGAGATTTTCAATATCTGATATCATTTGGGATACAGTTGTTGATGTATGCCACGCCCATTGTTTATCCTAGCTCTATGGTAAAAGGCGTTTGGCATGACATTTTGGTTTTGAATCCAATGACAGGAATTGTAGAAGGTTTTCGTTATTCTTTTTTTGGGTCGGGTTCTTTTCAATGGGGAATGATTGGCTACAGTTTGGTTTTCTCTTTGCTCCTTCTGGCTGTATCAGTTGTCTTATTTAACAAAGTGGAAAAGAAATTCATGGATACTGTATAGTCATGTCAGATGTTGCATTGAAAATAGAAGACGTCAGTAAATTGTACAGATTGGGACTGGTCAGTACTGGTACGTTTATTCACGACTTTCAGCGGTGGATGCACCGATTGCAAGGAAAAGAAGACCCGTTTATGAAGGTGGGTCAGGTGAATGACAGAACCAAGAAGGCGGAAGGAGATTTTGTTTGGGCATTAAAAGACATTGACTTTGAGGTAAAAAAGGGAGAGACCTTGGGGATTATTGGTCGAAATGGTGCGGGAAAATCTACCCTTCTGAAATTGCTTTCTCGCGTTACTCAACCGACAACAGGTAGCATCAAAGTCAATGGGCGCATCGCCTCTCTTTTAGAAGTAGGAACCGGATTTCATCCTGAGTTAACCGGCAGAGATAACATTTATCTCAATGGAGCAATCTTGGGTATGCGCCGTGCAGAAATTAAACAGAAGTTTGACGAAATAGTGGCCTTCAGCGGTGTAGAGCGTTACATCGATACTCCAGTCAAACGCTACAGCAGTGGAATGTATGTCCGATTGGCATTTGCTGTGGCTGCACATTTGGAAAGTGAGATTCTCATCATTGATGAGGTACTTGCTGTTGGTGATGCTGACTTTCAAAGAAAATGCTTGGGTAAGATGGATCAGGTAGCCAAGGGAGAAGGAAGAACTGTTTTGTTTGTTAGTCATAATATGGCCGCTGTAAAGTCTCTTTGTTCAAAAGGGTTGGTGATAGAACATGGTATGAATGCCTTTCAGGGCGATGTTTCGCAATCGGTATCTTATTATCTCAAAGGGGGTAGCGATGTACAGCATTTTCGCAGTTTTGATTTTGTGAATCACCCTCAATTTTCATTGACCTCCATCAATGTGCATCATTTGCAGGAAGAACGTTCCGAGATTTTGGATGAGAATAAGGATATTCATTTTACGGTGCAATGCGAGGTACGTTCATTGGATATTAGTCACCTCACTTTTCATTTGTATGATGAAACCGGCGAGCCTGTATTTTCATTTGCATCAACACAATTACCCTTGCATTTGGGTCAAAATAGTTTAACCTGCGTTTTCCCCGCATTATTTCTTCAAACGGGTACATTTTATGCCTCTTTGTATGTTGTTACAAAGGACAATAAATGCTTGATCATAGAGAAAGATATCATTTCCTTTTTGGTTTCGGATGGCGGCAGAGATTTTGGATCATATATGGGCAGAGAACCCGGTATGATCCGGCCTATTTTTAATTGGTATTAATGCAATTCATGTTGGGATAAACGCATTGGCATTGATTGTTTCATTCGTTTGATGTTAATTTCTGGTTCGTTCGTATATTAGCCTCATTCCTTTCTAGACCAATTAGATGATTCCAGTTACAAAAACATATCTGCCATCGCTTGACGCTTATCAGAGGTATCTGGAGAAGATTTGGAAAAATGGTTGGTTGACCAACCGAGGAGAGCTGGTAAAGGATTTAGAGATTCAAGTAAGGGAGTCATTGGAATCTGTTCCTGTATTAATCATGAACAACGGAACCAGTCCCATTCAAATTGCATTGAAAATGTTGGCCAAGGGAGGGGAAGTGATTACTACTCCGTTTAGCTATGTGGCCACCACTTCTTCTATATTATGGGAAAATTGTACTCCAGTATTTGCCGATATTGAGCCCAGCACCCTGACAATCGACCCCCATAAGATCAAGGAAAAAATCACGGAAAAAACCACCTGTATTTTAGCAACACATGTTTTTGGCAATCCATGCGATGTTGATGCAATCGCTTTGATAGCTGAAGAATACGGGCTGTCAGTAATTTACGATGCCGCGCATTGTTTTGGTGTGAAATACAAAGGTGAGTCTGTGTTTAACTATGGCGATATAAGCACTTGTAGTTTTCATGCCACAAAGGTTTTTCACACTGGAGAGGGAGGTGCGCTGTTTACAGCAAGTGAACTACTTTTTTCAGAAGCGTATCAGCGGCATAATTTTGGACATTTGAACACCATAGACATAGGATTGGTTGGCATTAATGCTAAGATCTCAGAATTGCAAGCTGCCATGGGTTTGACCATGTTACCAGAGATGAATAAAATTCTCACTGAGCGAAAGAAAGTGGTAGAATATTATTTGCAGCATCTGGTAAATGATGATATCCAGTGTATTCAACTGCGCCCAGAGACTGAGTGGAATTATAGTTATTTTCCGGTTTTGTTTAAGGATGAAAACACCGTTTTGAGTGTATTGGATGTCTTGGCTAAGAGAGATATATTCCCAAGGAGATATTTTTATCCCTCATTGAATCAATTGCCATATCTGACTCATCAATCATGCCCCATCTCTGAGTCCGCTTCAAGTAGGATTTTATGCTTGCCATTGTATGTCGGTTTATCAGAATCTGATTTGAACAATATCGTGCAATCGATCAACTCAGTTTTATGAGCAAGGTCGTTATCATGCAGCCTTATTTTTTTCCTTATTTGGGTTATTTCCATTTGTTGCATAGTTCTGATACCTTCGTTTTTTTAGATAATGTCAATTACATAAACCGAGGTTGGGTAAACCGGAATCAGTTCATTTTTTCTGGTGCTCCTAGCATGTACACTGTTCCGCTTAATGGAGCTAGTCAAAATAGATTGATTAACGAATTGGAAATTGCAGATGGCCGTTGGACCAAAACGTTTTTCAAGTCATTGGAGATGAATTATCGAAAAACGAAGTGTTATGATGAGCTAATAGATTCATTGAAACAAACCGTTGGTGATGGAAAGGGTAAAATTTCTGAATTCAATCAAAAGACCATTCTATGGTGCGCTGAACAGTTGGGTATTTCTATATCATTTAAGATTTCTTCTTCAGATTTTGGGGACATAGCTGGCGTGGGTCAAGACCGGATTATTGCCATATGCAAAGCACTTGCTGCAGACGGTTACAACAATGCTATCGGTGGTTTGGATTTGTATAACAAATCTGCATTCTTAACTGAAGGAATAACATTGTCTTTTGTCCAGTCGTCACTTCATGAATATTCTCAAACAGCATCAGATTTTTATCCCGGCATGTCCATTTTAGACGTGCTGATGAATAATGATTTCTCGGAACGCCAAGTATTGTTGAGTCAATATGATTTGTTATGAATAGAGATTATGAAAAAATAGTGCGGCATTACGAGCAGTGTTTTACAACTCACGGAGACAATCATTTGGGAATGGATTGGCCTAAGTTGGAGGATAACCATAAACGATTTCAAGTAATGCTTGATGTTGTTCAATATGATTTACGCCATGCAGGATTGCCATGTGTTCTTGATTTTGGCTGTGGGACGGCTCATTTATTGGAGTATATCAGAGAAAAAAACATTGTTCTTGATAGCTACATTGGACTGGATTTGTCTGAATTGTTTGTGGCGCGTTGTCAAGAGAAATACCCCGAGGAAAAATTTATTCTAGGTGATGTATTGGATGATGATTTTCAATGGCCTGTTTTTGATTATGCTGTGATGAATGGTGTTTTTACTGAGAAACGTGACCTAACGCATTCTGAAATGTGGGAATATTTTAAGCAAGTGATTGGAAAAGTTTTTCGCGCGTCACGGCGGGGTATTGCGTTCAACGTCATGTCTAAAAATGTAGATTGGGAAAGAGAAGATTTATTTCATCTTTCTATGGATCAATTGTCCGGTTGGGTGACAAGAGAGTTGTCCCGCAACATCATCATTAGGCAGGATTATGGCCTTTATGAATATACCGCTTATCTTTACAAAGGATGACAAAGGATGTAATCATATTTGGAGTAAAGGACTTCGCGGAATTGGCTCATTTTTATCTAACTCATGATAGTGAGTATCATGTTGTAGCTTTTACAGTTCACCGCAATTTCTTGCCCGAAGAGAAATTATTCTGTGGGTTACCAATAGTTGCTTTTGAGGATGTAGAAGCTCTTTACCCACCTTCTTCATTTTCTTTTTTTGCTCCAATGGCTCCCAATAAAATGAATCAATTGAGAGAGCGTGTTTATCATGAAGGTAAGCAGAAGGGATATCATTTCATCTCCTACATCAGCTCAAAGTGTACCAATTTTGCCACATCCATAGGTGAAAATTGCTTTGTATTAGAAGATAACACGATTCAGCCTTTTGTTCAAATTGGAAACAATGTTGTGATGTGGTCAGGAAATCATATTGGACATCATAGCGTCATCGGTAATCATGTTATGTTTACTTCACATGTTGTGTTATCCGGACATTGTATCGTTGGAGATTATTGTCTCTTTGGAGTAAACGCCACTATTCGTGATGGATTGACCATAGGCAACGGCACCTTTGTTGCAATGGGAACATCGGTTATAAAATCTACACCAGAGTGGTCATTTGTTAAAGGAACATTTGGAGAGATTTCAGGTGTGGATAGTCGAAAAATGATATGAGTTGGATCAAGGGTAATCAACTATTTAATTGGAGTAAATACTCTTCGGATTCAGTTTTTACGCACGCCAGTGTTCCGTTTGCGCTTCCTGAAGGCGAGAATCGTTTTTTAATTTATTTTGGTTCAAGAAATGCATCGGGCCATTCAGTTCCATTTTGTATCCAAGCACAATTTAATGAAGGTAAACTGGAACTTATTGATCAACCCATAGGACCTTTGATGGAGGTGGGAGAATTGGGTTCTTTTGATGATTCCGGTGTGATGCCTACATGTGTGATTAAAAATGGCGATGAATATTGGATGTATTATATCGGTTGGAACCCTCAAGTAACGGTTTCTTATCGTTTGTCGATTGGATTGGCCATCAGCAAAGATGGAATTCACTTTGAGCGTTACTCCAATGCACCCATTATGGATCGTTGTTTGGAAGAGCCTTTTTTTAACACAGCCCCCTATGTTGTAAAGAAAGGTTATGCTTGGGAAATGTTCTATGTTTCTTGTACCGGTTGGCATATTATTGATCATCGAACAGAGCCTCAATACACCATCAAAAGCGCTCAGTCAAAAGATGGTATTCATTGGGAGAGATCCAATAAAATCTTGTTGGATTATGACGAGGTGGGACAGGCTTTTGGCCGCCCTTGCGTGATCTCCATCAACGGGCATGATCGATGTATGTTCTTTTCTTATCGAAAATTAGCAGGATATCGTAATGAGGCTGGTAATGCCTATCAAATAGCTGTTGCCAAGAAAGGAGAGGCGGAAGATAATTGGCAAAAATATTATCAAGATACTTTACCACTGGGAATCTCAGATGATTGGGATGAAATGATGGCTTGCTATGGCCATGTTTTTGAACACCAAGGAAAGTTTCTCATGCTGTATAATGGAAATGATTTTGGAAAAACTGGATTTGGTTATGCCGAATGGAAGCCTTAATCAAGGATTGCCTTTGGTGGCTGTTTTTGTCGTTACCTATAACCACGAAGATTTCATAGCAAATGCCATTCAATCTATTTTGGCTCAAAAAACAAGTTTTCGTTTTCAAATATTTATCGGGGAGGACGGATCCAAAGATCAAACAGGTGAAATATGCCAGCGTTTGGCCGATTTATTTCCCAATGAAATTACTTTATTTAGACGGCAAAAGAACATTGGCATATTTGAAAATGCTAATCTGCTTTTTCAGGCTTGTTTGAGTTCAGGTGCTAAGTACATCGCGATGTTAGAAGGTGATGACGCTTGGTTGGGTCATGAAAAATTGCAGCGTCAAGTAAATTATCTTGAAGAAAATCCAGATTGCGCAGGCTCTTTTCATAATACCGAATTTTTGTTCAATAATGGGGATCGGAAAACCATTTACAAAAAGCTTCCAGAAAGAATGAACTTATCTGATGTATTGGGAAAGTATGCCCCTTTTCACACAACATCTTTTGTATTTCGCGCACAACATTTTTGCCGGCCTTCTTGGTTCAAGGAAATTCATAGTGTAGACTTGGCCATGTATATGTGGCATGCTCAATTTGGATATTTTAAGGGGTTTCCAGAAGTTTGGAGTTGCTACAGAATTCATGATGCAGGCATTACTGCCAGAGAAGATCATAAGTCTGAATTTGATCAAAAAAGGTTTTTGTTGCACGTTATGATGAGCGGAAAAATTTCGCCTTCATTTCAAAAAAAATCCTCAGAGTTGGTTCAGTATTATCGCAGTCAACTGAGGAGTCAAGATGTACCTGATATAGGGAAAATATTGTTTTTTGATTCAACAAATTGTTTTCAATCCAGGGTTTTTAAGATGTCTTTGAATGCTGCTATATTGCCATTTGTTGTATCCCAAAATGCATGGAATGGATTTTTTTGTAGGTTTTCTTTAAACGGCATTAGACGTTTGAATTTTTGGAAATTGCGTTTTTATTATCGTGCGCATTGGAAGGGCATTCGTTCGGTGGTATTCTCTAATCATAATGATCTTCGGATTTTTAAGGAGTATTTTAGGCACTTGCCATTTCCATATTTGATTATTGGAAACTCAGAAAATACGGAGACTGAAACTAATGAGCATAATTTCTATTTCAGTAAAGATGTTGAAGATTCAGATTTATTGCCTGTTGCAAATGCTATGAATCATTGGCTGAATGATTGGAAAAATGATAAATAAGCCCATGAAAAAAATTGCTTTGTTCACCCCATCCAAGCAGACCTACTCTGAGACCTTTATTCAATTGCACATAGAAGGCTTGGATAAAGTTCTTTGGGTTTACCATGGTGGAGAGCAACCCAAACAATGCAATGAAGTTCCATTTCCAACATTGTCCAAGTGGCGAATTCGTTTCTACAATTGGCGATGGGGAAAGCGATGGGGATGGGAGCAATGGAGTTTGTATTTATCATTGAGGGAGAACAAACCAGATTGTGTTTATTTGGAGTACGGTACCACAGCGGTCGCCAATCATGAGGTGATTCAAATGCTGCAGATTCCGATGGTAGTCAATTTTCATGGCTTTGATTTGTCGGTTTATGAAATTCTAAGACGGAATGAACACCGTTACCGCGCTTTGATTCAAGATCCCCTTTTGAAGTTTGTTGTTGTTTCCAGAAAGATGCAGCACCGTTGGATGGAGATGGGTGCAGATGCCCATCGAATTTTGTATTCTCCCTGCGGGGCCAATATTTCTTTTGCGCAAATTCAATCTGATCCCAACGCAAAGCAGTTTGTGATGTTGGGAAGAATGGTAGAAAAGAAATCCCCGATGTCTACACTGCAGGCCTTTCATCAAGTTTTTTTGAAAGATCCAGAAGTGCGGCTCGCCGTCATTGGATCGGGGCCTTTGCTGACGGCTTGTGAGGATTATGTTTTGGCCAATGATTTGCAAAATAATGTTCGTTTTCATGGAGTTTTGGACCGAGAACACATTCAAGATGTGTTTTCAAAGAGTTGTTGTTTTGTACAACATTCTGTGGTAGCAGAAAATGGAGATGAAGAAGGTACGCCTGTGGCGGTAATGGAAGCGATGTTGGCCGGATTGCTGGTTGTTTCTACTCGCCACGCGGGCATTGCCGATATTGTTCACCCTGAAAGTGGTTATTTGGTGGAGGAGCATGATGTGATCGCCATGGCAGAGGCGATGCATCGGGTGATTCTGCATCCTCAGCAGTCCAAAATCATGGCGGCACATGCCAAGGAATTTATCCTAGCCCACCACACTTCCGCCATTCACTTGCGTCAAATCAATGATTTTCTAATATGATCAAGACAGGGACCATAGCTGTGGTTATTCCTGTTTATAACAGAAAGGATGAGCTTGTTCGTGCGTTGCGTTCCGTTTTTCATCAGACCGTTGCAGTGGACGAAGTTTGGGTGGTGGATGACGCCTCGGATATTCAGTTGTTTCCCATTGACGGATTAGAACATTGGTCCGCTTTGCATTATCATCGCTTGCCCAATAGGTCCAATGCCAATGTGGCAAGGAACAAAGGTGCTGCCTTGAGCAATTCAGATTTCATTGCTTTTTTGGACAGCGATGACGAATGGGAACCCAATTATTTGGCATCCTGCTGGCCTCATTTGAAGAAGAGCCCAGGGGCTTATTTTTCAGGAGCCAAAGTCATTCGCAATGGAGAAGCCATTCAGAAAAAGTCATTGCCTTGGCACCGCGGCTCGTCTGCCATCAATTTTTTGTTGGATGGAGGTTTTGCACAAACATCTAGTTTTATTGTGGATCGACATTCGTTTGCTGAAGTGAGGTTTGATGAGTCTTTGAAGCGACATCAAGATTTCGATTTTTTTGTACGATATGACAAAGCGTTTACATGGGAACAACTTCCTGTTTGTGCTGTGCTTGTTCATTGGGAGGAAAACAGAAAAGTAACACGGGACGCTTCATCTGAGATGACGTTTATTGCTCGATTTGCTGATGAGATATCTCCCAGGGTGTTGAAGCGCTATTTGCGCATGCAGTACGATTATTTCTTTCTTCACGGACAGCCTTCCGACTACCGATTGCACCAAGCCTTCTTGCCCAGCATTATCGATCAATTGACTTTCTCGGAATACAAATCATTTTTCAAGGAACGTCCAGGTTGGTACAGAAATACGATTTTGGGATTGCATTACATATGGTGCCGGTTAAAAGGTTAAAGCGAGTTGTAAATCAAGAGTGGTTAGTCCTGAATTCACTTCATCAGTTTGTGGGAAAAGCAGGGTCCATTTCAAAGCCAAACGAATCATCGGGTTTTGGTATTGAAGAATGAAGAAAGTTTTTTTACCTCTACCGCTGTAGGCGGGAATGCTCATGCCTCCTTTGAGTTCTCGGTCCATCATGTAGATGCGCAAATCCCATTCAGGAACGGCGTAAAATGTCTGTCTTGCAATCAAATGCCAAGCCTTACCCAATGGTTTCCAATCGTATTCCAATGCACTTAACCAACCTGAATTTTTATTTTGCACATGTTGTTCTATACGACAATGAAACTTTCCATTCTCGCTGGTGGCCCATTGTCCATCAATTCGCCATTGCTGCAAGATTTGTTCATCTTGATGCATTTGATAGCGCAGGTAAAAAACGTGGTATCGTTGGGGGCTAAAATCCAATTGCAATCGGAAGTTCTGCTCGCTTGTGCTATTGGATAGCCATAGGCGGTAGCTGGTTTTTTGATCTACAGAAAGCAGCATCTTGAATTTCTTATTCCAGACAACTTGATGGAGGTAGGCGTTTGTTTGGAATAATTGTTCTGCATTCCATTCCACTCGGTGTTCTAGCCGCAGTATTTGATTTTTAGAAAGAGGTTTGACCCAATAGGCATCCCATTTCCAATCGCCTTTTTTTCCTGCCCATTCCGTCTGCAACATTTGGTCCTTGAAATGGAACGCCAGGTTGATGGCTTGCTGTTGTTTCTGCTCTGAGTCGGAAAGATACCAGTGGTATTGCATTTTTATTCTTTCACTGCGCCATTCCGCATTCCCCCATCGTTGCTTTACCTTGGGGATCATGGAGGCTTGTATGGAATCCAAATCCATCGCCGCGCACAGGGTGAGTTTTTTGACTGAAAAGGCATAGGCCATTCCCCGCCAATGCCGATTGGGAATGCTGGAAGTGTAGGGAACAAAGCGCTGTGCGTTGGCCACCATGGGCATTACCATCCAAGGGGAAGAGGACATCAGGTTATTGGCAAACAAGAGATGCTGAGGGGTTTGAGGCAAAAAATCGCCAATGATCCAATGTTGTTTTTTCTTTTGCAATTGGAAATATCCTGTGGACATGTGTGCGGGAAGACCGCTGCTTTGAGCAAAGTGATGCAGTCCCCATTGATAACCATTTTCACTTTTTGCACGGTACCGAATGTTGTATTTGGATACCACGAACAGGTTGTCTTCATGACGAGAAATATCTTTGGCTGTTAGGGTGAGGTTTTGACGAATAAACTTTGGTTTCTGCGCGCAGGGTGCACACGATAGCCATGGCATGATGCTGTCCCATTGCAAAGCTGAGATGGTTGAGATTCGATACAATTCATGCAAATGGGCGATGCACCCATTTTCTTCTTTATAAGCAGCAATGGCATTTTGGAAAGCAATGGGCAAATGCGCCACCTGACGAAGGTTGTTGACATCGATGTTGGAATCCTCCCCATTGGACAATGCATTTTCATCGGAAGCAATCCCTTGATAGGCATCTTCCAAGTTGATGGTATCCTGCTGTCCCTGACTCATGGTGTGCATCAGCAGGATCAGAACACTAGCGCAAATCCATTTCATGATATTGGTAGAAAGATGGTAGGAAATAGGGTTGTACAAGCAGGCAGAAGGATGATTGAATCTTTTTGTTTTTGTTTTTTAGTACAAACCAATATTTTGTTTGTGGCCATTGGAAACCCCAGGTTATCGACCATTTCTCCTGTAGCGCTATTTGATGCTGGATGCGGATTTGCGCTGGAACGATGACAAATTGCCAAAGAGCAAATTGCAGTTGATGTTTTTGGGAGGAGCTTAGTTGTAGCGTTAGCGATTGTAAGGGTTGATTTTGTGATTGAAGCAGCGAATGATTCCAAATCCAGAAGTGTTGGTATTGCACTTGAAATTTTTGATTCAGGTAAGTGGCGCTCAACCTAGATTGCCATTGGGTTTGTTGCACCCCTTCCGGGAATTGCTCCTTTGCAAAAGAAAGTTCATGCGCCAAGTGGGTCAAGGTTCCCAATTGTAATTGGCACCCAACACCTAAACTTTTGATTTGAATCAACGATTGATTGCTCCACCGGCCGATGGTCCAAATGGCCATTTTTGACATGGAGTGGCAATAGCCCGAATAAAGGTCGTTGATGTTCTTCTGGAGGTAGTGGTTTTGAATCAATATTTCGAGGCGATCTGATTTTGGATTTTCAAGGGGAGTTTTCATCCCTGTGAAGGAAGGTTGCAAACATTGACCAAGGGCTTGAATCCCCATCAGCAAGGCCATTGCAAGTCCCATGTAAACTTTTTTCATGCCGCCAAGCTATATCCTTCATTTTTTAGTAGAAAGTTTCATATAAGGCTGTATATTTGCATCCCTTTTGGGAGTTATTTAATTCCCAATTCCGGATGTGGCGTAATTGGTAGCCGCGCCAGACTTAGGATCTGGTGCCGTGAGGCGTGGGGGTTCGAGTCCCTCCATCCGGACAAAATATGTAACATAAATACCGAATAAGTCGGTATTTCTTTTTTTAAGACTATGCAAATCTCCCAAAACAACATCGATGCATTGAATGCAGAAATCAAGATTGACATTACTGCAGCAGATTATGCGCCAGCGGTTGAGAAATCTTTGAAGAACTACAGAAAAAACATGCAAATGCCTGGTTTCAGACCCGGTCATGTTCCAGCATCTGTAGTAAAACAACGTTACGGTAAAGCGGTGTTGGCAGAGGAGATCAATAAAATGTTGCAGGACGCTATTTACAAGCACATTGCAGACAATAAACTTCCTGTCTTGGGTAACCCCATTCCAAAGGAAGGTGATGATGTTGGCGATTGGGACAACCCAACGGATTTTTCTTTCACCTATGAAATGGGATTGGCTCCTGAAATCGAGGTGAGCTTGGACAAGAAAATGAAATTTGACTTCGCCGTGATTGACGTAGATGACAAATTGATTGACAAGCAAATTCGCGATTATGGTCGCCGTTTTGGTAAAATGTCTAATCCAGAGAAGAGTGGTGCTGAGGATTTGTTGGACATCACTGTTAAGGCGGTGGATGCAGATGGAAAGGTGATTGAAGGAGGCGTCAACAGTAATTCTACCATTACCATCGAAGATGTCACCGATGCCAAAACCCAAAAGCAATTGGTGGGTTTGAGCAAGGAAGACCAGGTCATAGTGAATCCACATCATTTGAGTGCTGACCATGAAGCGTTGGCGCGTTTGTTGGGCATTACTCACCACGATTTGCACCATTTTGAAGGAAACGTGCAATTGACCGTGAACAATATTCACCATGTAGAAGTGGCAGAATTCAATCAAGAATTGTACGACAAACTTTTCCCAGCAGGAACGGTAACCAATATGGACGAGATGCGTGCCAAGGTGCGTGAGAACATGACAGAAGTATTTGCGCGTGATGCCCATTGGATGTTCAAAAGAACCGCTGCACGTCAAATCAGTGATGCCATCAATCCAACATTGCCAGATGCTTTTATGAAGCGTTGGATTGCCATGAGCAACGAGAAGCCATTGACCATGGAGCAGGTGGAGGCAGAATATCCTGCTTATGCCCAAGGTTTGAAATGGCAATTGATTGAGTCCAGCATTATTGAGAAGAATGAGATTAAAGTGACCATGGAAGAAGCTGTGGATCACGTGAAGAAACAATATGCTGAGCGCTTTGCGCAATACGGTTTGCCCGTCGAAGATGAGCGCTTGGAAACCATGGCCAAAGAATTGTTGGCCAAGCGTGAAGAAGCCAAGAATGTTTATGATTTGTTGTTTGAAGACAAAGTGATGGAATTCATCAAAGCCAATTGCACCATCAACGAAGTGAAATTGCCTTTTGACGAGTTCTTGCACAAGGCGCAACACATGCATTAATTGACCATGTCGATGGAATACAAATTTGATTTGTCCTGGGCCCAGGCTCAAGATGTACAAGATCCCCTAAGATCTTTTAGAAATCAATTTTATTTCCCGCAGCATCAAGGCCAAGACGCCCTTTATTTTACCGGAAATTCTTTGGGTTTGCAGCCCAAGGGAGTCAAATCAACCATCGACCAAGAATTGGCCGATTGGGCGCAATACGGCGTGGAAGGCCATTTTGAAGCCAAGAATCCTTGGTTCAGTTACCATGAACCCTTTGCCGCAATGATGGCTCCTATTTTGGGAGCCAAAGAAACGGAAGTGGTGGTGATGAACCAACTCACAGTGAATCTTCACTTGTTATTGGTTTCTTTTTATCGACCCAAGGGCAAGCGCAACAAGATATTGTTTGAGCATAAACCCTTTCCTTCTGATCATTATGCCTTTGAATCTCAAGCTCAACTGCACGGTTTGGAGGCAAAGGATGTATTGGTGGAAATGCAGCCCCGTTTCGGAGAAACACTCTTGCGCACGGAGGATATTATCGCAAAAATTGAGGAGTGTGGTGAGGAGTTGGCCACAGTTTGCTTTGGTGCCGTTAATTATTACACCGGCCAATGGTTTGACATGAAAGCCATTACTGCTGCTGCCCACGCAGTGGGAGCGACATGTGGTTTTGACTTGGCCCATGCGGCAGGAAACGTACCTGTGCAATTGCATGATTGGGACGTTGACTTTGCTTGCTGGTGCAGCTATAAATATCTGAACAGCGGGCCAGGAGGTGTTTCAGGTGTATTTGTTCATGAGAAACACCATCACGCTGATTTGGTCCGTTTGGCCGGTTGGTGGGGTCATGATAAACAAAGTAGGTTTTTAATGCAACCGGGCTTTCAACCCATTCCCTCTGCTGAGGCTTGGCAATTGAGCAACGCGCCAGTTCTTTCCATGGCCGCGCACCGTGCTTCTTTGGATTTGTTTTCTAATACAACGATGGCTGATTTGCGTCAAAAGTCATTGTTACTCACAGGATATTTGGAATATGTGTTGCAGCAGGTTTCTTTGATTACCCAGCAACCCATGGAGCAGGTTACCCCTACCACACCTGAAGATCGCGGCTGTCAAATCAGTGTGCGTCTTTTGGGAAAGGACAAAACCATCGTTCAACAATTGTCGGCCGCTGGCATCATTGTGGATTGGCGTGAACCCGATACCATCCGTTTGGCTCCCGTTCCGCTCTATAATTCATTCAAGGACGTTTTTCGATTGGGAGAGAAACTGATCGAGTTGTTGAAGTCTTGATGCATTTCTTTTTCGTTTATCTTTGATTATGATCAAAAACTTATTGGCTTTTTCAGCCCTATTATTGGCTGCGTTTCCAGCAGCATCTCAAACGCCTGGTAGCTTAGATCAAACATTTGGCGGAACCGGTCAAGTGATCCATTCCCCTGTGGCGGATGACTCATTCGACAATTGCCAAGCAGTGGGTGTTCAAAGTACCGGAAAAACTGTCTTTTGCGGGGTTTCTGGCAATTGGTCCAATTTTGAAGCTACTGTGGGTCGCCTCAATATCGACGGCAGCTTGGATGCTTCTTTTTCATCCAATGGTGTCTTTTTATACAACAACATTTTGGGTGGTGACTTCATGTATGATTTGGAAATCTTGAGTGATGACAAAATCTTGATTTGCGGTGCCACTTCCCTTTCAGCAGCCAATACCCAATGGGCCTTGTGGCGTTTATTACCGGATGGCACTTTAGATGCCTCCTTTGGTAATGGTGGTGTGGTACAATGGGAAATCGAAGGAGGAGAAGATTATGCCCGCGAAATCATTGTTCAGAACGATGGATATCTGGTGATTGGCGGCTCCATGCCTGCAGGTTTTTCCAATGAGCGCATTGTTGCAGCCAAATGGGATTTGAATGGAACCATGATGACCAGCTTTGGAACCAACGCAGGGTACACCATGATGTCTACCACCAATCAAGAAGATGTGGTGGCGCGGGGTGCAGCCGTATTGCCCAATGGCAGTATTTTTATTGTTGGCTCAAGTTATAGCATGATGGACAATATGGACCATCCAATGTTGGCTGTGATGGCTGCAGATGGCACACCACAGACTTCAGTGGATGTCGATGGCATTTGGATTGATCCCGCCTATGGTCGCTACTACCGCGCAGTGTTTGAAAATGGACATGTCTTGGCCTGTGGAAACAGAGATGGAGGTTCTTACAATTTTATGATTGCAGCACATTTGGGTGATGGTAGTTTAGACAACACTTTTGCAAATGGGGGATATGCCATTGTGAACAATGACAACATTGATGTTTTGTATGACATTGTTCTGCAAGGGGACGGAAAGATTTTGTCCTGTGGTACAACGGGTTTGGGAGGATTTGGTGGTTCAAGAGATTTTTGTTTGCTGCGGTTGAATGCCGATGGTTCAACAGACAATACGTTTGGCACCAATGGTCTGGTTGTGACCGCTGTGGCAGCAGGATTCGAGGATGCAAATGGATTGGCTTTGACCAATGATTTCAAAGTGGTTTGCGGAGGATTTGTGCAACAAACCAACAACGATTTTGCTTTTGCACGTTATCATTTGGGTGATGTGGTTTTGGTTGATGGCTGCACGGACGCAACTGCGTGCAATTTCAATCCCAATGCCAACAATAACGATGGCAGTTGTTACTTTGTTGGCGACCCTTGTGACGATGGAAACATGGCCACTTTAAATGATGTGTACAATAGCAATTGTGAATGTGCTGGAAGCGTCACCAGCATCGATGAGCTGAACAATGAGCAATATTTGATCTATCCCAATCCGGTCAAGGACGTTGTTTATTTCAAAAATGCAAACAAGGGGATGGTTGTCCTATATAACCAAATGGGATCTATAGTTCTTGAGGCCAATTTGACTGAAAACAAATTGAATTTGGAAGAACTGACACCTGGATTGTATCAAATGGTTGTCAATGGCGTTTCAATTTCTTTGATTAAGGAGTAATCACTTTCTCATTGCCTCTACCGGATCCAGATTGGCAGCCGACCAGGCGGGTAAAATTCCTGCAATCAAACCTACAATCACTGATATTCCGATGCCCATGAATACCCGTTCCATGGGCAGGATAAAGGACATTTCAAACGCTGCATTCAGTCCAACGATGGACAAATAAACCAATCCCAACCCCATCAATCCTCCCATGATGCACAAGGATACGGCTTCAGTTAAAAATTGTACGAGAATAAACACCTTCTTTGCGCCCAAAGCTTTTTGAAGACCTATCAAATGGGTTCGTTCTTTGACACTCACAAACATGATATTGGCGATGCTAAATGCCCCAACAATGATGGCAAAGATGCCAATGAACATTCCAGCGGTATTGAAAACCCCGACAATCTGGTCCAAAACATCACTGATCATTTTGGCTTCGATGATGGAGAAATCATTGTCACCACCAGGCTTGATGCCTCGGATGGCGCGGAAATGTTGAATGACCTCCCCTTTTAAATCATCGGCGTTGGAAGAGGGTTTGGCTTTCACCATGATGCTGCCATCCACTTCTTCGGTATTCATCCAACGAACCGCATAGCCAACGGGAACAATGATGGTTTGGTCCATCCCATTGCCAAACAATGAAGCTCCCTCTTTTTTCATTTGACCAATAACCCTCATTTTTAATCCTGCCACAGTAATCTCTTTGTCCAAGGCCTCCCCTCGTCCAAACAATTGCTGCGCAACGGTGTTTCCAATCAAGCACACGCCCCGCCCCCCATCGCACTCATGTTCGGTGAAATACCTTCCTTTTTCGATGTTTACCGTTCGTGTTTGGTTGTAATAAAAGGTAACCCCATTCACCCAAACATCTTCCAAATAGTTTCCCTCAAACTTAGCGGTTTGTGAAGTGCCTGATTCAAAAGCCAAGGCTTGAGCTGTCGTCAATCGCGAAGCCAATTGCGCCATGTCTTTGGTTGAGGGCTCGCGGCGCGACATGAATTTCCACCACTCGTACTCCTCTTTTCCGTCCTCAGGACCCATGGGCCATTTTTTAATCATCATGACATCGGATCCCACAGATTCCAAACTCTCGCGCATGTCGGCTTCCATGCTATCCACAACAGCCAAGACAAAAATGATGGAGAAGATGCCGATGGTAACCCCCAATAGTGACAATACCGTGCGCAGCTTGTTGCTCACCAATGCTTGGAAGGCCATTTTGACACTTTCCAATATGATTCTCCAATACGTACGCATGGTGCGAAACTAATCGACAAAGCCTTGAAAAAAGCAATATAAATTGCCAAACTTTGTTGTTAGGCTTTTGTCGATGAAAAAGGTAGGCTGGATCTTGCTGTTTTGTTGTGTTGCGCTGGGTTCCCTGGCGCAATCAGAACGGGACACCCTCATTTTGGATACCCTGTGCATCGATCCTTCAACCTTTGTGCTGAAACAAGATACCGTTATTGTCCCTGATTCTTTGTATCAACTGATTCCCCACAAGGCCATGCTCGTTCTTCCCAAAGGATTGGATCAAACCCAATTGAAATGGGAATATCAGCGTCGACCGTACCCTGTTGAGTGGGGACAATACAAGGCCTATCAACGTACGCACTCCTCTTTTCGTCCTTCGTTGTTGGGGGAGCGATTGGCACCACATTCTTCAGAGGGAATGGCGGACATCATTCAATCTGGGGTGTTGTCCAGAACCATTCAAGTGGGGAACAATCAGAACTTGAGTTTGCAGTCTGGATTAAATCTTCAGCTCGATGGTCGCATCAGCGGCGATTGGCGAATCAAGGGCCAGCTTTCAGATGCGCAACTGCCCATGCAGGCAGGTGGTTATACCTCCAAGTTGGAAGACTTTGATGTGATGAATATTGTTTTGTACAATAAGACAACACAGATTTTAGCAGGGGATTTTACCAAACAGCAAAAGGAAGGGTATTTTATGCGTTATTTCAAACGCGGGCAAGGGATGTCCTTTCAGCATCAGGGGGATGAATGGAAGACCGATGTGGCCTTTTCTTTGTCCAAAGGAAGATTTGCCAGACAATCTTTTGTAGCCATGGAAGGCAACCAAGGTCCTTATCGCTTGCAGGGCGCCAATGGCGAACAATTCATCATTGTTCTTTCCGGCACGGAGCAGGTGTATATGGATGGCGTGAAATTGCAGCGCGGTCAAGACAAGGACTATGTGATTGATTACAATTCAGGAACCATCACCTTTACTCCTGCACGGCAATTGACCAAGGACAAGCGATTGGTGGTCGAGTTTCAATATTCAGACAAACAATATTTTAGACCCTTGGTGACAGCGGGTGCCGAGAAAAAGTGGGATGGCCAAAAAATCTATTGGCGTTATTTCAATGAATGGGACGCCAAAAATCAGCCATTGCAGCTCAATTTGTCTGACTCATCACGTTATCTTTTAAGTCAATCTGGAGACAATGTTTCTCAAGCATTTATTGATGGATCTAAACCTTGGGAAGGTCCGGTTAATGGCGTGGCTTATATGAAAAAGGATACCTTGGATTTTGGCTGGGTATGGGAAGTGAGTCAAGACACTACGCAAACCCTTTATCAGGTTGTATTCAGTTATGCAGGAACCGGACAAGGGAATTATGTAGAGTCCGGATTCAATGCAGGTGGAAAGGTTTATCGATGGGTGGCCCCCGTTTGGGACGGATCCCAATGGGTAAAGCAAGGCAACTACATGGACAAGGCCCAACTTTCGGCTCCCAAGGCGTTGCAGATGTGGGTCATGGGGTATCATTGGAGCGATTCTACAAGCCGGGGCAAATGGGAATGGGAGAATGAGCTGGCCATGAGCCATCAGGACCTGAATTTGTTTTCCAATCGGAATGATGGGGATAACCAAGGTTGGGCCGTCAAGAGCGAGGCGCGTTGGCAAAGAAAGAAGTGGAAAACGATGGTTGACTTTGAATACAACTCAATTTATTTTAATCGAATCGAACGTTTTCGTGAAGTGGAGTTTGAGCGAAATTGGAATGTGTTGGGGATGAATTTGCAAGGAGATTTTCAGCGTTTGGGGGCTGAGGCACAATACCAATCAGAAGGACGGCCGGTGTTGCTTCGCGCGGATCAATTGCGCTGGTCCAATGAATATGCAGGGCAACGTCTGCGTTGGATGGGTTACCCCTTGGACAAGAAGAACATGACTTGGAAATGGGATGGCTGGGCGTTGAATACCCAAGGAGTTAGGGCGACTACATTTTACCGAAACAAGAATCGCGTGGATTGGACACCGGGCAAGATGCGTTGTTATTTTCAAGATGAATGGGAAAGCAACAAAGGGCAATGGAGCAATGGATCCCGACCATATGTTTTTTATGATTACATGACGGGCGTCGGAACCAAGGATACAACAACAAAAAAGCTGGTTGTTTTTTATCGCAACCGATTGGATCATCTGACAAATGTTTCGGATGGCGTGTTGATGCGCGGGGCAAGAGCAGAACAATGGGGTTTGGATGCGGCATGGCAAGTAACCTCCGATTGGAGGGTGAACGCTACTTTGGCCCAGCGTCAATTGATGGTGTTGTCGCCAACGGTATTTAATGCTGCTCCTGAAAAGAACGCGGTTGGGCGAGCGGGAACACAGTGGTGGAGTAAAAGTAGAATTTGGAACATCAATGGATATTATGAATTGAGTTCAGGAATGGAGCAACGCAAGAGTTACATCTATGTAGAAGTGCCGGCGGGTCAAGGGAATTTTGTTTGGAATGATTACAATGACAATGGTATTAAGGAATTGAATGAGTTTGAGATGTCGGCTTTTGGATATGATGCCAATTACATCCGCACAGCAGTGCCCAACAATGACTTTGTTGCGGTGCACGGACAGAAATTGTCCTTGACATTGCAGATGCGGGGCAATCGAGAGCGCTATCGCGGTTGGAATTATCAAGGAAGTTTGGTGGCGGACCAACAAAACCTCGATCAACAGATTTTGGGTTGGAGGGTTTTTGAAAAGGGAGATAGTATTTTAGTACAACAGCATTTGACCCAACGCAATCAATTGTTGTATGCTACCAAAGATGCACGTTGGACCTGGGGCCTGCAGCAGCAGGAAACAACATCGTTGCAAGCCTTGTCTTTGGGATATGAGCGACGGAGCGATCGGTATTGGTCGCCTTTGATGCGCTACCAATGGAATGCAGAGACGCAGTTGCAACCTAGCTACAAGCAAGGTGTAAAACAAGTGGCCAGTGATTTTTTGGTCGGACGCAATTATCAAATTCAATATCAAGAGGTGGAGATGGATGTAGCCATTACCCCCAACAAGCAAGCGCAACTTTTGATTAAACCGAAATGGAAAGAGAAGGTATTGTTGGGAGAGATGAGTGAGCGATTGAGTGCAATGGAATGCCCCATACAGTTGAAATGGAATGAGCCAGGAAAATCCATTTACACGGTGGATGTGGCGTGGCACCGCTTGGATTATACAGGAAGCGGATACAATACTTATACGTATGATTTGTTGGAGGGATTGCTGCCTGGCACCAATTGGACGTGGATGATGCAATACCAGACCATTGGGGGAAGATGGCAATGGACCGTCAATTACAATGGCCGAAAAAGTGGTGATCATAAGGCCATTCATACTGGCCAGATGGGAATTCGTTTGGCTTTTTAATGATTTTCCATACTAATAAGAATTTGAAAATCAATGAATTATAATTTCATTGTTGAAAAGTCTTGGTAGAATGAAAAAAAGGTATTACTTTCGCACTCCGTTTTTAACGGATAAACTGTAACGACATGGATACTTTAAGTTATAAAACATTGTCTGCCAACAAGGAGACTGCAAACAAGCAGTGGTTGGTAGTGGATGCAGCAGGAGTGAACTTAGGACGTTTGGGTTCTGAAGTGGCCTCCTTATTAAGAGGAAAGCACAAAACATTGTTCACGCCGCACGCGGATTGTGGTGACAATGTGATTGTCATCAACGCAGACAAAGTAGCGTTGAGTGGAAAGAAATGGGATGAGAAAGTTTACATCCGTTACACAGGGTATCCCGGTGGACAACGTTTTGCTACGCCAAAAGAAATGATGGCCAAGCACCCCACTGCGATGGTTGAAATGGCCGTTCGTGGAATGCTTCCCAAGAACCGTTTGGGTAGCGCAGTTTACCGCAACTTGTTTGTATATGCAGGAGCAGACCACAAGCAACAAGCGCAACAACCAACAGAATACAAGATTAAAGGATAATACATCGGTATGGCAACTACCCAATACACCAATACTTCAGGTCGTCGTAAATGTGCAGTAGCACGTGTTTACCTTTCAGAAGGAACAGGAAACATGACCATCAATGGTCGTGATTTACAAACTTACTTCCCTTCATTGGTTCTTCAGTACAAAGTGAATCAACCTTTCACCATCACTGAGAATGTAGGAAAGTATGACATCAAAGCCAATATCGATGGTGGTGGAATTACTGGTCAAGCTGAAGCATTGCGCTTGGCGATCAGCAAAGCCTTGATTGAGATTAATCCAGAGTGGAAATCTTCATTGAAGGCGGAAGGTTTAACAACACGTGACCCTCGTATGGTTGAACGTAAGAAGTTCGGTCAGAAGAAGGCACGTAAGCGCTTCCAGTTCTCTAAGCGTTAATCGCAGGACTGGGACATTGTTTAGCATCCAAATTCGCCGGACTCACCCTTGGGTGGCTACCGGCGAATTGATTTTAGAGAAAGTAAACAATTATAAAATAAAATGGCAAGAGTTAGTTTTGACGAGCTTTTGGAGGCCGGTGTACATTTCGGTCACTTAAGCAGAAAGTGGAATCCCAACATGGCTCCCTATATCTTCGGTGAGAAGAAGGGTATCCACATCATTGATTTAAACAAGACAGCAGTTAAGTTGGACGAGGCTGCTAACGCGATGAAACAAATCGCGAAGTCTGGGAAGAAAATCCTTTTTGTAGCAACAAAGAAGCAAGCCAAAGATTTGGTTGCTGAGCGCATCTCTGCGATCGGTATGCCTTTCGTTACTGAGCGTTGGCCAGGTGGTATGTTGACCAACTTTGTAACCATCCGTAAGGCGGTTCGCAAAATGGCCAACATCGAGAAGATGGAAGCGGATGGAACAGCGGCTACGTTGTCTAAGCGTGAGCGTTTGCAATTGACCCGTACCCACGACAAAATGTTCAAAGTATTGGGTTCTATCGCGGACATGAATCGTGTACCTGCAGCTTTGTTTGTTATCGATGTAATGAAAGAGCACATTGCAGTAGCTGAAGCCAAGCGTTTGGGTATTCCAGTTTTTGCAATGGTAGATACCAACAGCGATCCACGCAAAGTTGATTTCGCTATTCCAGCCAACGATGATGCCACCAAGTCTATCTCCAAAATTTTGGATGTAGTGATTGAAGCCATCGCTGAAGGTTTGACAGAGCGCAAGTCAGAGAAGGACAAGAATGAGGATGCAGCTCCAGCGGCAGAAGCAAAGGCAGAAGTGAAAGCGGATGCTAAGCCACGCAAGCGCACCCCAAGAGCTTAATCGTTTCTTTTTAAAAAAATTATTATGAATATTACAGCAGCAGACGTAAATAAATTGCGTACCATCACCGGTGCCGGTATGATGGATTGTAAGAAGGCATTGGTGGAAGCCAATGGTGATTTTGATGCCGCCATTGATTTGCTTCGCAAGAAGGGTCAGAAAGTGGCAGCCAACAGAAGTGATCGTGATGCTACCGAAGGAGTAGTTTTGGCCAAAGCCACTGCAGACAATACCCGTGGAACCATGTTGGTATTGAACTGTGAGACGGATTTCGTAGCCAAGAACGAGGCATTTGTTGCCGTGGCCAATACCATTTTGGATATTGCCATTGCGCACAACCCAGCTACATTGGATGAGTTGAAAGCGTTGCCATTCGCGGACAGTGGAATGTCGATCAATGACAAGATTACTGAGGAGATTGGTAAAATTGGTGAGAAGTTGGATTTGTCTTACTATGGAACCGTTAACGCTGGAATGGTATTTTGTTACAACCACCCAGGAAACAAATTGGCTTCAGTAGTAGGTTTCAACAAAGAAACTTCAGCTGATGTGGCCAAGGATGTTGCGATGCAAGCCGCTGCAATGGCTCCAGTTGCTTTGGATGAGAATTCAGTATCTGAAGAGATCAAGCAAAAGGAGTTGGAAGTGGGCAAAGAGCAAGCCATCAACGAAGGCAAACCAGCGGACATGGCAGAGAAAATTGCTATGGGACGTTTGGGCAAGTTCATGAAAGAGAACACCTTGTTGAACCAAGAGTTTATCAAGGACAGCAAGATGAATGTATCTCAGTACATGAAGTCAGTAGACAAAGATTTAACAGCAACCGGATTCATCCGTTTCGCATTGGGATAGTCTTTTTTGAAGAGCAAGGGAAAGGGAGCAGAGATGCTCCCTTTTTTTTGCCCATTGGCACAAGATCTCTAGGGTACCAATGGAATATGATTTTTGATGGAATTTTATGCTAAGTGTAGAATTTTGTTCAGAGATGATTAACTTTGGTATACAATCCTTAAAAGAACCTTAGACAATCCAACTTTATGGAACAGCTGATTGCAGTGGATGAAGCGCTCCATTGTAAAGCGGAATCTGAAGAGTTGTATAAATGATCCTGTGATGAAAAGAGCATTAGACTTGTTTTTAGTATGGATATTATTGGTTAGTCCAATGATGATGTTGGCGCAAAGCCTTCCGTCTTATTTGCCAGCCAATGGCTTGGTGGGATGGTGGCCGTTTAATGGCAACGCCAATGATGAGAGCGGAAATGGGAATCATTTGCTCAACTCAAATGTCACTTTTACATCAGACCGATTTGGAAACCAGAATGCGACCGCAGCTTTTAATGGAATTGAATTGGGGCAAGGCTCGACCCTTACGACGCAAAGTCCATTGTTTAATATCGGACAACCAGAGTTTACAATTGGTTTATGGGTAAAAATTGCAGATCTGAATCAGGTCACCAGATGCCTATTTAATACTATACCTCATACTGGAATAGCTATCGGTTATAACGACAACAATGCACCTGGTTATTTTGTTTACGACCTTGGTCCTGCTAATGCATTTTGGACAAGCCTATATATGCACGGATCTACTACAGGTTATAATACCACTTCATGGTATTATCTTGTATTAAAGAAAATAGGAATACAATATTTCTTTTACATCAATGGGAATTTGGAGCATTCATCCGATAATCCTAGCGCCTCTGCCTATAACTATGATGTGAATTTTCGAATAAGCGGAATTAGTCCTGAATATCAAATTTTTAATGGATTGATTGATGATTTGCATTTGTACAATAGGGCTCTCTCAGCTCAAGAAATCCAATCACTTTATAATTCTCAAAATCCAACGATTCCGAATATGGGGTGTTTGGATGTTGCCGCCTGCAACTACAACGCTTCCGCCACCTTGGATGATGGATCTTGCACATACCCTACCCAAACCTATTTGAATTGTGACGGAACTTGCATCTACGATTCCGATGCCGATGGGATTTGCAATGAATTGGAAGCGCCTGCTTTACCATCCTATTTGCCAACCAACGGTCTTGTCGGCTACTGGCCGTTCAACGGCAACGCCAATGATGAGAGTGGGAATGGAAACAATGGTACGGTGAATGGGGCTACGTTGACAACAGATAGAAATGGAAATGGTAATAGTGCTTATAACTTTGATGGTAATGATTGGATAGGCTCTATTAGTTTACCCTACGGTGCATATAGCAGCTCATTGGGGATTTCATTTTGGATGAAAACGAATAGTATTATGACGAATTCTGGGGTTTTGGGTAAATGGAATAATTCCGGTCCCAATAATGAAGAATTTGCTTTCGTTATTTGTGAAAGTTGTGGAGGAATGAATTTTTGTTCAAAAACTTCATATCAAGTTTGTAAGAGTGAATTCAACAACGAATATCGTAACGATTTTTGGCATTTTTATGTAGGAACATGGGATGGGAATGTTGTCAAATTATATAGGGATGGTATTGAAATTCAATCGGAAAATTTCAGTGGAACTATATCTAATTTTAGTCAGAGTTTGGAATTTGGTAGATATACTGGTGGAGCAGGGCCTGAGTTATATTATAATGGAATACTCGACGACATCGCCATCTACAATCGCGCCATCACTCCAGAAGAAATCACAGCCTTATATACCGGAACATCATCCAACAATGGTGGTGGTGGCACGGCAGGAACACCCGCAGCATCCGTTCCCGCAGGGATTCCGTATCAGGCGGTAATTAGAGACAATGCAGGTACGGCATTGGTGAATGCACCTGTAACTGTGCGTTTCACGTTGCACCAAAATACAACCGACGGAACGGTGGAATACCAAGAGACCCAATCGTTGACCACCAATTCCTTGGGATTGATCAATACCCAATTCGGTTCAGGGGCCGCCACCCAAGGCACCTTTGCCAACATCAACTGGAGCAACACCACCAAGTTTATTCAAGTAGAAGCCAACACCGGAGCGGGTTATATCGATATGGGTACGCAGCAGATGATGAGTGTGCCGTTTGCCATAAAAAGCAACGAATCCAACAAAATCAAGAATGCCGGATTGCCGGTTTATGCGGACAATGCCGCTGCCCTTGCAGGCGGATTAACACCCGGGGAAATGTATCGAACCGCCAATGGCGATTTGAAAATTGTATTTTAATAATGATATTGAATTCTAAACAAATGAAAAATCCCTCATCCCTTGAATCCTTCATCCCCTCATCCCTTCATTCCCTTATCCCGTTCTTCCTTTTTCTCCTCATCCCTTCATTCCTTATTGCCCAAGTTCCCCAGGGCATTCCTTACCAAGCGGTGATTCGAGACAATGCTGGAGCTCCGTTGGTGAATACACCGATCTTGGTGCGATTTACGTTGCATCAAAACACAACCGATGGTGCCATTGAATACCAAGAAACCCAATCCGCCACGACCAATGCTTTTGGGGTGATCAATACGCAATTTGGCACAGGCACGCCTACTCAAGGCACCTTTGCCAGCATCGTTTGGTCCAACACCAGCAAGTTCATCCAAGTGGAAGCCAATGATGGCA